>NZ_KB892185.1:0-54211 GCF_000373685.1 Streptomyces sp. PsTaAH-124 | reverse complement strand
GGGCCAACTCCGTTGGCCCAAGCCCGGATTGCTCCGCAATCCGGGCTGCAGAAATTCGCTCCGCGAATTCCTGTGGCTAGCTGGTGGAAGGCCCCCACCTTCGAGTTCCCGTAGCCCTGATGCTCTGTCAATTCTTAGCAAACTTAGTGGTACTGTCCGGCCTGGCATATCGGACTCGCAGCCGTGCCAGCTCTTGTAATAAGAAGAGCACCGTAGCGCGGCCCTACCAAGGTTGGGCGAACTGCTCGGGGAGAATCGCTCCGTACTTGTGCGAGAAGAGTCCCTGGTCGCTTTCCTGAGACCTTATGTCGCTCCGGTGCCGACCGGCTCTGCATCGGAGTCCGACAGACCTTCAGTACCGAGCAACCAGGACGAGCTGTTCGGTATCAACTCCGTTGATACCGAACTCCTTTGATGCCGTTCGCACGCTCCGTTCTTTCATGGCCCGACAGTCGTATACCGACATGCCATGTGTGACTACGGAGCGCGGAAATACCTTCATCGCCGACACCACATCGAAGAGGTGCACTCGGTCAGCTTCCTCGGGAAGAACTACACCATCCGTATCAGCGCGCCTCGAAGGACCCCTGCACGCCGCGCGCGCCCAAGGCACGACGGCCGCAGAGTACCGGGCCGAGCAACAACTCCCCGCCAGCGCCGCGCTCATGGCCATGGGTACGCGCCGCCCTCTCCCAGGCCTGTACCGCCGCGATGGCGGCGGTGGTCCGAGCCGAGGCCGCCCACGTGCTGGGCGGCCTGGCTGCGGTCCGCGGGACGCTGTCGTGACAGGCCGCAGGTTCCTGCCCGGTGTTTTCCGCCTTCAGATCAACGGCGACGACGCGGCCACGCAGCGTGCGCTCGTACCCGGCCCGTCACCCGTTCGGACACTTTGTCTCATTGTCCGGACCGCCTAAAGGCGTGGAGACTGTTCGGCATGATCAGAGCAAGAGCATCCCAGCTTCTCGCCCTCACAGCCTCAAGTGCCCTGCTTCTGCTGGGCGTTCAGGCCGCTCCTGCATCGGCTCAGGTCTTCTGTAACGAGGGCCACTCGGTCGACGGGGCCATCTGGACCGAATACACGCAGACGCCGGGCGTGCAGGCCTCCCTGGGCTGTCCGAAGTCCGACGAGATCCCGGTCTCCAAGGGCGGGGGCGCCCGCCAGGTCTTCGAGCATGGCTCGATCTACTGGAGCCCCAACAGCGGGGCCCACGCGATCTGGGGCCTCATCGGCGACAAGTGGGGGCAGCTCGGCTGGGAAGGCGGCAGTCTCGGCTATCCCACCAGCGACGAAGTCCGGCTTCCCGACGGCAAGGGCGTACGCCAGGTCTTCCAGGGCGGCTCGGTCTACTGGTCCCCCGACACCGGCGCGCACCCTGTCTGGGGTCGCATCGGCGAACGCTGGGGACAGGCCCAGTGGGAGACCGGCCGCTACGGCTACCCCATCAGCGACGAAGTCCAGGTTCCGGGCGTCAAGGGCGTCAGCCAGATGTTCAAGCACGGCCCCATCGCGTGGTCTCCCGAGGAGACTCCCAACCCGCAGTACGTGCAGGCACGCGACCTGTACCTCACCCCCAACAGCAGCACACGTGAGGGGGGTCTGCAGGAGGCCGCGAACCTGCTGCCCCTGGGAGGAGACCGGGGGATCGTCGTCGTACGCGGCTACATCGCCACCGACAACAATCCGGTGAACGACATCATCGGCAACCACCGCCAGTGGAGCACCGACCCGGCCGCCGAATCCAAGGTGACCGTCGCGTGGGACACCGAAACGGGCCGCGTCGGCGTCTACGTCGAACACTCCTGCGTCCATGACCCCAGCTCCACGCTGAACGGATGCCGCGACGCCAAGCCCCTCGTCCGCACCGCACACGCCGAAGTCGTCCAGGATGACCCCATCCCCCAGAATGAATACTGGGTCGAGCCCACCGGCGGCGGGGGCATCAAGGTATCGATCTCGGCGGTCAACTCCTTCGTCGGCGTCACGGGCTACCAGTTCGGAGACCTCGGCCGGATCAACGCGACGTGGTACCTGACTCCGCACGGGTACGACGACAAGAACAAGTCCTTCACCGGCTTCGACATCACGACGACGAAGGACAAGTTCCCGTCGTGGGAAGTGTTGCGCTACCCCCGGCTCCTCGACAACGCCGACGCCCCGCAGGCCAAATGGCAGGGCGCCGTCTGGCAGACCCATGTCAGGGACCTGCAATCCCCTCAGCACACCTGTACCCGGAACACCCCGGATTCCCAGGACGCCACCATGGCGTGCACCGGCTGAGCCTGTAGCGGCACGCCGAAGCCCCTCGTCAACCTCCGGGGCCGGGCGAGGGACTTTCGTCATCAAGATCCACTGAGCGCTCCTTCGACACGTATCTGGCTCGCGGCGCGGGGACGCAACGCGCCCGCGCCGCGGGCCCGGTCGAGCATGGACATCCGGCAAGGACACCAAGGCCGTTGATCGCCCCGCAGCCGAAGGACCGCGACTACCGCACTGTCATCGCCTGACGCACCATCGACGCCCACCCAGTGGACGTGTCCGGCAAGGCTGTGGAACTCGCCTTGGACTGCGTGCGCGAAGGCTGGGTGCCGGCGCGGTCCCCGTCGGACGCGTCCCGGCCGCGCGGATGACAGGGCTGGCCCGGTACGGGCTGCCCTCGAAGGTACCGCCCCTCAAGCGGCTGCCGCGGTGGTCCCGGATTCCGGCGGGGACAATGACGCGGAACGCCGGGCCGAGCTGGTCGCCCACTAGGGCACCGGGCGTGGCGCCGAACTGGGCGACAGCCGCGCCGACATGTTCCTGGA
Source organism: Streptomyces sp. PsTaAH-124 (assembly GCF_000373685.1). Lineage (NCBI taxonomy): Bacteria > Bacillati > Actinomycetota > Actinomycetes > Kitasatosporales > Streptomycetaceae > Streptomyces > Streptomyces sp. PsTaAH-124. The sequence continues at coordinate 51,409 of NZ_KB892185.1, read as the reverse complement.
CTTCATCACCGACGCCCTGCACCCGCGGATCGAACGCGACTACAGCACCACTCCAAGCGGTCAGGACTTCAACGACCGAGAGATCCTCGGAGACCTGGCCGTCCACCAGAATCCCGCGAAGAACGTGGCCACATCCTTCCACCGCCTCACCTCACGGGGCGGCTCCGTCACCAGTGCGCTCATGCACGAATCGCACGTGACGCTCGTGGACCGAGTCGACCGAACGGGCTGCGGAGCTTCCTCTCGGTCCGGGCCCAGGATGATCGCCTCCGGGTATGTGACGACCTTCCTGTTCCGCGGCGATCTGGAACAGCTTCCTGCTGCCGCTGGTGATCGCGTTCCTGCCGCTCCAGCGGTACTGCGGTCGGGGTCCAGGGCGGCCCGTGTGAAGGAGAGGCGTCACCGGCCGCTCACCCGAACCTCGCATCCGTGCGCACGGACCCGTAGGTCGGGTCCGGGCACCGTCCCCGGGCGTGCGGGACGGTCCGGCCGCATCACCCGGCGACGTCCCGCTCCCCGCGGCAACGGCACGGCCCGCCGCTGTGACGGCACCCCGTCTTGAGCACGATCGGCTTCCTGTGCGGCGGCCCGTGCGCCGGTTCACCATGGCACGGGGCCCTCGTCGTCGAAAAGGCCCCCGGTCGGCCCGTCATCGGGGAGGGTCGCCAGCCTGATCGCGACCCGAGCGCCCTCCTCGGGGGTACGGGTGCCGCTGAAGCCGTTCAGGTCGGTGGCCACATAGCCGGGGCAGGCGTTGTTGACGAGGACCGGGGTGCCGCGCAGTTCGGCGGCGTACTGGACGGTGACCGCGTTGAGGAAGGTCTTCGTCGGCGCGTAGCCCCCGCTGATGCCCCCGAGGTCGGTGCCGGGATCGGTCTGCAAGGTCAGGGAGCCGACGTGGCTGGACTGGTTGACGATCCGCGGATGCGCGGAGCGGCGCAGCAGGGGCAGCATCGCGTTGGTGACCCGGATGACCCCGACCACATTGGTGTCGACCAGCCGCAGGAGGGCGGCGGGATCGAGCGACGTCGGCTCGTCGGGCCAACCGCCCGCCGCACCGGCATTGTTGACGAGTACGTCGAGCCGGCCTGCGCGCTCCTCCACGAGCCGGGCGGCGGCGCTCACGTCGGCGTCGTCGGTGACGTCGAGCGGGACGGCGAAGGCGTCGATCCCCTTCGCGCACAGCGCCGCGGCGGCCCGCGCACCGCGCTCCGGGTCCCTGGCGCCGATACCTACGCTCCAGCCGAGCGCGCCGAGGCCCGCTGCGATCTCGTACCCGATTCCCTTGTTCGCGCCGGTGACCAGCGCGATCGTCTGTTCGCTCATGTCCGCCAGCATCGGCGGCCGGGGGCCGGGGACCAACACCGTACGGGTCTGGCAACGATGCCTTCGCGGCATCGGTCGCGGTCCGGGCGGGTTACGGTGCCGACATGGAGATGCGTGAGCTGCGGTACTTCGTCGCGGTCGCGGAGGAACTGCACTTCGGCAGAGCGGCTGAGCGGCTGGGGATCGCCCAGCCAGCGCTGTCGCGTGCGCTCGCCGGCCTGGAGGGACGACTCGGCGTGCTGCTGCTGGAGCGGTCCAGCCGCCGGGTCGGACTGACCGATGCGGGAGCGGTACTGCTGACGGAGGCGCGGGCGATCCTCGCGGCGGCGGAGGCCGCCGAGCGCCGTACCCGGGAAGCGGCCGAGCGACGACCGCGTATCGCCCTGGCGGTCAAGGCCGGTACGGCGGGTGAGCTGCTGGCCAAGGTGCTCGACGCGTACGGTGCGGATCCCGGCGCGTGCCCGGTCGACCTGCTGCTGTGCGAGGCGCACGAACAGCGGGAGCTGCTGTGCGCGGGGCGGGCGGACGTGGCGCTGCTGCATCTGCCGTTCGACGCCGTCACCGGACTCGACACGGAGGCGTTGCTGACCGAGGGGCAGGTGGCGGTCCTGCCCGGCGACCACATGCTGGCCGGCCGGACGGCGGTACGGCAGGCCGAGGTGACGGCCGCGCCCGGACCTCCCCCGGCGCGCTGGCCCGCCCCCGACGGCAGCTGCCCCGAGGGCCCCGGGGTCGCAGTGCGGAACCTGACCCAGCTCTTCCAGCTGATCGCGCTCGGCCGGGCCACCGTGGTCCTGCCCACCTCGGCCGCCGTCGACCTGCGGCGGGACCTGGTCGCCGTGCCGGTGACGGACGCGCCGCCCGTGACGACGGTGCTCGCCTGGCTGCCGGAGAGCCGGTCACGGCCGGTGGCCGATCTCGTGCGCGTGGCCACCTCGTTCTAGGAGGCCATCTCATTAGGAGATCGAGCCGCTGATGGACTCCTCGGCAGAGGCAGCGAGGATGGTCTCCTTCAGTTTGACCGCGGCTGTCACCGTGCCGGCGTGCCGGTCCAAATGTGCCCCTTGGCCACCGAGAGCGTGACGCCGGACTGTCCGTAGACGGTCTTGCTCTTGTCACCGACAAACGTGCTCTTGACGCTGGAGAAGGAGACGCCCGGGTCGGGCGTGCAGCCGTCCGGATTCACCGGGTGGTTGGCGTTGTCCGAGTCCGCTCCGGGGTCCACCGCGTCGATGTCGTCCGGCGTCTGAGGAATCGGGTTGCCGTCCAGGTGGGCATTGACCTCCGATGAGGTGTCCGACACCGACGGGGCGTCCGCTGCGAAAGCAGTTCCCACTCCCCCAGCTCCGACGACGAGAAGCGTGGTCAGCGCGGCGGCTGTGCAGGTGCGCGCCAGCGTGGCATTCATCAATTTTTCCCTCCCCTGCGCTGCCCACTGGGAGCAACATGAGCACGACAATCATGAGCCGCTTGAGTGGTCGTCAAGTAAATGTGAAGAGTCGGGCGGTGCCGCGCTCGAGCGTCATCGAATGTTCGCCGATCAGCGGGGCCGGATGCGTTGGGGCGTGCGGTGATACGCGTGCGCTGGAGCGCCGCGGTGCGACGGGGGCAGCGGGACGGAGCGGCCCACCTGGCCGGCACATGCGGCCGGCGCCGGGTGTGGCTGGTGGCGTCGTGCAGGAACGGCCAGGCGGGTTGCCTGGCCATTCCGTGTCCGTGGTGTCGGGGTCGGTTACCTCAGGCGTGAGGCACCAGGTTGTGCTCGGTACCGAGGGTCTTGCTGCCGGTGTCGGCGTACATCGTGGTCTCGCCGTCGGACCAGCGGATGATGAGATCGTCGGTGCGGTGGTTAGTGGTGAAGGATCCGGTCGTCATGACTGCGTTGTGGGTCCACAGGTCGTTGGGATTCTGGATGCGCGCTTCGGTGCCGAGGGCGGAGGTGGTGGTACCGACGTAGTTGTCGATTTCGCCGTCCGACCACTGCACCATCAGGTCCCATTTCTGGTTGCCGGAGTACTCGCCGGCGGTCAGCAGGGTGGCTTGGGTCCAGATCGAGTTGGGGTCCTGGAGTTTGTGTTCCTGTCCGAAGCCTCCGGCGCCCACGTTGGTGTAGAGGGTGAGTTCGCCGTCGGACCAGCGCACCATCAGGTCCGTGACGTAGGTCGAGGCGATGAAGCGGCCTGCGGCGATCTGGGTGGCGTGCTCCCAGATGGTGTGGGGTGCGGCCAACTGGGTGCCGGGCACGTTGAGGCCGTTGGTGCCGATGTCCCCGTAGAGGGTGACCTCGCCGTCAGACCAGCGAACCATGAGGTCGAACTGGTTCGATCCGGTGAAGTCACCCGCGGTGATGGTCTGCGCGTGTGACCAGGTCGAGTTCGGGGCCAGCAACTGGCGTTCGGTGATGAAGTGGCCTTGGCCGTCGTTGGTGTAGAGGGTCGCCTCGCCGTCGGTCCACACCACGAGCAGGTCGCTGTGGCCGGCTCCGTTGAAATCGCCGGCGGCCATCTGCTGGGCGTGTTTCCAGGTGTTGCCGTCACCCATGGAATAGGGGAGGGCCGGCTGGTGGTAGGGGCCGTGGTCGGTGTGCAGGCCCTGCTGGGCGTCGTCGTAGAGCTGGAAGAATCGGTCGCCGTGCAGAGGGCTGTAGGTGATCCTGTTGTACAGCGGGCTGCTGGAGGGCACATCGGGGCCGCCCCCCATGAAGCCGCCGACATTGCCGATGATCTCGCCGGTTTCACCCGAGGAGTCGAACTTGGAGAACCACGGTCCGCCGGAGACTCCTCCCCACATGCCGCCGCAGTCGATCTGCATCTGGTTGTAGGCGGGCAGGGGGGTCGTCCAGATGTCGCGGCAGCGGAACGCGCGGTCCTGAGTGTTGTGTGCGACGCTCGGATAGCCGATGACAGTCACCTGGTTGACGAACCCCGGGGTTCGGGCCAGCTTGTTGGCACCCACAACGTCCTGGACCTGGCGTCCACCGTCCTCCTTCAGGCTTGCGAAGGAGAAGTCCAGGTCGGATTTGGCGCTGCGGTCTGAGGCGTACTGCGAATCGCGGAACCACTCCTTGACCGGCCAGATGCCGTACGGCTGGTCGCCCGCTGACTTCGTGTCATCGTACTTGGGTACGAACGCGGCTTTATCGCCGAGGCAGTGACCGGCGGTGAGGATGAGGTTGTGCCCTCCACTGTTGACCACACTCGCGCTGCAGTAGTGGGCCTTCATGTCCTTGCTCTGGCTGAAGAGCGTGCCCACGGACTTGATGCCGTCGAAGTGCTCACCGTCGGTCGCGGTCAGGGACTGCTTCGTGTGTGGCGCTGTCCAGCCCTGAGGCTGCGCGTCGCGACCCGAGGGATCGGTGGCTGAGGCGATGCGCTCGGGCGTCCAGAACCGAATGGCGTCCTGCACCGTCCAACTGCCGTCTTCGCCATCACCGGCGGCGGGCATGGCCCGTGCCGGCGTGGGAGTGGTTTTGCCACTGGGCGCCTGCTTGGTGGTCGCCGGACGCAAGGGCGTTGGCGTCGGACCGGCTTGGGCCGCCGCAGCGTTGCCCAGCAGCAGGGCGGCGGCCAGTGCGACAACAGCCCCGTAACGTATTCGTCGGGTATACAAGTAGATGTACTCCAGAGTGAGCATGCCTGAGGGCGGGCCAGGGGCCCGCGACATGCGTGAGGGTGGCGGCCGCCGCCGAAGGCGGGGCCGGGTCTCCGCGCCCAGGAAAGTCACCCCTGCAGTCACGCGAGTTACCGCGACCCGCGAAAGCTCGCCTGGCCTACGGGGGAATCACGCGTACCGGAGTCCTCCGAGCCTACGGAGACGGATCCGCCGCTATGAGAGCAACAGCAGGAAGCCGCCTGTCGGAACAGGAACGCCGGTCTCGACCCGGGCATCACTCCGAACAGCGCTACCGCGCACGCAGCGGCGAGCGCTGCGGTCTGCCTCTGCGCCGACCGCGGGCGTATCGCTTTCTTGTCCGGTCAAAATCACCGCGCACCCCCCGATGCGTTCCCCGTGCCGCCATGAGGCGGATCCCAGCGACAGTGGTCAGCGTCGCGGCGCTCAGCATCGCACACACGATCGCCACGCGCACGCCACTATCGCGGCGATCGGCTCACCCAGTCGGGCGCAGCCGGGGCGAGCCCATGTGGATGGTGTCGCACACCGTCGCACGTACCCGCCGGCCGTGTGTATCGGACATGTGCACCAAGGTGCCGTAGTCGCTGCGCGCCGGGTGCGGCGGCTGCACCGTGATCCTCGGGTCCTCATCAACCGGTATGGCGCAGTATCCGTCGCGCAGGGGCTGAGCGGGGTAGAAGAGCGGGACCTCGACCGTGCGGCCGCGATTCACCCGCAGGCGGACCGGCGTTGTTGTCTTCGGCTTCGCCTCCGCCGCCGGACCCTTGCCCAGAGTCACCTCCACATACGGGTAACCGTCGAAGGCGCAGGCCGTGGCGCCGGTGTTGGTCGCGCTGAGCAGGGCCGTCGGCTCCTTGGCCGAGGGGGCGGCGAGACGTGTCAGCTTCCATCGCAGATGTTCAGTGCCGCACGCGGTACCCGCTGACGCCCGGGAGGGCGTACTCGTCCGCGCCGGAACGGGCGTTGGCACCACCGCCGGCGACGACGGCCCGGTGCCCGGTTTTCCGCCGTCTTGATGCGCCGGACCGCACGCTACCGCAGCTACCATCACCGTCAGGCTGATAGCCGAGACTGCCGCTGTCCGCCATGTCACGAGGACTCCCCCTAGGAAAGCGTCCGTTACGGAGGCACGGTGCCACCGCTCCTGCTGCCTGGACAAAGAGATGCATCTGCCTCCGCGAGGGTTCCTTTGAAGGGCGTTCATCAAGGAGATGCCGGCTTTCAGCTCGTCGTCGACCATGGCACAGGTCCGCTCGGCCACCTCGTCGCCGGCCTCTGGCCTGGGGTGAGCTTGTAGGGGCGGCCTGCTGCGCAGCCGGTGACGATCACGGGGACGCGTACGTCGTTGTCTAGGCCACGGAAGCCGAGGTCGGCGGCGCGCAGGTGGGCCAGGATGTGGTCGTGACGGGCGGCGGTGTTGTCGTGGCTGCGGCCGGGCCGGCTCCAGTACCGCCACGACGTCCTCGAAGGCTGCCTCGCAGGCACCGGACTCGTGCCCGCCCCGCCATGACGACATCACGAATTGAGGGGCAGTAACTCCAGCCTGAAAGGCGCACCAGCGGCCGGGACACCTGTCCCGGCCGCCGTCCGCACCCCCATGCCGGCGACGCCGTCCGTCCATGTCCCCCGGTGCGCACGATCGATCCGGGTGCGCACCAGAGTGCGCACCGGCCCCGGATGCGTTCCGGTCGCGGCCAAGCACTCCGGCCCGGGTCGCGATGGCACGGAATTACTTGGGCCCGGTGGAGACAGCCGGCTGCGGCCGCAGCCACCCGGGCGTTGGGGCCGGTGCCTCCTGCGCCCGGCAGTCCCGACGGCCCTCGACGCGGGCATCGGCGTCGGCACGCGTGCCGATGCGTCCCCCGCCCGTCACCGCCACCCCCGACAACCGCAGGCATCCAATCACCCATATTTCAGGCGAATCAGTAGCCCAAGCAGCTATACACTGCATGTATACGTGGTGTGTATAGTTCCGAGTATGACTTCCGCCTACCTGTTGCCGATGAAGACAGCGGCAGCGCTCTTCCCGCTCCTCGCGCTGATGCTGTTCCTCCCGACAGCGGTCGTTCTGTACCGCCGCCACGGCACCATGCCGCAATGGCGCGTCCTGTCGCTCCTCGGCTTCCTCTACTACGCGATCACGGCCCTGTGCATGACGCTCGTACCGCTGCCGACGCGTACGGCGGACATGTGCAAGAGGTTCGCGGCGGTCGCCCACCCGCAGTGGGCCCCGGGAAACACCTTCAGCGACATCTGGAAGGAGGCGCACCACAAGGTCACGCTGAACGCGCTGGTGCTCCACAACCCCGCGGTCAGCGGCGCGGTCCTGAATCTGGCCCTGCTGCTCCCCCTGGGCGTCTTCGTCCGCTACCACCTGCGGCGCGGCGTCACCGCCGCGATCGTCGCCGGCTTCGGCGCCTCCCTGTTCTTCGAGGTCACGCAGGGCACCGCGCTATGGGGCACCTACCCGTGCCCGTACCGGCTGTTCGATGTCGACGACCTGCTGCTCAACACCGGGGGAGCGCTCCTGGGCTGGTACATGGCCGGACCGCTGGCCCGGCTGCTGCCGACGGGGGAGACACCGGACGACGCGACGCTGGCCCGTCGGCCCATCACGCCCGGACGGCGCTTGGCGGCGCTGCTGGTCGACCTGATCGGGGTCTCGGCCGTCGCCGTCCTCGGGGCTCTGGCCACGGCAGACGACGTGTACAGCGCATTCCGTTCCGTACCCCGGGTGATGGTCGCGGTCTTCGCCGTGTGGTTCGTCGCACTGCCCTGGCTGACCAGGACGACCCCGGGCAAGCGGCTCCTCCTGCTGAAGCTGGCGCCTGTCGAGGGCGACGGGCGGCCCGCGCTGTGGCGGCTCGCAGTCCGCGCGGTGCTGCTCGGTGTGGTGACCCTCCCGCTGATGGCAACCCTCGTCACCGCGTCGGTGATTCTGCTGAACGGGCCCTCATGGGTGGTGCGGCGGGTCCGGGACGCAACGGCGGCGGACCAACGCATGATCCAGTGGCAGATGATCGACCGCTTCCCGCAAGTGCTGCTGATCGTCTTCGTCGCGGTCCTGCTCGGCGGACACGTAGTGATGACCCGGCGGCGGGAGGCGAACCTCTGGGCCCACGAGCGGGCGTCCGGGCTGCGCACCGTGGCCCTCACGCGCACCCGCGCCGCGACCGGTCCCCACCTCGGTTCCCAGGTCGCTCCCGACGACGAGTACGTGCATGCCCAGCAGGCTCTTGAGCCCTGCCCTTACCCTGGCCAGAAACCGCAGCGCGGACAGCCGCACCGTCTCTCCCGAACTGCTGAGGGCGACCACGCCGCCCACGTAGCCCCCCGGACATGAGCAGCACACTGGTCAGGCGCAGGTCGAGCACGCCGAGGATGTGCTGGTTGCCGCGCACGAGGCGGAACATCTCGGAAATGTGCACGGTGTCGCCCGGCCGCGCGTAGGTCAGCAGCTCGCGGAACTTCGGGCGCTGGGGCGGGTGGAGGCGGCTGGAGGTGCCCGGGTCCTTTTCGAAGACGACCGGCTGGAGTTGATCCGCACCGCCGACACAGCCGGACACCTGCTCACCATGCCCGAGGCCCTGTGCGCGGCCGCCACACGCCGCATGGAGGCCGGACTGGTTGCCGCCGACCTCCTCACCCCCGCCGCTGCCTGAACCACAAGCCCTCTGGAGAGACTGGCGCTCAGGAGCCCGTACGAATGTCCTGGAAGCCCGGCCCGAGGCCACGCCGCTTCGGCGATCTACGGGCCGGGGACACCGTCGCCGCGGCGGCGGCCGACTCCGGGGCCTGACAGTCGGTGCCGATGCCCAGGACCCGACGGGCGCCGTCGGTCGCGGCTGCCACGGCGGTGAGGGCCTGCGCCAGTTCCGCCCCAACACTGCCCAGGGCCCCGGCGAGGGTGTCGATCGCGTCGAGAACGTCCTCGGCGGCCGCTGTCGGAGGTAGACGCGCCGAACTTGCTGCACGGCGATACTCAAGGCCCGCGCCGGTGAGGAGCGATGCGACCCGGGGCGCGACCCAGGATGAGAGGAGCTACCTCTTGGCGATCTTGCTTGGGTTGCCCGTCGCCTTGTCGATCACCTCCCGGTCACCGAGGGCGGTTCGCAGGGTGTGACTCACTTGGTCAGGCTTTACGTAGGAGTAGGCCACGCCGGTGACAGGCACGTACGCCACATCGGCGCCGTGTTCGAGGCGGGCGGTGCCGACCAACTTCTGCATGTCCTGCGAGCCCACGCTCCGACACGGCGCGTGTTTCTTGCACTGGATCACCAGCTTGCGGCCGTCGGCCAGGTAGCCGACGACGTCCGCGCCCAGGTTGTGGCGATGTCAGGTGAGCAAGCCATCCCGTGCGCGCGAGGGGGGATCGGCCGACCGCCGCCGGTTCCTCGGCGGCTTCCCGCGGGGCGGGCACGCACTCGGTGACGGCCCGCACCGACAACGACAGGGACCGTCGCCGCTTCCGGAGCCGCTGGTCGTCTCACCGCTCTGTCGGGTAGAGCCGCCACAGCGGCGGTGCCTGGCGGGGCGGGGAGGTCGCGAGGAGGTGGGCGCGTAGTTCTGCCGACTGGGGTGGGAGCAGCGCCAGTTCCTCGGTGATGCGGCGGGTCGTGACGTAGGTGATTCCGCGGCGGGCGGTCGACTGCTCCCAGTGTGCGAAGCGCTCGGGGAGGGGGATGTTGCCGTCGGAGGGACGGGGGGAGGGGGTGTCCTGGTGTGGGGCGGCCGCCCGTGCGCGTTCCCGGGCGATCTCGGAGAAGCCGCACACCTGGAGGCTGGCCCGTTCTGCCGCGTCGAGGTCCGTGGTGTCTGCCAACGCCCTTGCCAGCGGGTTGAGTTGCAGGGCGCGTGTCAGGGTGAGCCGGTAGATGCCGGGGCTGGCGTCGGTGAGGGTGACGGGTTCGGGGGCGTCGCGTGTTCCGCAGATCCCGCGGATGCCCCGTGCCGCGGCGACCAGCAGGGCGCTCGCCTCCGACGGGTGCCAGTCGAAGACGCGCTCCACGACCTGGGTGTCGGCGGCGGTCAGGGTGCGCAGCGGTGCTCCGAGCGTGGGCAGCAGGGTCGCTTCGGGGACCTCCGAGTCGAGCCCCGGCCCGGCGATGTGCACCGAGGTGGAGAGCGAGGCGTGCGCGCAGGCGGCGAGGGCGAGCGCGTCGCCGAGCGGGCTGCGCAGGGTGGGCTCGGTGCCGTCGGCCAGGACGTCTCCCCCGACGTCCACGACGTCGACGTGGTCCGCTCCGCAGTACGCGGCGGCCTCCGTGATCTGCCGGGCGAGCCCCACCGCCCCGCCGTACGGGTCGAGCAGCCCCAGTTCCGTACGCAGATCCGCGGCGAGCCGGGGCAGCAGCGAGCCGGCCGGTGGCCGGGGCGCGGAGTCCGGGGTGACCAGGCGCAGCGTAGGGCCTGCGGGGACGGTGCCGGTGAAGTCGGACGGTCGGCGTGGGCCCGGAACCGGATCGACCACCAGCCGCTCCCAGGCGTAGGTGAGGATCAGCGCGGGTTCGTCGGGGCCGTGGAGGGCGGCGTGCACCATCGCTGTCGTGATGGCGTCCCCGCCCCCGCCAGCGGCCAGCAGAAGTCGCTTCATGGACGACATACGTATCTCAACAGCCGTGCGGATTCCAGGGATTCCCGGTTCCTGCCGTCCGTACGGGGCCCCGCCATGTCATGCCAGATGTTTCCGGGCAAGGCGCTGAAGGTGCCAACTTCGGTAAAGGAAAAGCCAATTACTTCGGTGGATCACCTCATGTATTCCGTCACCCTGTGTCGAGCATGCTGTCACTTGGCGCGACCATCGGACGGGATCGCCTCCCGATCCCGGTCCCGATCTCGACCCCGGAAGGAAGCATCGCTCAAGTGGCAACCTCGTTACCGCTCCGGATCTCCCGCTCCGCCCCCGACGAGCCGACGACCCCGTACAAGCAGTACGTGTACGCCTACCCGCACCAGAAGGCGTACCGGCTGGGTGAGGAACGGCCGCTCCTCACCGACGTGTGGGCCGGTGAGCGGCTGGACGCGCTCTCCCTCTACGTCCACATCCCTTTCTGTGAGATGCGTTGCGGTTTCTGCAACCTCTTCACCCGTACCGGGGCGCCCGAGGACGTGACCCGCGGCTTCCTGGACACGCTGGAGCGGCAGGCGGCCGCGACCCGGGAGGCGCTGGACGCCAACGGCTCACCGCGCTTCACCCTCGCCGCGTTCGGCGGCGGCACTCCGACGTATCTCACCGCCGACGAGCTGCGCCGGCTGTGCGACATCTGCGAGAACGTGATGGGTGCGGATCTGGCGGCGGTGCCGTGGTCGGTCGAGACCTCTCCCGCCACCGCGACCGCGGACCGCATCGCGCTTCTCGCGCGGCGCGGCGCGACCCGGCTCAGCATCGGTGTGCAGAGTTTCGTGGAGGAGGAGGCACGAGCCGCGATACGGCCGCAGAAGCGTGCGGAGGTGGACGCCGCGCTCTCCCGGCTGAAGGAGGCCGCCTTCCCCATCCTCAACATCGACCTCATCTACGGCATCGACGGCCAGACGGAGCAGTCCTTCCAGGTGTCCCTGGACGCGGCGCTGAGCTGGGAACCGGAGGAGATCTACCTCTACCCCCTGTACGTGCGGCCGTTGACCGGCCTCATGGCCAAGCACGACAAGAGCGGGGAGAGTTGGGACGAGCAGCGGTTGCGCCTGTACCGCTTCGGACGTGACCACCTGCTCGCCGCCGGCTACCGGCAGACGTCCATGCGGGTGTTCAGCCGGATCGGCACCGCGGCGGTCGACGGGGCGGACGACAGCAACATCAGCGAGTACAACCAGCAGGCCGGGATGGTCGGACTGGGCGTCGGAGCACGGTCGTTCACGACGGACCTGCATTACACGACCGACTACGCCGTCGCCGTGCCGGAGGTCCGGCGCATCATCGACGACTACATCGCCACGCCGACCGACGACTTCCGGCGCGCCCAGTGGTCGTTCCGCATGGACGACGACGAGCGGCGCCGCATGTACGTCCTGAGCATGCTGCTGGAGGCGGACGGCCTTCGCGTGGACCGCTACGCGGACCTGTTCGGCAGCCTCCCGCAGGACGACTTCCCCGCTCAGTTCGCTCTCGTCACCGGGCGCGACTGGGTGCGGGAGGACGGCGGGCGACTGCGGTTGACCCTGGAGGGCATGGCGTGGGCGGACGCCATCGGCCCGCTGTTCTTCTCGCACCGGGTGAACGAGGCCATGTCGTCCTATCGGGACCGCTGACCGGATACCAGGAATCGCTGACCGGACGCCGGGACATGCTGACCCCGCCACCCGTGAGGCACGTGTCGCGCGTCGCTGAACGGCTGCCGGGGAGCCGCTGGACGGCCTTCCGCGTCCGCCCCCTCCTGACGCATTCCGCGCCGCCCCCCTCCGGGCGGCGCGGGAAGCGTCCTTCCGTCGCCGGGTGAAGGCCGGCGCGGTCACTCCCGGGACGCCTCACCCGCACGGCCCCACCGGGCCGGTACGGAGACCAGGACGAGCCCGCCGAGCAGAAGCACCGCGCCGACGATCGCCGGTGCACCGAGTCGTTCCCCGAGCAGGAGCACCCCGAGCAGGGTGGCGACCAGCGGCTCCGCCAGGCTGAGGGTGCCGACGGTCGCCCCGCTGATCCGCGTCACCCCCCAGGTGAACAGGAGATAGCCCAGGGCGGTCGTGGCCAGGGCCAGCCAGCCGATCAGGACCAGCGCCCGCGGTTCGCCGAGCCCGTCCGAGTGGGCCAGGGCCCACGGCAGTACCAGCAGACCGGCCACGAACACACTTGTCGGGGCGGCGGCAGTGGTGTCCCCGCCGCGTTCCCCCAACTGCTTGGTCGCCGCGATGTACACCCCGAAACTGGCCCCGGCCACCATGGCGAGGAGCACGCCCGCGCTGTCGGTCGGCCGTCCGTGGGCCGGAACGAGGAGCAGGGCGATGCCGCCGACGGCGCACGCGGTCCCGCACGCCCACACGCGGCTCAGCCGCTCACCTGCCAGGACGCGCCCGCACACCCCCGACACCACCGGTACGGTGCCGAAGGCGACGGCGGTCGCCAGGGCGGCGCCGCAGCGCGCCACCGCCTCCAGGAAGCACACCTGGAAGGCCGCGGTGACCAGGATGCTCACCGCCGTCCAGCCGCGCGTCCGCCGCCGCACCAAGGTACGCATCCCGGCCCGTCGTGCGGTGAACAGCCCCAGGACGAGACCGCCGACAAGCATCCGGAACCCGCCGATCGACACCGGAGACGCGCTGCTCGCGGCCAGGATCTGCGCGGGTCCGACCGTGCCCCACAGGAAGGCGGCGGTCAGCACCGGCGCCACTCCGCCGCCGCGCACGAATCGGTCCGTCGTGCCCGCTGTGCTCGTCACACTCACTCTCATTCCGCAGAGCCGGGCAGGAGCCCGTGGCACAGCACACCTCGGTGGCACACCCGGCGATTCCTGGCTCCGACGCTAGTCAGCGTCCGGCGGCCGCCCCCATTGGGGGAAGCCACCAACTCTGCGGCCGCCGCTTGGAGTTATCCACTCCTGCCCTGGCCGACGGATCGAGCAGCGGTGCGGAAGCAGAGAAAACTCCACCTACAGTAATTCAGGAAGGGAAATCCAAGCGTGAATGCGGAACGGCCCACTCGACCTCATGGGCATCGGTGAATTGTTCGCTCCGCACAGTGCGGAAATTCCGTTGTGACACCAGGTACGGAACCATAGGATGCCCGCGCCAAGATGGACATGATCATGCAAGGACGAAGAGTGACTGAGAACGACGAGCAGCGCCACACCCTGACCAACGGGCAGGGTGTGCCGGTTCTGACCTACCTGCAAGGTGTACGGGAGGGGCACCCGTGGGCGGACCTGGCCGAGGTGGTCGGCCCCGATCCTGTCGGAACCATCGTCTCCCGCATGTCCGGATGGGCGGTGTCGGGATCCGTGGAGCTGGGTGAGCAACTGCTGCGCCGTGGCGCACGGGTGATGCGGCACGCCCATGAAATGCGGAGAGACCTGGTCGCGTGTCCGCCCCCGGTCGGCTGGTCCTCCCACGCCCTTGGAGACGGACTTCGGGCCGTCCCCTGCGACCGCGATGCCGCCGCGGTGTTTCCGGCATGGCGAGCCGCCTTTCCCGCCGACCATCCCGACCACCATCGCGGCAGCGACGAGGAAGCGCTCGACGAGCTCCTGACACCCATGCTGGCGGGCTCCGTTCTCGGGCCGGTCCTTGCGTGCAGCGCCTTGGTGGTGGACGAGACGGACCGCGTGGTGGCCGGAGCGATTGTCACCGACCGTGACGGACTGCCGTGGGTCGCGGACGTGTTCCGCCAGCCCGGAGCACGCTACGCGGGCCTCGGCGCCAGCCTGCTGCGCCGTGTGCTCGGCGCCGCCGCGGCCGACGGACTGACCGACATCTCGCTCGTCGTGAGCGATGCGAATCCCGCCCGCCGTGTCTACGAGAAGCTCGGGTTCCAGCTGACCGGCACATCGCTGACCGTCGTAGTGCCTTAGCCGAGTGCTGTCCCTCAACTGCGGTTGGTGGCCTGTGCCGTCATGACCGCGCATTCGGGGCGAGGCCGTCACCCGTACCGGTCACCGGTCACCGGTCTTCGTGTCCGGTCGCGGCTGGGTCCCGGCGCAAGAAGATGGGGCAGGTGTCCGCGTAGCCGCGGGTGAGGGTCTCGCGGTCGGCGCGGACCTCACGCTCCAGCAGCGACGGGCGACCTCGAAGCTGCACTCCGTTCCGCCCGCCGACGTCAGGCAGCCACCTGCCCGCACGCTCCGGACAACAGGGCGCTGAGGATGCGGCGGAGCTGGGGTTCCAGGTCGACGACGGCGTCCTTCAGTTCGCACTCGTAGAGTTCGCGCACCTGCTCGCCGGGGGTGGACATGTGCCACAGCGCGCCTGCCATGCCGGTCGCGGTGGCGACGGTGTCGACCGCCTGCTGCCGGGAGAGGCCGAGGAGGCGGCGCAGCTCGGTACTGATCAGGTCGACCTGGTGCAGTGTCGACGTCTTGAACGACCTCACCGCATCGACCGAGACGTTGCGTTCGAGGTTGAGAGGGGTGTGCGCGAGCAGGTCGCAGAACAACGGACGCGCCACCAGGGTTGCCGCCAGCACCCGGGCCACATCGGGGGGTGTGCTGCGTCCGGCGCTTCCCAGCGTGCGGCACACCTCCGCGGTCCACATCCGCCACTCGGTGGCCGAAAGACTGAGGAAGATCTGCTCTCGGGTCTCGAAGTAGCGCAGCAGGGCGGACTTGTGCATGCCGATGGCCGTGGCGATGTCGGTGAGGGTGATGTCCCGTACGCCCCGCTCCGCGGCAAGGGCGCGGGCCGCGCTCAGGATCGTCAGCTCGCGCGCCTGCTTGGCTTCGGCGCTGCGCGCGCGCTGGAAGACCTCACTCATGACGGCCAGTCTAGCCGACTTAGCGAGACGGTGTTGCCTTACGAGCGGCCGGCCGCCCGCCCCGGCGGCACCGCGAGAGGGCGAGGCTCCCTTCCCGTGCCGCACGAGCGACGTTAACGAACCGGCGTTGACTTATTAGCGCAACGGTGTTTTATTAGGTGAGGCGATCCGCCCCTCGAAGGAGCGACAAGCGGCACCCGCCCCGGCCACCTTCCCGGTGCCTGCCGCCCGGTGACCGCCCGCCCCACCGCCCTCACCGCCCTGCTGACGGACGGACACAGCCGCAGCACGCACGACGACAGCCCGACGGAACAGGAACAGCACATGCGTACCTATGACCAGCTCTTCATCGGCGGCACCTGGGCCGAGCCCAGCAAGAAGGACCTGCTCGACATCCGCTCCCCGCACGACCGCTCCGTCGTCGGCCGCGCAGCACAGGCCCGGCCCGCCGACATCGACCGCGCCGTCGCCGCGGCCCGCACGGCGTTCGACCGGGGCCCCTGGGCCGACACCAGCCCCGCCGAACGCATCGCGCTGCTGCGCCGCTTCAACGACATCCGCGAAGCCCACGACGACACCCTCGCCGCCCTCATCACCGCCGAGAGGGGCTCCGCGTCCTGGTTCAACACCGGCCTACAGGCCAGCCTCACACCCCAGTTCAACGCCTTCGTCAAGGCCGCCGAGGAGTTCGGCTGGGAGGAGACGCTCACACCCTCCGCCCCCGGCGCCCCGTACCGCAGCGTGGTGCGCCGCGAGGCCATCGGTGTCGTCGCCGCTGTCATCCCCTGGAACGCCCCGACCTCCTCCGCCTACGGCAAGATCATTCCGGCGCTGCTCGCGGGCAACACGGTCATCCTCAAGGTCTCGCCGGAGAACTCGCTCAGCATGGGGTTCCTGGCCGAGCTGCTGGAACAGGCGGGTCTGCCCGAGGGCGTCATCAGCGTGCTGCCCGCCGACCGGGAGACCAGCGAGTACCTGGTGTCGCACCCGGACGTCGACAAGATCGCCTTCACCGGTTCCACCGGCGCCGGCCGCGCCATCGCCTCCATCGCGGGGCAACAGCTCAAGCGGGTCAGCCTGGAACTCGGCGGCAAGTCGGCCGCGATCATCCTGCCCGACGCCGACATCGCCGAGTCCGTCAAGGACCTGCGGTTCGCCTCCCTGCTCAACAACGCGGAAGCCTGCATCGCGCTGACCCGTGTCCTCGCCCCGCGCGACACGTACGAGGAGGTCGTCACCGCGCTCAAGGAGCTCGTGGAGTCCCTCAAGGTCGGCGACCCGAGCGACCCCGACACCTTCTTCGGACCGCTGGTCCGTCCCGACCAGCAGGAACGCGTGCGCAGCTACATCCGGCTCGGTATCGAGGAGGGCGCCCGCCTGGTCACCGGCGGCCCGCAGATTCCCGAGGGCCTGGAGCAGGGCAACTACGTCACCCCGACGGTCTTCGCCGACGTCGACAACCGGATGCGGATCGCCCAGGAGGAGATCTTCGGCCCGGTGCTGGTCGTCATCGCCTACGACGACGAGGACGACGCCGTCCGCATCGCCAACGACTCCGAGTACGGCCTCTCCGGCGGCGTCTGGTCCGCCGACGAGGCACACGCCCTGGCCGTAGCACGCCGCATCCGCACCGGCACCATCGGCATCAACGGGGCCCCCGTCGGCTACGACGGCCCCTTCGGCGGCTTCAAGAACAGCGGCATCGGCCGCGAGTTCGGCGCAGTCGGCCTCGGCACCTACACCGAGTACAAGACCGTCACCCTCTGAGGTCCCTGTCGGCCTGCGGCCGCGCAGGGTCCGGCGTCAGGTGAACGGGGCCGTGCTCGGGCTCCGTTGCGCCCGGTGTGCGGGTCTGCCCACGATCCGTCGCCGAGAGGACGAAGACGACCGGGCAGACGGCGCCCGGCGGGAGAACTCGGCGCGATGGACCTCGGCCGGGTGGGCGGGCACCAGCCGCCCCTCCCCCTTGCGGGCCCTGGATCTGACATGCTGTCATCGAGACTCGGGCGTGGCTCGGATGTCGGAGGAGGCCACGGCAGGACGACGCCTTGGCAGGAGCCACGGCAGGCCGGACGGCCCGCCCGCGCCGCCGCGGACGCCCGGGAGAGGGCAGCCGCCCCACCCGGCCCGGCCGACGGACGTCTCCGGACCGCCGGGACGTACGGGCGGCGGACGAACGGGGGACGGACTGGTGGAAGAGCAGGCGGAACAGCGGGACCGCGCGGCCGCCGAGCGCGGTGACGCGGACGCGATGGTCCGGCTGGCGGTGCTGGCCGGGCAGCGCGGGGACGCCGCCGGGGCCGAGCGCTGGTACCGGCGGGCCGCCTTTGACGGGCACGGCGAGGCGATGCTCCACCTCGGCGGGCTGCTAGAGGAGCGCGGGGAGTCTGCCGAGGCGGAGCACTGGATCCGCAGGTCCGCGGAGGCGGGGAACGTGGACGCGGTCGGCGCGATCGGATACCTCCGCGAGACCCACGGCGATCTGGAGGGTGCGCACGAGTGGTACCGCACGGCGGCCGGCCGGGGCGATTCCTACGCGATGGTCCGGCTGGGTCTTCTGCTGGTGCGCGGCGGCCGCCCGGAGGAGGCGCGGGAGTGGCTGCGGAAGGCGGCGGGGGGCCCGGGACAGCCGCTGGTACGGGCCGACGCCATGCGGCAGCTCGCGCACCTGGCGGTGCAGGACGGTGACCGGGCCGAGGCGGAGCGGCTGCTGCGGGAGGCCGTGTCGATGCTGGTGGAGGCGGACGAGCCGGCCACGCAGGAGACGGTCCAGGTGTCGAACGAGCTGCTGACCCTGCTGGGGTCCCTGCTGCGGGACCGCGGTGAGTCCGCCGAGGCCGAGACGGTCTACGGATGGGCCGCGGAATTCGGGCACACCCCCGCGATGATCGAACTCGGGCGGCTGATGGAGGAGCGGGGCCGGCCCGCGGCGGCCGAGGAGTGGCACCGGAAGGGGGCCGAGGCCGGCGATCTCCGCTCGGCCCTGCTGCTGGCGATGCTGCTGATGGAGCAGCGGCGTCCGGCCGAGGCGGAGCCGTGGCTGCGGCGGGCGGCCGAGGCCGGGGTGCCGCCGGGGATGGACTTCCTGGGCACGCTGCTGGAGAAACGCGGGGAGTTCGCCGAGGCGGAGCGGTGGTACCGGGAGGCCGCCGAGGCCAGGATCGACCATGCGATGTTCCGGCTCGCCTATCTGGTGGAGAAGCGCGGCGACCTGACCGAGGCGCTGCACTGGTACGAGCGGGCCGCGGCCGCCGGACAGGACATGGCCATGCTCAAAATGGGCGAACTCAAGGAGCGGCAGGGCGACCGGGACGCGGCCGACCGGTGGTACGAACGGGCCGCCCAGGCGGGCAACGAGTTCGGCATGTTCCATGTGGCCCGTCTGCGGACGGACCGCGGCGCGCACGAGGACGCCGAGATGTGGCTGCGCCGGGGGTCCGCCGCCGGCAACGCCAACTGCATGGCGCTGCTCGGGATCCTCCTGGCCGAGCAGGGTGATGTGGCCGCCGGTGAGCAGTGGTGCCGGCGGGCGATGGCCGCCGGGGTGCCCAACGCCCTCACCGACATGAAGGCCGTACTGGAAGCACACCGAGGCCCCGG
Organism: Streptomyces sp. PsTaAH-124; assembly: GCF_000373685.1. Lineage (NCBI taxonomy): Bacteria > Bacillati > Actinomycetota > Actinomycetes > Kitasatosporales > Streptomycetaceae > Streptomyces > Streptomyces sp. PsTaAH-124. The sequence goes on along the minus strand of NZ_KB892185.1, from coordinate 32,454 downwards.
GCTGTGACCGCCCGCCTCTTGAACGGGGAGAACGATGCAGGCGTACATCCGGCTGACCGGCGACGCGGCTCCCGAGGAGCTGACCGGGCTGATCGACTGGCTGTCGCGTGAGGACGGGTTCCGCGGGCGGACGGCCGTCGAGCGGCCCGACGCTCCGCCGGACCACATGGGCGGGCTCACCGAGGTCGTGATCGTGGCCCTCGGCGCCCAGGGAGCCGGCACCGCGCTGGCGGCCTCGCTGTCCGTGTGGATCAGGCACCGCCGTCCGTCCGCGGACATCGAGGTGACCGGTCCCGACGGGACGAGCGTCAAAATCTCCTTGCGCGACGCCCCCGAGGCCGACGTGGAAGCCGTGCTGCGTCGCGTCCTGGAGCGCTGAATGCGCCTGCCCGACCCCTTGCGTTCCCGGGCGGTGCTGCTGGGTTTCGACACGTTCACCGACCCCGGCCTGTCGGACCTGCCGGCCGTGGCGCGCAACGTCGCCGACCTGGCCGGGGTGCTGACCGGTCCGGCGGGGACGGCCCTCCCGGAGCAGTACTGCGCGTGGCGGCGCGAGGCGACGGGCACCGAGCTGACCGACCCCGCGTCCATCGGGGCCCGGCTGGTCCGCGCCGCCCGGGAGGCCGAGGACCTGCTGCTCGTCTACTACGCCGGTCACGGCCTGGTCGGCCCGGACGGCGAGCTGTACCTGTCCCTGTCCGGCACCCGCAGCGAGCCGGATCTGGTTCCCTGGACGGCGATGCCGTTCAGTCTGGTGCGCCGTACGCTGGCCAACGCCCGCGCGGACAACCGGGTCCTCGTCCTGGACTGCTGTTTCTCCGGCCGGGCGATCGGTGTGATGACCGGTACCGCCTCGGTGGTGGCCGGTCAGCTGGAGGTGGCCGGCACCTGCACGCTGGCGTCCTCGCCCGCGAACCGCCCGTCCGACGCTCCCCTCGACGCGCGCTACACGGCCTACACCGGCGAACTGCTCGCTCTCCTGCGGGACGGGACCGCCGAGGCCGGGGAGTTCCTCACCCTCCAGACCATCCACGAACATCTCGCCAGGGCCCTGCCCGCCAAGGGCCATCCGCGCCCCGAACTGCGCGGCACCCACACGGTCGGCCGTCTCGCGCTGGCCCGCAACCAGGCGCACTCGGGCATCTCGGACCCGGAGGCGATGGTCAAGGAGGCCACACGGCTGGAGCGGGTGGGGGACGACGCGGGCGCGGCGCACTGGTACCGCAAGGCCGCGACCGCCGGGCGGTCCGACGCCATGAGGGAGCTGGGCCGGCTCCTGGAACGGGACGGAAGCCGTGCGGAGGCGGCACTGTGGCGCCGCCGGGCCGGCGAGTCCGGGGACCCCGCCGCCCTGTACGACCTGGGAGTCTCCTCCTGGCACACCGGGGACCTGGCGCAGGCCGAGAACTGGCTCGCACAGGCCGCGGCCGCCGGAGTGCCCGAGGCGGCGGAGGATCTGGAGAGGCTACGACGACGGCGCGGCTGAGCGACGGGCGACAGGCCCCGAGTCGGTGCCCGTTCCCGCTGCCGTTCCCGCTCCCGTCTCCATACCTGCCTCTGTCCGTTCCTGGCTCCGTACTTGTCTCCGGCGGACGCCGCGACGGCCGAAGTCGCGACGGCCGAAGTCGCGACGGCTGGTCCGGGCCCCGGGAATCCCCGTGGGCCCGGACCGGCCCTCCCGGCCGGTCCCGTCACGCGCCGCCCGGCGGAAGGGCGAGTGCCCCCTCGGGCAGATCGTCCGGAAGCAGGGTGGTGAGGGCTTCCAGGTCGGGGGCGGCGAGGGACGCGAGCCGGCCCGCCTGACGGGTCATCATGGTCTCCAGCAGCTGGCGTGCGAACCGCGCGTTGCCGAAGGACCGGGTGCGGGGCACGGCGGCGAGGTGGGCGCGCAGCGCCTCCCGTGTGGACGGGGCGCACACGTATCCCGCGGTCGTGGCCTGCTCCGCCATGATGGACAGCAGCTCGTCGGTGGAGTAGTCCTCGAAGACCACCTGCCGGGAGAAGCGGGACGCCAGGCCGGGGTTGGAGGCCAGGAAGCGGTCCATCTCCGCGGGGTAGCCCGCGACGATCACGACGACCTCCTCCCGCCGGTCCTCCATCAGCTTCAGCAGGGTGTCCACGGCCTCACGGCCGAAGTCCTGGGGCGAGTTCTCGGGCGTCAGCGTGTACGCCTCGTCGATGAAGAGCACACCTCCGACGGCCTCTTCGAACTTCTCGGTGGTCAGCTGAGCGGTGTGGCCGATGTAGCGGCCCACGAGGTCGGCACGGCCCACTTCGACGAGCTGGCCCTGGGAAAGGATCCCGAAGGACCGCAGCAGATCGGCGTAGAGACGTGCCACGGTGGTCTTGCCGGTGCCGGGTGGTCCGGAGAACACCGCGTGGTGGCTGACCGCGGGGGTCGGCAGGCCCATCGCGGCCCGCTGCCGGTAGGTGTTGAGCAGGTCGACGATGCCGCCGACCTCCTGCTTGACCGCCGCCAGGCCGGTCATCGCGCGCAGGCGCGCGAGCACGTCGGACTCGCCCGGCTCGCTCGTCGCCTCCGTGCGCACCGCCTCGGCGACGTCGGCCCCGACGTCCTCCGGCAGCATGAGCATCAGATCCGCCTCGCTGGCGTCGAGCTGGGTGGCCAGCCGCAGGGACTGCCGGTCGACCATGTCCTCGAAGACCTGGCGCGCGGCCCGTCCGTTGCCGAAGGTGGCGTCCCGCCGCATCCGGGAGAACCGCAGGCCGAGCGCCTCCCTGGTGAGCGGGTCCAGGACGTAACGGTGCCCCGAACACATGCTTTCGGTGATGGTGACCAGCTCGTCCACCGAGTAGTTCTCGAACTCGACGGTGCGGGTGAAGCGGGAGGCGAGGCCGGGGTTGGCGGCGAGGAAGTCCACCATCTCCTTGGGGTATCCGGCGACGATCACGACGGTGTCGTCCCGGTGGTCCTCGATGAGCTTCACCAGGGTGTCGATGGCCTCCTGGCCGAAGTCCACGCTGGATCCCTTGCTGTCCGACAGCAGGGTGTATGCCTCGTCGATGAACAGGACACCGCCCTGGGCCTGTTCGAACACCTCCGTGGTCTTGATCGCCGTGCCGCCGATCACCTGGGCCACCAGGTCGGCTCGGGACACTTCCACGATGTGGCCCGACGAGAGCATGCCGAGGCCGGCCAGAATGCCTCCGTAGAGGCGGGCCACCGTGGTCTTGCCGGTGCCGGGCGGGCCGGCGAAGACGAGGTGGCGGCTCATCGGCGGGGCCGGAATGCCCAGTTGGGCTCGTCGCTGGGCGAGCTTGCCCAGACTCACGAGCATGTTGACCTGTTCCTTGACGTTGGCGAGCCCGACCAGCGCGTTCAACTCGGCGACGAGGGCGTTCTCCGTCGTACCGCCTCCGCCGTCGGCGGTCTCGGCCGTCTCCGTGTTCTCGCCCTCGGCAGGGTCGGCGCCCGGGTCGGTGCCCTCGTCGGGGGACTTGTTGTCGACGCTGGTGAGTCCGGAGAGGGTGAACTCGGCGCGGGACGGCGCCCGTTTGAGCCCCGCACCGCGATTCGACCGTACCGTGCAGTCGGTCACCTCGACGGCGCGGTCGGTGTCGATCCGGATGCCGTCCCCGGTGTTGCCGCTGAACTCCGAGGCCTTGAGCGTGGCCCGGCCGCCGGTGCCGATCAGGGCTCCGTGGCCGCCGGAACCCAGGACCCGGGCCCGTACGAGCGTCAGGTCGCCGCCCTCCTCGACGGCCGCGCCGGACGCGGAGCAGCCGGAGATCTCGCAGTCCCGCAGGGTGGCACGGCCCTCGCCGCCGACACTGACGCCGGAACGTCCCGCACCACGCAGCGCCGAGGAGCCCACATGCGGGTTGCCGCCGCCCTCGACGCGCAGGGCGTGTCCCGAGCAGTCACCGATCTCGCAGTCCTCGAACCGTCCCCGGCCGCCGTCCGCGACGAGGACGCCCGCTCCGCGCGCCTCGGTGATCCGTGCCCGGCGCAGGAGCGGATTGGCCCCGGAGGCGAGGGAGACGCCGTTGCCGGCGGCTCGTACCACGTCCAACTGGTCGAACTCCGCGGCGGATTCGCCCTCCAGCAGCACGCCGACGGCCTTGCTGTTCGTCACCCGGGTTCCGCTCAGGGAAGGGGTGCTGGAGTCCTCCACGTGCACCGCCGCCCCCTCGGCGGCATCGAACGCGCAGTTCACGAAGTATCCGCGGGAGCGTCCGGTGACGTACAGGCCACTGCCGCGGGTGCCGGAGGTCTCGCAGTAGGACAGCTGCGGATCGGAGCGTTCCGCCACCACGAAGCCGTGTCCGGCCGACGCGTAGACCTGTACGTGGGACAGTTCGGTGCGGGCGGAGCTGGCCAGATGGACACCCACGGAGCACTCGCGCAGTGTCGTGCGCACCACGCGCAGGGCCGTGCCGCCCTCAAGGGCGATGCCCGGCTTCTCCACCGTGGTGATCTCGCAGTCCTCCACCACGCCCCGGGACTGGCCGTTGGCGAGCACGCCGTTGCCACGGGCGTCCCGGATACGGCAGTTGCGCACGTCGGCGCGGCCCTGCTCGCTGATCACGACGCCCGAGGTGCCCAGGTTCTCGATGAGGCAGTCCTCGATGACACTTCCGGTCGTCCCCGCCTCCACCACGCCCGCGCCGACGGGGTTGGTGATCCGGCACGCCCTCATCGCGAGTGAACCGCTGCCGCGGCTGAGCAGGGCCGTCCAGCCCGCCCCGAGGACCTCACAGCCGTCCATGGCGACCTGGCCCCGGACCGCGTCGATCACGGGCAGTTCGCCCTCGCCGCCGCGCAGCACCAGATCGGTCAGCATCACCGCGTCGGCGGCGAGGGTGACGGCGGCGCCCTTGACCGGAGCGATCTCCACACTGCCGCGTGGCCCGTCGGCGACGATGGTCACCCTGCCGCGGACGGTCAGGTTCTCCCGGTAGCTCCCCGGCCGGACGCTGATGACGGCGCCCGGCCGGGCGCTGCCCAGGGCCGCGTCGATCGTGGTGTGGTCGCACCCGTTCTCCTGGCCGACGGTGATCAGATGGCGGGCCACGCCTGCTCCTTCATGTTCGCGATGGGCTCAGTGCTGGGTGCCGGCGGCCCAGAGGGTCTGATCGTCGGCGCTCAGGATCGTGACGTTGCCGTCGTTCTGGATGACCAGCTTGGCGCCCGTCTGCCCGACCACCTGCGAGGACCACAGGGTCTGCTGGTACGACGAGCGGACGACGAGTTCGCCGTCCGTCTTGAACGTGGCGTAGTTGTTCTTCCCGGTGGTGTGGGACGACCAGCGGACGGCGCCGTTCTCGTCCGAGATGACGAGGTCACCGCCGGTCCGCATGGTGATGCGCATCCGGTCGGAGGCGACCGATTCGCCGGCGCGCAGCGTGAACGTGGAGTCGAGGACCTTGGTGCTCCACTGGGGGGCGGGCTGTGCCTCGGCCGGGGCGGCGTCCGCGGGCCGGGTGTCGTGCGCCGCCGTGGAGGAGGTGGCCTGCGCGCGGTCCTCGGCCGGTGTGTCGTCGGCCGGTGTGTCGTCGGCCGCGGCCGACGCGGATGCCTGGGTGCGGTCCTGGTCCGGGGTGTCCTGTGCGGCTGCCGAGGCCGTCGCCTGGGCACGGTCCTGGACAGGTGTGCCGGTCGTGTCCGACGTGTCGCCGCGGTCCTCCAGCGCGGTGAGCGCCGCACCGGCCGCCACCGGCTTCGCCGTACCGGCGGCGGTCGAGGAGACCGCCCGCGCGGAGACGGGGGTGGTGGTGCCGTCGGCTTCGGCGGTGGCACCGGACTTGACGGCGGTGGCGGACGCCGGTCCCGCGGATCTGGCCGCCCCGGTGCTCGTCGCCGTCGCCGGGGGCTTCGCCGCCGGGTGTTCCGCGGGCTTGTTGTGCGCCGCGGCGACGGGCTTCGGCGACGCGCTCTTCGACGACACCGCCACCGCCGAGTGCGGCGCGGCCTGCGCGGTGGTCGGGGCCGGGGTGTCCGCGGCCTGCCTCGGCTGTGCGGAGACGGCCGTCGCCCCGTGACCGGGCGCGTGCGCGGTGGAGTTGTCCGCCGCCAGCACACCGGGCACGACAGGAGCGTCGGCCGCCTGTGCCTCGTGGGGCGTGGCAGTACCGCCGGTCCCGTGCCAGGCCCCGGCCTCGGGGTTCAGCAGGGTGTCGGCGGACGGACCCTGGTCGCCGTCGCCCGCGGCCGGTATCGACAGCCGGCTGTCGTAGGCGGCGTCCGGGTGCCGGTCGGGGGAACCACCGGCCTCCACCGCCACCGGGTCCGCCTGGCCGAGCCCCTCATAGGTCGTCGAGTGGTTCTTCGCGTGCGACGCCACGAACGGCGTGGCCGCGACCACGGCGCCGGCGACGGCCGCGGCGACCAGGAACGGCCGTTCGGCGACCTTCGACGTCAGCCGGGCCCCCTTGGTCCGGCGCTGGGGCGAGGCGGGAGCATCCCCGTCGACGGCGGTTCCGGCCGGTGCGTCCGCCTCGTCCGTGCCGCCGCCCGGACGCCACGCGGTCGGATCGGCCTCCGGCTCCTTCTCCGCCGTTCGGGCCGCGGCCAGCGCCGAGGAGAGGGACCGGACGGTGCTCTCGTCCGGTCCGGTCCCCAGGGGATCGGCCGGGGCGAGGGGGGTCATGCTCGCCCCGTCCGGCATGGGCAGCGCCGCGGACCGGCGGATACGTCGTCCGGCATCCGCCGTACCCGCCGTGGCGATCGGTTCGGCTGTGGACCTCGGCGTTCTGGGGGACATGACACTCCTCGTGGCGGGACGGTGCTGAAGGGGCTCGGTGGCGGACGGCTGCGGCCGAGGGGCCGGAACCCTACGTTCCGGGGTCGGGGCGGAGACCCGGGCCGGCCGGCGGGGCGGGCTGACGGGGCTCCGGCCCGGCGGCGGACGGCAGTTCGAGTACGGCGCGCAGCCGGTTCAGCAGGGCGGAGTCCGGATGCGGCGCGGAGGTGTGCGCCTGCTGCGGCACCTCCTGGAGCAGACCGACCGTGGCACCGCCACGGCGGGTGACGCCGAGAAGCCGGAATCTGGACTCCCTCAGGAAGAGGATGTCCGGCGCGCCGGATGTGCCGGTGAGGGCCCGGCGGCCGGTGACCGACCAGATGAGGACGTGGTCGGTGGCGGGGCCCGGGTAGGCACCTGTCACCGATGTCGCGCGGACCGGCACGCTCCCTTCCCACTCGCTTCCCACCGCGTCGGCGGTGAGGCGCCCGACCAGTTCCTCGGCGGTGCTCACCACCGCACCGCGGTAGGACGGCAGCCGTCGCATCCCGGGCTTCAGGCAGCGCAGCAGCGTCCGGCTCTGGTCGTCGCCCTGTGCCAGCTGGGCGCGCAGTTGCGCGTCGTCCACCGCCGTCATGTAGACGTGCACCGCGACCAGGTCGGCGGCGTCGGAGTCGTCGCGCGGGCGGCTGCGGGACAGACCCGCCATGGCCTGGGACACGGCAGCGCGGTGCTGCTCCCAGTAGGGCCCCAGGTAGGCACGCAGCTTCCCCTGGTCGGTGTCCTGGTGCGGCGCGGTGACGCCGGGGCGGGTCCGCGCGGGGGCCGCGGCCGCGGGGGGAGGTTTCGGGGAGGAAGCCGCGGGCGCGGGGGCCTCGGCGGGCGACGGACGTGTCCCGGTCGTGGGGCGCGCGGAGGGGGCGGACGGCGCGGACGGCGCGGACGGCGTGGAGGGCGCGGGGGCGAGGCGGTGGACGGCCGGTTCCGTGGCGGGTGCGGGGGTGGCGGGCGCCGACGCCTGAAGCTGTTGCGGCACCGCCGCCGACTGCGACTGCGACTGCGGCTGCGGCTGCGGCTGCGCGACGAGTACGGCTTCCTGCTCCGGCTCAGCGGGCGTGGTCTCCGTGGGCAGTACCGGGGCCTCGGCCGACGCCCGCGTCGTACGGTCCTGGGACGCCTCCTCGTCGGCATGGACGCCCTGCGGTGCGACCGCGGTCCCGGCCGGCTCCTCCGTACGGGGCTCCTCCTCGTACGACTCCACGTCCGGCGCGGGCGGGGGCCCGGCCGGGGCCGCGGAGGGGGTGGAACCGGCCGGCTGCTGCCCCACCGCCGCGCCGTCGCCGTGTCGTTGCGGTACGAGGGAGAAGCTGTGCCGGACCGTCAGCCGCCGCAGGTGCTCCATGCCCTTGGCGCTGAGCACCCCGTGGACATGCACGACCGCTCGCTCCCGTACGTCGGGATCGAACTGCTCGAACAGGCGGTCCAGGCCGGGCCACAGCGCGTCGTCGACCGCACGGCGCGGGGCTCCCAGCTCGACCGCCACGACGTCCGGAGCCGCCGCCCGGCTCACGGCGACGGCCGGGGGCTCGCTGCTGCGCGGGCCCAGCCACAGTCCCGCGGGTGTCACCGCCGCCTTCCAGGTTCGCTCGAAGGGCAGGGCGTCGGGCTCGGCACCCCGCAGGACGGCGGCGGGAGCGCGCCACGAGGTGACCTTCGGCTGTTCCTTCCGGCCGTCCGCGGCGGGCACGCAGGTGAGGGCCTGCGCGAACGGCCGCCAGGCAGGCGTGCCGTCGGCGCCGACCGTGTACAGCTCCGGCGAAGCCTGGCCACCGGAGTCGTCGTCGGCGAGGTCATCGGCGTCGACCACCACGGGCATCCCGTTGGCCACCTGCACCTCGGCTCCGAGGAGGTCCGCCACGGCCTGCCCGGCGTCCAGCAGGGAGCCGCCGTCCAGGGACAGCAGGCGTATGTCCTTGCGTACGCGTCCCGGCAGCGCGGCGACGACCGTGGCCAGTGCCGCGACCGACACCTCCGGGGTGCCGACGAGGAGGTACGGCCGCTCCGGGTCCGGCGGAACGGCGTAGGGCAACGTGTGCACCGCGGACGGGGCCGCACCCTCCGGACGGATCACCAGACCGGCCGGTACCGCCTCGATCACGTGACCGGCGACCGGGGTGTCCTCCGTCCTGCGCAGGGCGGACTCCCAGTCGGGGATCGGGAGCCGGCTGCCCATGAAGCGCGGCACCTCGCCGAAGGAGAAGTGCCACCAGCCCCCGGGGGCGTCGGGGAGATCCGGCGAGAAGAGGGATCCGTCCGGGACGACGACCGCCGCCCCGGCGGTCGCCAGGACGTCGATCTCCCAGCGCTCGCAGATGAGCCGGGCCGCCGAGGGGCGCCCCTCGGCCTCGTCGGCTCCCGCCGACATCACCAATCGCACCAGGCGTACGTCGTCGTCCTGGAACTCCCGCAGTGCGGGGGCCAGTCGATCGCACAGCTCGTCCACGCCGCCCGCGCCCAGGGAGGCGCCGACCAGCACGACCGCCTCGTGCGGACGGGCCGGGCCGAGCCAGTCCGCGATGTCGGCCAGCCGTCGTGGCGACGTGCCGCCCGTGTGCACCAGGTGGACACGCGCGCGGGCGCGTGAGACCGACAGGCCCACGGGCGGGTGCCGGTCGGCATGACCGGTGCGCCGGCCGGTGCCGCGCCGGATCATCGCGCGCTCCTCACAAGAATGACGGTCATGCGGTCCTCACGGCTCGTGATCCCACCCGGCGCGGTGACATCAGCAGGTACTCCGGACACAGAAAGGTGTCCCGTCGGTGACAACGGGCCGCCGACGAGCTGAAACCGGGCGGGAAATGTAGGTCTTCTGTCGTATGTCGCTCACGAGACCGGCGCACGACTCGACGCATTCGTCCACCGACACACGTTTCTCTTCCTCGCAGCTTACCCGCTGGCGGCGACACCGAGCGAGGGAGGCTCGGTGCGGACATCGACGGTGACTCGGGCGGGGCGGAGCGAGGACCCGGCGCCGGTTGTCTAGCATGTGTTTCCGTCCCCGCCCCATCGGGGCGCGGCGAGTCGTAGGCGATCGTCCGGGCCGGTCGGCCTCCGCCCTGCTCCACCTTCCTGCCCGTCCCCGTCTGCCCCCCCCCCGGCAGCCAACCGGTCGTCACGGCCAGGGAATTCAACGACATGACCGACGAGACCCTCTTCCACCCCCCGATCCGGCGCGCGTGCCGGGACGGGGAAGACCACCGCACGTCACGGCACGGACCGGGCAGGCGTGGCCCGGCGATACTGGTTCCGCTCCTGGGGGCGGCGCTCGCCGTGGTCCCGGCGGCGAGCGCGTCGGCGGCCATGGGTACGGCCACGGCGCCGGCCACGTCAGCGGGGCCGAGACTGCCGTTGATACCGTCCGCGCTCGACCCCCAGAGGGATACCTGCGTCAAGGCGTCGAACACACATGTGAGCACTGTTCCCTGGGCCCAGCAGAGCCTGAACCTGGCGCAGGCCAACAAGTACGGCCAGGGCAGCGGGATCCGTGTCGCGGTGGTGGACACGGGTGTGTCCCCCCAGGCGGCGGGACTGGCCGGACGGGTCGAGGCGAGCGGTGCCGCGGCCGAGGACTGCGTGGGCCACGGCACGTTCCTGGCCGGGGTGATCGCCGCGTCCGCGACATCCGGCAGCGGGTTCGCGGGCGTCGCCCCCAAGGCCCGGATCATCGCCGAACGGGGCACCGACGAGTGGGGCCGGCCGAGCGCCGCACAGGTCGCCGCGGGGATCGAGGCGGCCGTCGCGGCCGGTGCGAGGGTGGTGGACGTGTCGGCCGCGCTGAAGAAGAGCAGCCCGCAGCTGCGGACGGCCCTCCAGCACGCCGCGGACGCGGACGTGCTCGTGGTGGCCCCGGCCGCGCCCGACGCCGATCCGCGCGACACGTCCGGACAGGCGTCGGCCCCGCCCCCGGCCTCCTACTGGCCGGCCGCCGCGGACGGTGTGCTCTCCGTGACGGACGTGAACGTGGCCGGGGACCGTCCCGACGGAGCTCCGGTGCCGGAACACGCCGACCTGGCGGCACCCGGCTACGCGATCACCGGGATCGGGCCGAAGGGCACGGGCCACTACGTGGCCAACGGCGCCTCGGTGGCCACGGCGTTCGTGGCCGGGACGGCCTCCCTGGTGCGGGCCCGACTGCCCCGGCTCAGCGCCGCGCAGACCGCCGCCCGGCTCCGCGCCACCGCCGCGCACGCGCCGGTGCCGCTGCTCGATCCCTCGGGCGCGCTGAGCACGGTACTGCCGCAGGGGACGCACGCGTCCGCTCCGCGGGAGGAAGCCGTGCGGCTGACCGCGGCGGCGCCCGCGAGTCCCGCCGTCCGCCGGGCCTGGGAACTCGCCGGGGCGTGCCTGTTCCTGGGCGTCCTGGCGGGCGGGGGCATGGCGTTGGCGCGGGTGCGCGCGTCCCGGCGGACGTCCGGGCCATCGGCCTGAACACGAGGACGCGCGGAGAGCGGCCCGGCACGCCGGTGGCGTGCGGGGCCGCTCTCCGCGCTCAGGCCCGGCGGGGGCGTGCCCCGCCGGGCGGGCGATCAGTGGCCGGGCGGCAACTCCGTCTCCTCGCCCTTGCTCTCCAGGAGCGCGGTCTGGATCTGCACCGCGCTGCGCCGCGTGATGTAGGTGCCCCGGCCGGGCGGCAGCACCCGTGGCTTGACGTTGCCGAACACATAGCCCTCGTTGGGCGGGCAGGACAGCAGCAGGCCGGGGGTGTTCACCTCCAGCATGCGCCGTACCAGCGGATCGCTCACACCGCGCATCGCGCCCGCCGCGGAGCGCGTGACCACCATGTGCAGGCCCACCTCGTAGCCCAGCGGCAGGTGTTCGAGCAGGGGCTCGAAGACGCTGCGCATGGGGTTGGCGACGAGATCGTAGTCGTCGACGAGGACGAACAGCCGGGGTCCGACCCACCAGTCGGCCAGCCGCATGCGGGCAGGTGTGATCTCCGGGCCGGGGGTGCGGGTCTTCAGGGCCCGTGCCGCGCCCTGGACGTACTCGTCCAGCTGGTCCAGCGACACGGCATGCCCGAGCCGGTACTCCTCGGGAACCGACTCGACCAGTTCGCGACGGAAGTCGACGGCGAGAATGCGCGCCTCGGCCGGGGTGAACCGTTCGGTCACCGCCTTCGCGACCACCCGCAGCAGGTTGGTCTTGCCCGACTCGGTGTCGCCGAACGACACCAGGTGCGGCGTCTCGGCGAAGTTGTGCCAGGCCGGTGCCAGTTCGTTCTCCTCGACGCCCAGCGCGACCTGGAGGCGCCGTCCCTGGGGCGCCGGAGCCAGCTCCCGGGCGTCCAGGACCGTCGGAAGCATCCGCACCGGCGGGGCGACCGGGCCCTGCCAGCCGTCGGACACGGCCTGGACCAGGTCGGCGACGCCGTCACCGAGGTCGGCGGGATCGTCGACCCCGTCGATCCGCGGCAGCGCGCCGAGGAAGTGCAGCTTCGAGCCGATCGTCAGACCTCGGCCCGGTATCCGCGGGATGCTCTTGGCCATCCTGATGTCGATCATCGAGTCCAGCGGGTCGCCCATCCGCAGCTCCAGCTTCGTGGCCGACTGGTCGCGGACCGCGGCGGTCAGCTCCACCCAGCGGGTGGTGGTGGTCACCACGTGGATGCCGTAGTTCAGACCGGTCGTGGCGAGCTGGCCGATCACCTGCACCTGGTCCTGGAAGTCCTGCCGGGCCGTCTGCCATCCGTCGACCACCAGGAACACGTCGCCGTGCCGCTCCTCGGGGAACTCACCCGCTGCCCGTCGGCGGCGCAGGGTGGCCATGGAGTCGATGTTGTGCTCCAGGAAGAACCGCTCCCGGTGAGCGAGCAGCGTGGCCATCTCGGCCACGGTCCGGGCGACGCGTTCCCCGTCCAGACGGCCGGCGACGCCACCGACGTGCGGCAGGCCGGCCAGCGAGGCGAGCGAGCCGCCGCCGAAGTCCAGGCAGTAGAACTGCACTTCGCGGGGCGTGTGGGTGAGTGCGAGAGCGGTGATCAGGTTGCGCACCAGGGTGGACTTGCCGCTCTGGGGTCCGCCGCCGATCGCCACATGACCGCCCGAGCCGCCGAGATCCACCATCAGCAGGTCCCGCACCTGCTCGAACGGCTTGTCCACGATGCCGAGCGGCACCCGGAGACTGCCGCGGTCCGCCCAGTCGGCGGTGGTGAGTCCCAGTTCGGGGTCGGGGACCAGCGGGGGCAGCAGCGCGTCGAGGGTCGGGGGGGCACCCAGCGGCGGGAGCCACACCTGGTAGGCCGGGGGCCCGGAGTCGCGGAGTCTGTCGATGGCCACGGCCATCAGGCTGGTGTCGTCCCCGTCGTCCGTGTCGCCCGTGGCGTCCCCGTTCATCGGCACCGGTTCCCGGGCGGCCGGCTGCTCCCGCGTGTTCACCCAGTCGCCGGTCCAGGGCACCACCTGACCGGCGATCTTCTCCTGGGCCAGCGAGCCGACCCGCTGCCGGTACGCACCCGACACATAGGCGGCACGGAAACGGGTGAGCGGCTCCACACCGCTCTTGAGATAGCCGCTGCCCGGCTGCGACGGCAGTTCGTAGGCGTCGGGCACACCGAGCACGCCCCGGCTCTCCATGGCGGAGAAGGTCCGCAGACCGATCCGGTAGGACAGGTGGCTCTCCAGCTGGTGCATGCGCCCCTCGTCCAGGCGCTGCGAGGCGAGCAGCAGATGCACGCCCAGCGAACGGCCCAGTCGACCGATGGCCACGAAGAGTTCCATGAACTCCCGGTGCGCGGAGAGCAGTTCGCTGAACTCGTCGACGACGACCAGCAGGCTCGGCAGCGGTTCCAGCGGTGCGCCCGCGGCACGCGCCTTCTCGTAGTCCAGGGCGGAGGTGTAGTTGCCCGCGCTGCGCAGCAGTTCCTGGCGGCGCTGCATCTCGCCGCGCAGCGCGTCCTGCATCCGGTCCACCAGCGCGGCCTCGTCGGCCAGGTTGGTGATCACCGCGGAGGTGTGGGGCAGTTCGTCGAAGCCGAGGAAGGTCGCGCCGCCCTTGAAGTCGACCAGGACGAAGTTCAGCGTCTCGGACGAATGGGCCAGGGCGAGCCCCAGCACCAGGGTCCGCAGCAGTTCGCTCTTGCCGGAGCCCGTGGCGCCGATCAGCATGCCGTGCGGACCCATGCCGTCCTGCGCCGACTCCTTGAGGTCCAGCTCCACCGGACGGCCGTCCGCCCCGACCGCGATGGGCACCCGCAGCCGCTTGTTCTGCGACGCGCGGCGCTCCCAGTAGGTCTGCGGGGAGTGCCGGTGCAGGTCGGGGATGCCGAGCAGGGAGGTGAGCTGGATGTCGGTGGCCAGGGGCTGCGCCGCCTCCGCGGTCGCTCCTGTCCGCATCGGCGCCAGCAGGGCGGCGAGGGCGCGGGCCGCGACCGGCCCGAGCCGGTCGGCGCGGCCCAGCGGGATGGATGTCTCCTTACGGCTGCGATCGGTGCGCACGACCTTCACCGCGTCGTACGTCCCGCCCTTGTTCCCGTTGCCCTCGTCGCCCTCGGTCTCCTCGACCGTCAGGCGCAGCACGGTCCGGCCGGGCTTCCAGGCCAGGGCGCCGGAGACGTCCAGCACGACCGAGTTGCGGAAGCCGGTCCGTTCGAAGCGGTGGCCGGCGGGCACCTGGCCGCCGTCCAGCACCACCACGACGTACGGCTCGTCCTTGCCGGGGGACGCGCCCGCCTCGAAGAGCGGGCGGTCGGTCAGCTCCTCCCCCAGCAGATCCTCCAGTTCGGCGAGGTTGGAGGTGATCAGCCGCGCGGGTCCCGCGCCGTCCGACTCCTTCGGATGCAGCGCGTGCGGAAGCCACTTCGCCCACTCCCACTCCGCTCGGTTCTCCGGCGCCACGCAGAACGCGATCATCATGTTCTGCGGGGTGTGCAGCACGGCGAGCTGGCCGAGCAGGGCCCGGACGGTCGCCAGCACCTTCTCGCGCTCGCCGCGGAACAGGACCCGGGCCCATGCCCTCAGGAAGATCGAGATCGGCTGTTCCGGCACGGTGGAGTAGGCGTTGATGAAGGCACGCAGCGCGTGCGCGGACAGCGGGTCGAGGTCCTCGACCGGCTTCGCCGTCTTGTTCACCAGCTGCATCGCGAGCCGCTGCTCGCCCACGGCGACCCGCACCTCCGCGAAGTCCTCGTCGGCGGGCCGCCGCTCCCACAGCCGGGTGGTCTGCGCGAACGACCACAGCGCGGTGGGTTCGGGGTGTTTCCAGGCCAGTGCGCGCTGCTGCTCGGTGACGGCGGACCGTACCTTGCGCCGTGCTCCGCCGAGGTAGCGCAGATAGTCCCGGCGCACACCCTGCATCTTCTGCTTGCGCTCGGACCCGGACTTCACCAACTGGCCGACCAGCATCATGACCATCGACAACAGCATCAGCCCGACCACCAGATAGATGACCGGGCCCGTTCCCTTGCCGATACGGGTGTAGAGCAGCACCATGCCGACCGACATACCCGCCATGGGCAGATAGGTGAGCATGTTGGCCGCGGACGACGGTGCCGTCTCCGCGAGTGTCGGTGGTTCCTGGAGCGTGAGCTCGCCGTCGGGCAGATCCGGACCGCGTCGGCGGACCGGCCTGCGGAAGAAAACCACACTCAACTGGGCTCTCCTTCAACTCTGCACAGGGCGTTTCGGCGGGCCCCGCGCGGAGGTGATGAGTTGTCTGGAGAACGGGCTCACCGCAGGGTGCACACGTTTGTACTGCCCAACGCCTGGGCCACCGCGACAACGGAGCGCCGCGAACAAGGATACGTGTTACCGAGGGGCTCCGGTGATGAGAGGCTTCCGGCCGTGAGAGTATCTGCTGTCAGGTGTTTCTGGCGAAGGTGTCGGAAGCCCTCGACCGCCCCACGCTCCACCGGCCGGCCGGCGCCCGCGCCGGGCCGAAGCCGCCTCCCCGACCGCTTCGCCCCGCGGTGACGTGTTCCTCGGGCCACGTCGCCGCTCGGCCGTGTATCTCCCCCTCGGAAGGCTGTTGCCCCCATGAGCGAAGGCTCACTGAACGGGCTGTGCCGTCTCACGGTGCGCGCCCCTGACAAGACACTGGACCTCGCCGTCCCGGCGGACGTGCCCCTCGCGGACCTGCTGCCCGTGATCGCCGGCCACGCGGGCGAGGACCTGGCCGAGCAGGGTCTGGAGCACGGTGGCTGGGTGCTCCAGCGCCTCGCCGGCCATCCGCTGGACCTCGAGGGGACACCCGAGTCGCTCGATCTGCGGGAGGGCGAGACGCTGTTGCTGCGCCCGCACACGGAGTCCCTGCCCCCGGTGCGTTACGACAGCCTGCTCGAAGCCGTCTCGGCCGTCGTCCAGAATCTGCCGCACGCGTGGAGCCCGCACATCAGCCGCTGGCTCCTGCGTACGCTCATGGCGACGGCGCTGCTCGGCTGCCTCGGACTGCTCGTCGTGTCGAAGGGCGAGTCGGGCGACCGGATGATCCTCGCCGCGGGGGCGGCCCTGCTCGCGCTGTCCGGGGCGGGTTCCGCGGCCCGGGTGCTGGACGACCCGCAAGGCGGTGTGCTGCTGGGGCTGTTCGGAGCGGCCTTCCTGTCCGTGTCCGGTCTGCTGCTGATCGGTGGTGACGGGGCCGGGGACGGTTCGGCCCGGACCGTGGGCGCCCGGCTGCTCGCTGCGGGTGCGGCCGGCACCGTGGGGCTCGTGCTGGCCACCGCCGTGGTGGCCGGCTACCCCGTGGTGTTCGTCTCCTGCGGTGTGCTGACGGTGGCGGGGGTGCTCGGGGGCGCGCTGATGGTGGCCCTGGACGTGCCCGTCCACCAGGCCGCCGGGGCGGTCGCCGTGGCCGCCGTGCTCCTCGGCGCCTTCATCCCGATGATGTCGTTCTCCCTGGCCGGTCTGCGGCTGCCGCCGCTGCCCACCAACCCCGGCCAGCTCCAGGAGGGCATCGAACCGCGGTCCGAGAACGACGTGGCGAGCGGCGGAGCCGCGGTGGACCACTGGATGACCGGCCTGTACGGCGCGGTCGGCGTGGTCTGCCTCGGCTGCCTCGTCGCGATGGCCGGGCACCCCGGCCCGGCCGAGACGATCACCGTGCTCGTCCTGGCGGTTCTCCTCGGGCTGCACGGGCGGTCCCTCGGCACCTCCTGGCAGCGGGTCGCACTCAGCCTTCCGGCGGGTCTCGGCGTCGTGCTCCTGGTCGTCGAACTGGCCGTCCGGCACGGCGAGCG
Source organism: Streptomyces sp. PsTaAH-124 (assembly GCF_000373685.1). Lineage (NCBI taxonomy): Bacteria > Bacillati > Actinomycetota > Actinomycetes > Kitasatosporales > Streptomycetaceae > Streptomyces > Streptomyces sp. PsTaAH-124. Next base: position 15,522 of record NZ_KB892185.1, on the reverse strand, counting down.
CGGCGAACTCCTCGGTATCGCCGCCCTGCTCGTCGGCGCCGCCCTCACCGCGGTCGTCTCCTGGACGGTTCCGGGACGGCGACTGCTGCCGTACTGGGGACGGGCGGGTGACCTGCTCCAGTCCGGCGCGGCTCTCGCGGTGCTGCCTCTCGCCCTGTGGGTCCTCGACGTCTACCAGCGCCTGCGCAGCCTGTTCGGCTGAACCTGAGGAGGTGTCACCATGCAGTCCCGACGCGACCAGGTCATCGCCCACCAGTTCCTGGTGTCCCGTCTGACCTCGGGTTTGCTTCGCGCCGACCCCGACGTGAGCGAGCCGCCCAACCGCCGGACCAACCGCGGCATGAGCTACGGAATGGTGGTCGCGGCGGTCGTGTCCGCCGGGTTCCTCGTCTTCGGCCTGGTCAAGCCCGGCGGCAACACGTCCTGGCAGAGCGGCAAGTCCCTCATCGTCGAGAAGGGAACCGGCACGCGCTACGTGTACGACGGTCGTCTGCACACCGTGCTCAACTATCCTTCGGCCCGGCTGTTGCTGGGCGCCGACATGGCGACCGTCTCCGTGACCGCCAACTCCCTGAGCACGGCGCGGCACGGAACCGAGGTCGGCATCCCCGGCGCGCCCGACTCCCTTCCCACGGCCGACAGCCTGAACGCCCATCCGTGGCAGGTCTGCGCGGCCGACGCCACCACCGACTCCGGGGCGCACAAGCCGCTGACGGTCCTGGCCGTCGACGCCGCGCCCAACGGCACCGGGGTCCGGGCCGACCAGGCGATACTGGCGAAAGGACCGGACGGCGGCATCTACCTGCTCTGGCAGGACAACCGGTTCAGGGTGACCGGTGGCCAGGCCGCCCTCGCGGCCCTCGGCTACGGTGGTGCCGGCGCCGCGCCGGTCTCCGCGGCCTTCCTCGATTCCCTGCCCGCCGGTCCCGATCTCGCCGCCCCGCCGGTGACCGGGCTCGGCGGCAGCGGTCCCGCCCTCGACGGCCAGGCCACCCGCATCGGGCAGGTGTTCACCGTGCAGACACCTGGTTCGGCATCGCGGTACTACGTGCTCGGCGGTGACGGTCTGACCCCGCTCACCTCGACCCAGGCCGCGCTCGCCCTGGGCGACCCCGGAGTCAGACAGAAGGCCTACCACGGAGCGGCTCCGAAGCCGGTCGTGCTGTCGGCGCAGGCGCTCAGCGGAGCGCTGGCCCCCGCCGGGTCCGAGACCGGCAGGGCCGTTCGGCAGGCCGGATCGCAGCTTCCGGCCGAGCCGCCCGCGCTGCTGGCGGCATCCGAATCGACCGGCGTGTGCGTCGGCCTGGATCCCGAGGGCGGCAATGGGATCCGGGTGACGCTGACGACGGTTCCGGCGAAGACGGTGGTCGGGCAGGCACTGCCGCCGCTGAAGGCGCTCGCGCCCGCCTGCCTGCCCGTCGACGGCATAGCGGTGGCCCCGGGGAGCGGCAGCATGGTGAGGGCGCTGGACAGTTCCGGGCACAGTACGGGCACGACGACGTACCTGGTGACGGACAACGGCGTGAAGTACCGGCTGCCGACGGCGGGCGCCGCCAAGGCCCTCGGCTACGACTTCTCCGCCGCGGACGGTCTTCCGGCCGCACTGCTGAACATGCTTCCCACGGGTCCTGACCTGTCTCCGGAGTCCGCGGCCACGGGCAGGGCGACGGTGACAGGTACGCCCACGTGTGGGCAGGACAACAAGAACACCTCGAAGACGAGTTGACGTCCCACCCGCTAGAGTGAACCCCGCAGACACATATCTCGTGCTCAGGAGGTGGCGGGTGGTTCCCGCACCCGACGCCTCCCGCACACTCTGATTCCGCCCGGCCCGGTGTTCTCCCGGGACCACCGGCCGGCGCACCTCACGACATCACGGAGAGAATTCATGGCCGATCTGACGAAGTCACAGCGCGCCACGTACACGCAGTCCATCGGCTTCCTGGAGCAGGCGCGGCAGTCCCTCAGGCAGCGCCAGGAGGTGATCCGGTCGCACCGGGAGACCCTCGCCAGCCACTATCAGGGCAGCGACGGTGTCGCCTACGGCCAGGTGGTCCAGACATGGCTGGAGGAGGTCGACCGCATCGCCAACACCTGTGTCGCGATGGAGAACACGCTCGGCGAGAGCATGCAGCGCTCCAGCCATGTGCAGGAAGCCAACTACCAGGCCGTGGTCAGCAACAACGGTTCCCTGACCGGCTTCGGCCAGGGGATCGCGAGCACGGGCGGCAGCATCGCCGGAAACACCTTCAACACCCTGTCGCCGGGAGCCTGAACGCGTCCGTCGGACGCACACCGCTCAGCACCGATCAGCCCGAACCGCATACTCACGGAGGAAACATGTCGGACAGCGGCATCAGCATCGATCACCTGCAAGCCGGTCAGTCGGCGCAGGCCATGATGGAGGAGACCGGAAGGATCCAGGCCATCGTCACCGAGCTCCAGCAGCAGATGGAGACGGTCGTCAACGACTGGATCGGCCCGGACCGGGACGTCTACAAGCAGAAGGTGCTGCCCACCTGGAACGCCGAGGTCGCGGCTCTCTCGCAGATCCTGACCAGGTTCTCCACAACGCTGAACGACGTCTCGGACAACTACAAGCGCACGGTGCAGACCAACGCGGAGAACTTCCTCGACATCCGCATGTGACCTGAGGCCGACGACGAAGGGACAGGAAGGCGCCCATGCCCGCTACCAACGGTCATGACCTGGAAAGACTCGACTACGCCGCCTTGAAGGGTTTCATCGAAAACAAGGTGCGCCCCTTCCTGGAAGAGATCAAGAAAAGGCGGAAGCCCGACGGGGATCCCGAATCCCTCTTCGACATCAGCACGAAGCCCCAGATCCTGGCGCTCGGACCGATGGCCAATGACGACCAGACGGGCGGCAAGTCCATCTGCGAGAACGCCAAGAAGGCCGCCACCAGCATCGACAACGTCTTCAGCCACCACGAAGTCGCCTTCACCAAACTGATAGCAGATCTGGAGAAGGTCATCGCGGACATGAAGAAGGCACAGGCGCACAATCTCACGGACATCAAGTCGAACGATTTCATGCGCGCGATCCGGGACTACCAGTCGGGCCTCGGCGGCGACACGGGCGGCGGCAGCGGCGGCGGCAGCGGCCAGAACAACTCGGGCTTCTGATCGCCCATGACTTCACCGGAGCAGTAGACCATGGGCGCGCAGAGCTGGGAAGACATCCTGCACCTGACGACGGGTTGGTCGCTCGTCAAACGCGACGACGTCACCAAGGTCGCCGGCGACAGTGGGATCCCCTGGGTCAACATGGCCTTCAAAAGGGGCGGCACGCTGTTCGACAGCAACGACGACTTCTTCGCGTTGATCCAGCCGGTCAACCCCAACAAGGGATTCCATTTCGAGTTCTTCACCTTCGGCGGCGGCGATGCGAGGAAGTGGCGGCTGGACATCACCTACCTCGACAATCCCGCGTTCCACGGATACTGGGAGAAGGCGTCCCGGGTACTGTCCGACCTGGTCTACGGCCACTCCTCGATCAAGAACGAAGTCAGTGGCAGCACCGACGGGGCCGAGGCCGACGGGGTGAGGCTGAGCGATTTCGCCAAGCTGGCCAAGTCCTTCGACGACGCGGGCAGGTTCTTCGACGAGCGTATCCAGAACCTACAGGACTGGAAGGATGAGCTCGGCAACGAGCAGGCGGGGTGGAAGGGGAACGCGGCGGGCGCCTTCTGGCTCCTGCTGGACGATCTCCACAAGAAGTACGAGAACTACCTGTCCCAGTTGCGGCCGCCGGGCTTCACGTCGACACACACGTCGCCTTCCACCAATACGACGAGCAGCACACTGCACGGGGACAACCTGATCGGCGCCGAGGAGGCCCTGTACAAGGCGTACCAGGAGCTGTACCGGATCTACGGCGATTTCTACTGGCAGCGAGGGGAACAGATCACCACCACCCTCCCGGACGGTTCGACCACGCAGCAGAACATCCCGGCCGATCCCCTCGACGTGCTGAACCAGGTGTTCGTCGAGATGGGTCGCTGGATCATCGACAACAACGCCCGGCAGTGGGCCATGGGCCCGTACAGTGTCGATGACGGTGAGCAAAGCGGCGACAACTTCTACTTCACGAAGAACTTCAAGCAGGAGTCCCAGTTCGGCGCACTCTCCGACACCGCCAGTTGGCACAACCTGGTCAATGAGGCCGTGAGCCGGTGGGTCAAGAACGTCGAGATCAATCTGGACAAGAAGGCCCAGCCGGTGCTGGAGACCTTGCAGAAGGACTGGTCGCGTGTTCTCAACCCCTCGTGGAACTCGGCCTTCTCCTTCACCGACGCGCCGTCCACGCTCACCTCGGACGTACAGGACGAGAACAACGAGAAGAACGGCAACGACCTCGGCAACGGTCTGAAGGGCCTCGGTGACGGCATCACCAAACTCGGTGACGGCATCACCAACGGGTTCAAGGGCCTCGGCGACGGCATCGGGGACGGCTTCAAGGGCCTCGGTGACGGCATGGGGAACAACTTCAAGGCCCTCGGCGACGGCATCGGCAACCATGTGCCGACCGTCAACGGGAACGGCGGGTTCGGTGATGTTCCCTCCACCGGCCCCAACGGCGCGAACGTCCCGGGTGGCGGGAACGTCCAGGTCCCGAAGCCGAACATCCCGAACATCCAGGGCAACGGCGGATTCGGTGACCTGCCGACCGGGAACAGCCTGCTGGGCGGCGGCGGTGCGCTCGGCGGGGGGACGGCTTTCCACGGCGGTCTGCCCATCAGCAACATCGACGGCAGCACCACGACCCGGTCCGGTGGGGGTGTCCTCACCAACTATCCGAACGGCAGCAAGGTGATGCGCAACGCCGACGGCAGCATCACCTCGGCGTTCTCCGACGGATCCACGCGCACGGTCACCCCGGACGGCGCCGTGACCACGGTCGACCCCAAGGGGCACTCCACGACCAGCCACCTCGGTGTGGGTGAGTCGGTCTCCAACCCGGACGGCACGAGCATCACCCGCAACGGCGACGGCAGTCTGACCCAGACCGCCGCCGACGGCACCAAGACGACGACGCTCGCCAACGGCACCTCGAAGATCGTCCAACCGAACGGCGAGACTCAGCTGACCTCGCCCGACGGGACCGTGTCGCACGTCAACAGCGACGGCAGCCTGACCACCGACGGCGCGGACGGCTCGAAGGTCACCGTGCATCCCAACGGGGACGTCACCACCGTCGATGCCAAGGGCCACTCCACGACCACCCATCTGGGCTCCGGCGAGAGCGTCAGCAACGCCGACGGCAGTACCGTCACCGTCGACGGCAAGGGCAACATCGTCACCCACAATCCGGACGGCAGCACCACGACGCTGCACCGGGACGGCACGGTCACGACCACGCAGGCCACGGCCAACAACGCCGGAACCTACGGTGGCGGGCGCGTCAATGTCCCGTCCGTCCACGTCCCCACCTACAGCGGTGGCGGGATCTCCTACACGCCGGACGGAACCAGCATCACCAGGCACCCGGGCGGCGCCACCGAGTTCAAGCACCTGGACGGCAGCTCGCTGATCACGACGTCGGACGGGCGCTCCCAGGTGGTTCCGAGCCCGGCGAATCTGACTGCCGGGGCCGGAGGTGCCGGAGCGGCGGGCGCCGGGGCCGGGGTCGGGGCGGGTGCCGCGGCCGGAGTCGGCACGCTGACCGGTCCGGGTGGTACCGGCGACAGCCAGAACGCCATGGGTCTGCTGTCGCCCATGATGATGATGGCCGGCATGAACCGGATGAACGGTCAGCAGGGCGGCCAGGGCGGCGGGGACCGCGAGCGCAACCTCTACGACGGCAACGACATGGACGGTGCCGTCGTCCAGCACGGCATGTCCCCCTTCGCCGCCCGCGCCGACGTACCCGAGGATCCGGAGGAGTGGGAGGAGGAGGAGACCGACTCCGACGAACTCCTCGGCCCGCGTCGTCCGTCCACCGAGTCCGCTTTCGGGCCCCCCGGGGGCTCCCGGCAGTCGCCCCGGAGTTCCGGCAAGGACCTCTGGGGTACCGAGGAGGGCGGCCTGCCCGCGTCCATCGGTCACTGACGCCGGCCTCCGGCTCCTCCCCCGCTCTTCGGCAGCGGCCCCCACAGCACAGGAGAATCCATGAGTTCCTCACTCAAAGAACAACAGCAGCAGGCCATCGAAGAGTTCAAGAAGATGCGCCAGGCCCTGATCGACGCCAGGAACCAGGTCCGGACGCTCTCGGCCACCGCGCGCTCCCGGGACGGTGCCGTCGAGGTCACGGTGGGCACGGACGGATCTCCCTCCGGGCTCCGCTTCCCGAACAACAAGTTCAAGCAGATGACCGGGCAGGCCCTCGCCGCCAGTGTGCTGGAGGCCATGGCGGCGTCGAGGGCCCAGGTGGCCTCGCGGGCCACGGCCATCATCGAGGCCGCCGGTGGCGTCGGTCCGGGCACCGCGAGCGACGGCGCGCTCGACCGCGTCAACCTCGACAAGCTTCTCGACGGCGGCTCGCTGGAGGAAGTCCTCGCGCCGCGCCGCGCCGGAGGTGAGGGCCGTGTCTGACGACAGCACCTTCATCGCCGATCCGAGCCGTATCCAGGCGGGCGCCGGAGCCACCGACCAGATCGCCGACGTGACCCAGCGCGCGGGGGAGAAGTACGCGGACGACACCGCCTACGACGTGCAGGACCCTCCGTGGGGCAACGACCAGTACGGCCGTACGTATGTGCAGAACTACATCACCCCTCACAACATGCTGGCGCACGAGGGCATGTACGCCCTGATCAGGGCCATGCGGGCGGCCGCTGATCTCACCAACGACTCGTCCAAGAGCTTCGCGAAGACGCAGAACGACAACATCAACAACATCCACGATCTGCCCAATCCCCACCACACACGGATCTGAGGGGAACGCCCGCTCGGACGCTCCGGACGGATGTCACAGACGAGAGGGGGCCTTCCCGCGCCGGACGACCGGCGCGGGAAGGCCCCCTCTCGGAGTTCTCGGACGAACCGGTCCCGCTACTTCTTGGACCACTTCTGGTTGCCGGTGCCGGCGCAGGTCCACAGTTGCAGGCGCGTGCCGTTGGCGGTGGACTGGTCCTTCACGTCCACGCACTGGTTGGCCATGACGTTCGTCAGGTCGTGGCGGGCGTTGAGCCGGAACTGCTGCGCGGGGCCGCCGTTGCACTTCGCCAGCTGAACGACCGTACCGTTCGCGGTCGACGCTCCCGCGGCGTCCATGCACAGCCCGAAGGCGCGGATCGTGCCGTCGGAGGCGAACGTCCACTTCTGCGCCGTCGAACCGGAGCAGTCCCGGATCTGCAACGGTGATCCGTCCTTGCCCTGGCCGCCGGTCACGGTGATGCAGCGGCCGGAGGCGTGGCTGAACACCATCACGCCGGGGGCGGCCGAACCGCCCGAGCCGCTCGCACCACCGGGGGAGGTCGAACCGCCGGTGGAGGTCGACGAGTTCGTGCCGGTGGTGGACGACGTCGACGCGGAGTGGTGCGTCGACGAGGAGGAGGACGAACTCCCGCTTCCCGTCTTGCCGCCGTCGTGCGAAGAGGACGAGGACTTCGACGAGGAGTCGCTCGTACCGCCGTCGGCCGCGACCGCGGCGGCAGCGGCCTTCTTCGCACCGTGCGAAGCCGGGCCGCCACCGGTGGGAGCGGCGGAGGGGGAGCCCGACTTGTGGCCGGTCGGAAGCGGTATCGCTCCCGGCACGCTCCCCCGGGATCCGCCGTCCTCGCCCGGTTCGAACAGCGAGGCGGCGGGATCGGGGGCAGCCGTGTCTTGAGCACCGCCCCCGCGCAGGCCCACGAGGACACCTGCCACCAGCACGACACCGGTGACCGCCGCGACGGTCAGTACGGTGCGGTGGCTGCCGCGCAGCAGAGCACGGGCGCCTGGGCGGCCCGCCGGTCTCCTCGCCGCGCCGTCGGCATCGGCATCGGCATCGGCGGAGACGGAACCGCCGCCTTTCCGTCCCGTGCTGGTACGGGACCGGATGTCGGGGTCGCGGGTGTTCCCCGGTGAACTGGCGCGGCTGCTCGCCGCCGTGGCGGTGGCCGAGCTCTCGGCGGCCGTGTCCACATCACGCGTGCCGCTTCCGGCTCGCCGTGCAGAGCCCCGCGGGGCGAGCGACGCGAGCGAGGAGAGTACGCCCTTGCTCTCCGTGGACCGTGCCCGTGTGCTCTCTGGGGACTGTGCCCGTGATTCCCCGGCACCGGCCTGCGTCCGCGCGGTGTCCTTCTCCTCGGGCCGTTCAGGCTTCGAGCTGCCGCCGACGGGTCGAGCGGCCGGTGCGCTCCGCGTGCTGGTGGCCTTGGCGTCCGGGTCCTTCTTCCCGGCGCCGGACGTGTCGGTGGAGTTCTTCCGCGACGTCGTCACGGACTCCGTGGGCAGGGAAGGGGAGACCTGTACGGTCTGGGCGGCGCTGTCGCTGGACACCGCGGCCGGTGTGACGGGTGTACTTGCCGGAGCCGCGCGGGCCGGCCGCGGCGGATCTGGAGACTTCATGTGCTTCCTTCCGAGGGAGCGCAGGCCGGGCCCCGTGCGTCTGGTTTCGGCACACCCTGCCTACTTCCACCTCTGCGAAAAAGGATCCGAGTATCGCAGGGTACAGCACGTGTGAGTGTGAACTTCGGTGTGGTGGCCGGGCATCGCCGACACTTCGCACGAGCGAAAACATGTGCCAACTTCACCGACATGGCGATACGTATAATTAAGGGCTCCGTCCCGTATGACATCCCGCTCCGACGGGCCCGCGGCCGGGCATTGGGTCACTGACCGACGAGCCTGCACACATGGGGAAGCTGTGACTGAGGAACCCTGGTACAACCCGATCGTGGTGTTCGTGGCGGGTATGTCCGTCCCGATGGGGTCGTCGGAACGTGTACACAATGAGGTGGTGGTGCCCCACCTGGAGCTCATCACGTTCCTGGACGAGTTCCAGAACCTCGCAGCTCAGGTCACCGGAGGCACCGCCGCGGGCGCGAGCGGCGCGTGGCCGAAGGCCTACATCGAGGCGATGAAGACGTTCATGTCCGGCGACGGCGCGGACTTCGTCTCGGGCCTGAGAGAGACGGCGGAGCAACTCGCCGAAGGTGCATCCGAGTTCGCCTATCAGCTGGACTACACCAACCTGATGATCGTCCTTCAGGTGATGGCGTTCCTGGTGGAGTGGGCGATCACCCTCATCATGTGGGAGTGGAACCCCATCGGAGCCGCCATCGAACAGTCCTTCCTTCAGACCCTGTTCAAGGTGCTGTTCGGTGGCACGCTCCGGCGGTTCCTCACACATGCCGCGTTCACCGTGGTGACCAACGTCGCGCTGTCGACCGCGCTCGACGGACTGTCCCGGTGGATCCTGGCGCTCCAGGGTAAGCACACCACGCAGGGTTCGCAGTACCACAAGAGCGCGGTGCTCTCGGGTGCCGTCCAGGGTGCGATCGGCGCGGGGGTTCCGCTTCTCACCGGGCCGATCAAGAAGCTGATCTCCAAGGGCTTCTCCCCCTCCTTGATCAAGGCGCTGTCGGGGAAGATCGAGGACGCGCTGAAGCATCCCGGCACCTCCGCGCCCACCAAGTCCGCCACCTCCGACATCGCCAAGACCGCGGCGAACGGGGCGAAGACGGGCGGCGGCCTCTCGGACATCCCGCTGGACAAGGACCTCGCCGGCCTCGGCGGCTGGTTCGGCCCCAAGATGGCCGACCTGACCGTCGCGATGCGTGTCGAGCTCACCCACGGCGTGGTGTCGAAGGATGTGCAGAAGTCCTTCGTGAAGGATGTGAGCGACCAGTTCGAGAAGGCTTTCGGACCCCGGCTGGGGTCCGACGTCGCACGCCGGATGGGCGCCGACTGGGCCGGTGCGTTCATGTCGCACGTCGACCGGAAGTCCCTCCCGGACGCGCTGAAGTCGGCCCTGGGGCCGATGGACAAGATGGGCGCGGGCTACGCCCCCCTGCGCTCGGCCCTGTCGGACGGTGTGGCCGAGACCAAGCCGGCCCTCTGGAAGGAGAAGCCTCCGCACACGGCCGTGGACATCTTCTTCAGCATGGCGCACCAGAACGCGTCCGAGGCGGTCGTCAACTACATCGAGACGGGCAAGGCCAGCAGCACCGGGGAGACCACCTTCGGCGCGCTGGGCGGCGAGGTCCTCAGCCGCGCCAAGCCGTTCGTCCTGTCGGCTGTGGTCAAGGGGCTCAAGGGCACGCTCCACCTGGACTTCAAGATGCCCCATCTGTCCCTGTCACCAGGGCAGTTCAACACCGCGACGGCCGACGGCTTCGCCGCGACGCCGCCCGCGTTCACCCAGTATCCGACCGGGGGTGAACTCAGTGTGGACGGCACGGACGTGGCGGGCTTCACGCCGCCGCCCGCCTACAGCACGGTAGCCGACGGCGTGGTGACGAAGCCGTCCATCGACGTCCCGTCCCTCGACACCGTGTCGTTCGACCCGTCCGCGTTCAACCCGTCCGCGTTCAACCCTGCGTCCTTCGGTATTCCCACCGTCGGCGCCGCCGAGGGCTTCGACAAGATCGCGCCGCAGACCGGCGCCGACGCGGCGGTCGGCTCCGCCGCACAAGGCCCGCCCCCGCGCACCGCGACGAACACCGGCTCCCCCGCGTCGTCCGGCGTCACCCCACCGACGACGGGTGCGGGCGGTACCCGGGGATCCGGTGGGCCGGCCGAACGCCCCGACGACACACAGCGGCCGGTACGGCAGACGCCGCCGGCGGCTCCCACCCGCCTCGGCACCGTCAGCGGGACGGGCGACGACGTGACGAGCGGCTCGCAGGCGTCGGTCGGCGTATCGCGGGCGGAGGCGGGGCAGCAGACACCGGAGACCGCGGACCGCCCGGCGACCGTGCCGTCCGGCGACGGCGCCTCCGACCTGCCCACCGGGGCCGGCTCCGGACGGCCGGAACACCTGTCGACGGTGTCGGAAGGCTCCGGGCAGGACGGACCGCCGAGGCCGCAGAGCGACGAGATCCGGCCGACCGCGGACGAGGGACACCGGGCCGAACAGGCGGTGCCACAGCGGGAGATCCCTGCGCCCGTACCCCGTACCGGCCCCGAGCGCCCGGACAGCGCGACTCCGGCGGCCCACGGAGACGCGACGCTCGTGCACGAGCCCGCCGTGCACGAGCCCGCCGTGCACGAGCCCGCCGTGCACGAGCCCGCCGTGCACGAGCCCGCCGTGCACGAGCCCGCCGTGCATGAGCCCGCCGTGCACGAGCACTCCGACGTCCTGGCGAGTCCGCCCGACAGTCGTGCCCAGCCGGCGAACCCGTCGGCCGGGCCGGGGCCGGGACGAGACCCGAAGCAGGTGCCGGACCACGGGACGATGCCGGGGGCCGGCCGCCTGGATCCTCGCGTGAACCTGAAGATGGAATACGCGAGGGAACTCAGGATCCGGCACGGCGACGTGTCCGACACCGCGTTCGACAGGCTCTTGGAGGAGACGGCCGAGCACTTCGACGCCGCCGAGTGGCGGCGCATGACAACCCGGGAGCAGGCCGCGCACATGGCCGCGGTCGACAGGACCGGGCATCCCCTGCGGATGCGGGGCGGCGCGGCTCGCGAGGACCAGAACCACGAGGCGGTCGCTGAGGCAAGCACCTCGCGCCTGCCCACCGTCGGCGCGGGCCACACCGACCACGACGGCACAGAGTCGGACACCTCAGACACCGAGGACCGGCCCGACGCCGTATCCCATTTCGAGTCCGAGCCCGGTTCTTCCGCGGTCCACCTGTCCAGCCCCGGCCAGGACCAGGGGGGAACGACGGAAGCGATCCGCGGCGGAGACGGGGCCGAGGGGAAGTCCGTCGTACCGGGTGCGGGAGGTGTTTCCCGGGATTCCAGTGCTGGACTGCCGGGTGGGGACGGTCCGGTGAAGCCCGAGTTGGAGGTGCTGCTGGAGAAGCATCGTGCGGCTGTGAAGAGTGTGACCGAACCTCAGTCGGCGGTCGACCAGCTCAAAGTCTCACTGGCGACTGCGCGGCGGAAGCTCGCCGAGCCACAGGCCGAGGCACAGGCCGAGGCACAGGCCGAGGCACAGGCCGAGGCACAGGCACAGGCCGAGGCACAGGCACAGGCCGAGGCACAGGCACAGGCACAGGCACAGGCCGAGGCCGAGCCGGCCGGTGGCCGCAGGTCGAAGAAGGCGGTGGTCGCGAACAAGTTGCAGCTGAAGCTCAAGGAGACCGAGCAGAAGATGGCCAAGGCGCGGGGAGCCCTGGCCAAGGCTCGGGCGAACCGGGACGAGGCCGGTGACAGGCTCACAGCTGCCATGGCCCTCGGGACGGAAGCGAGGTTGTTCTCTCAGCCGGAGACACATCGTCTGATCGACCTGTTCGCCGCGGCGGGCTATGTCGAACACGCCGTGACCCTGCGGGCGTATGCGGAACACTTGAGCGGGCAGGCACGCGGTGAAGAGACGGGTGACGGCCTGCCGGGGCAGGTGATGTGGACCGGCGTCGAGGTGGGGCAGCACGCCGATACCGTGCTGCGGCAGGCCCAGGAACTGGAGGAACTGCTCAGTTCCGGGACACGGCACGACAGCGACGTGACCCTTGCCGCGACGCCGGAGATCAGGGCTCTCGCGGACCGGCTCGGTGCGTCGGCAGCCCGGCTGGACACGATGCTGAGCGGCTTCGTCAAGGACGCCGCTGTCATGGGGGGCCTGTTCGCACTGCGCGATGCCCATCAGCCACTGGCCGCCGCGGCGGGGAAGCTGGCCGAGCGGGTGCAGATCGCGGTCAGGGACGTGCCGGACGGTGCGGTCGTTCGGGTCGGCAATGTCCTCAGCACGGGGAAGGCCGCACAGAGTCTCCAGAACGTCCTCACCCGGCGTTTCCGGAATTTCCGTACCCAGCAGGCATATGCCGAGGTTCCGACGGGCACGCAGTGGAAAGCGGTTCTGCCCGGCGACAAGGAGTCCTGGAAGGGAATCTTCGACAAATTCGACGAACTGACTCCCAGGCAGCAGGAGAATTTCGTACGGACGCTCTCGCGGAACAATGTGGCCCGGCTGCACCGGGAGATCGGTGAACTCGAGGCCGAGATCCCGGAGAGCGAGCAGTTCTCCGCCCGGGATCTCGTGCGCAGGCTGCATGGCCTGGACTACCGGATCAAGCACGCCACGCCTGCCTACCATGCGATAGCGAACAGCGGGATCATGTCATCGAGCAGTGACCTGAACCGCCGTGATGCGGGATTCCTGGTATCGGGCAAGAGCTCGAAACAGAACACGACGAATCTGGGGAACGAGGACTTCCTGTTCTTCCGGGTGGACGTCGGTGACGCGCCGATGGAGACCCGATACGGTCCGACGACCCTGGTGTTCGACGCGGACGTGATCGCGGAGCACCACGGGTGGGTGTCCCTCCACGACCAGCTGCATCCCCTGGACCGGCCGGCCATGCAGACGCTGGAGCGGGACGGCCGGACATTCCGCACCGCCGAGTACGACGCGGGATTCACCGAATCCGGCAAGCGGGCCCGGTGGACATACACGTATCCCGAGAACAACGGCCGTCGGCACACCGTCACCTTCGAGCAGGAGGTGTTCTTCGGCACCCAGGTGACAGAGGGAATCGCGCTGTCGGTGACACGTGAGGTGATGCTCGCCGGTCCCGAGTTCCGCCAGTACGTCCAGTCGCTGGACGACGCCGCGCTGGGTGCCGTCGTCAGGAGCCTGGTCCGTCCCGAGGCCAAGTTCGGCGCCGGCCTTCCCATCACTCCCGCAGCAGCCGAGAAGCTTCCCGGAGGCGCACCGAAACCACTCCTGGTGCATCACGAGGACGGCGACGGACGCTATATGAGCGACGGAACGGTCGACCCCTACGGACGCGCTTCAGGAAAAGCCTTCGACGCCGCGGAAGACGCTCTCCGCTCGGCCCAGCACAACATGGAGACCAACAGCGCGAAACACATAGCCGGAAAACTGAAGATCGCAAAGACAGAAATCCAGCGTGCGCTCGAACTGACCGAGAAGTGGCACGAAGAGACCGCGAAGACCGAGCACACGAACCCGGGCACCGGGCGCCTCGCCCTGATCAGCGAACTCCTCGAGAAACGGAAACTTCTCCTCCAGGAGATCGAAGACCTCCAGAGAAATCCCGCACCGGCACAAACACACAACAGCAACGTCAGCAACAACAGCGCAGCCGAGACGGCCACCGTGCCACCGCGCGAGGGACCGGCCGCGGCAGACACCCCTACCGGTGGAACTCCGTCGGCCGACACCGCGAAGCAGCCCCGTCCACGCCCCAGCGAACCCGAGCCGTCCCGGCCCGAGCCGACAGCTCACGTTCCTTCCCGCCCGGCTGACGCAGCCCCCGCCGAAGGAACACCCGCCTGGAGCGCAGCCCTCTCCGAGTTCCTGGGCCAGGGCCAGACCGCGACTCCCGACATGCTCGCGATCATCTCCAAACTCGTCGAACAGAACGGCGGCCCGATCGCGGTGAAGGACGCAGGGGTCGCCCAGCGGCGTGGCGACACCGCCGGAAAGAAGCTGGAAGCCCTCGGCCTCGCCCAGCGAGGCGGCAAGAACATCCAGCTCACCCCCCAGGGCAAGACCCTGCTCCTTCCCTCGCACACGAACGCCCCCGAACAACCCGGCACCGGCGAAGCAGACCGAGCGTTCCAGGAACTCACCACAACCGGCTCCGCCGAGAGCCACCGGCCTCAGCCGGGCGACGGGTCACAGCCCCTGCGACCGGCCGACGAGGGACCAGCAGGTGCCGAGGACATCAGTGCGCCGTCCGAAAGCCCCACATTCCTGCCGAGGCACGCGGCCGATGCCCTTCACGCGGAGTTGCGGGCGAAGCTGGACAACGAGACGTACCAGCAAGTCATCAGCAATGCCACGAACATCGTCGAGGGCGTCACCCCGATCCGCCTGACCGAGAATCTGTCCGCGGAACAGCCGGAAGCCTATGCGACGCTGATCGGTGTCGCGCACATCCTGGCCTATCACCGGAACGACCCGGCGAACGCACGGGCTTTGGCCCAGAGTCATGTCCTCTCCCTGTGGGCAGACGCCGAGCCGGTGGCCGCGGCACATGCGGCTGAGAGCCCGGCCCTCGACCAGGGCGGCGAAGTTCTGTCCGGCTCGGGGCATACGGCCGCGCGGCCCGGTGCGGAGACCGGACCGGATAACGGCTCGGCACAGGAACGCGTCCAGGACACCGTCCAGGACACCGACGACACACCCGCGCCGGTCGANGTCGAGCAGGTGTCCGACGACGCGGTGGACGTGTTGCCTCCCGAGACACTGGACAGCACGGGAGTTCCCGAACAGCAATGGTGGCGGTACTACCTCAACCCTGAGNTCAGCGACTGGATCACGCAGCAGAACCGGATCCAGCCACTCCTCGATCCGGGCCTCCACTACGACGCCATCGAACCGGGCCACCACGCGCACATGACACACGTGTACCGCGTGGTCCTGAACGACCTCGACGCCGTGAGCCGACCGCTGGACTCCACGGAATACGCACGACTGCACGCCCTGGTGAAC
>NZ_KB892184.1:0-58535 GCF_000373685.1 Streptomyces sp. PsTaAH-124 | reverse complement strand
CTAGCCTCGATCTTTCTTGACGGTTCGCCGACGGAGTCGGCGGACCGTTTCGCTTTCGGTGGCTGATGCCGGGCAGGCCGACAGCCCGAGTACCGCGTCGGGTGGGCGCCGGGTTCCACTGCTCCGGTAGGGGTGGTGCTCCTCGTAGGGGCGGAGAGTCGCTGGTCAGCCTGGCTTCGGCAGGAGAGAGAGTCGTGCGAGAGCTGCGGTGATCTCGTCGATCCATGGCCAGTGGCGGGCGAGGCGGAGGATGCGACGCCGGCCGGTCGTGACGAGCTGGGCGGCTGCGGAGAAGAGGCGGAGCCGAAGACGGCGGGGTTCCCAGAGCCTTGCCCGGCCGGTCAGGGCGAGCATGGGCATCCAGGCCAGCAGGTCGAGAGCAATCTGCACGATCTCCAGCCAGACCTTGTTCTGGGCGGTGTGGTGCAAAGGAAGATTCCGCAGACCGGTGGCCCGGGCGGCCCGGATGCGGTCCTCGGCCCTCGCTCGCAGCCGATGACGGAGCTCGAGTTCGGCGATCGGCCGGGCGACGGTGTTGGTGGCGAAACAGGTCAGCCGCATGCCGTCCGCATCCGTGAGCCGCAACTGGGCCCCGGGGTGCGGTCGCTCCTTGCGGACGATCAGCCGCATGCCCTTGGGCCAGCCGTCCAGGACGTCGCCGGTGAGTTCGGCGACCCAGGCGCCGTCGCGGATCTCGCCGTCCGCCTCGGCGGCCGGCGTCCAGGCCGACGCCGGGACCTGCAGCACATGCTGGTGGATCGCGTCGGTGATCACCATGCCGACCGAGTAGGACAACCACCCCCCTCGCCGGGCGAGCCAGGCGACGAAGTCGTGGGTGCCGCCCGCGGAGTCGCAGCGGATCAGGGTCTGACGTCCGCGCCGGTATTCCTTCGGCAGCTGGGCCAGGGCCAGTTGGGCGGCGGTGATGTGGTCGGCCGCGGTGTTCGAGCCCGCGTTCCCAGGCCTGAGCAGGGCTGCCACCGGCTCTCCGGTGCCACCCGACCCGTGATCGACAAACCCCATCAGCGGGTGGTGGCCGTAGGTCCGCTTCCAGGTCGGGGCCGCGTCCTCCTTGTCGGAGTGCGCGATCACCAGCACCCCGTCGAGATCGACGGTCACCGTCCCGTCGGCATCGGGCGCTTCCCGGCCGGCCAACTGCCAGACCTTTCGGCGGACTTCAGCTCGCGCGGAACGGATGGCCTGCAGAGCTCGGCCGCCGTAAGAGGCGAGGGTGTCGATGAGGCGGCAGACCGTCGGATCCGAGGCGACCGGCCCGAACACGGCCGGCTCCGCCCGCAGCAGGGCGACATCCGCCAGGCAGTCCCCGCCCAGCGCGACCGCCAGGGCCACGTCCAGCAGGATCTTGCCCGGATCGTGCACCGCCCGCGGCTTCCGCCACGGCGTCAGCGCCGCCGATATCGCGGTGTCCAAACCGGCCTTGCGCACGGTCTCGACCAGCAGCACGCCCCCGGCCTGCGAGACCACCGCCCGGCCGCCGCCCTCGATGCGGACACGCGGGTACGACCGGATACGCTTCTTCACCTGGAGAGTGCTTCTTCCCATGCAGCCAACAGGACCCTAGACAAGTCCCATCGTTGCAGGTCAGGAGCACTCTCCGCTTATTTGATCAAACATCGGACACCCCACCTCGTGAAAGCGCGAGGCTAGGCACACTCGCCATGCCAGCCCAGGTTCCTGACCCGCCCCGGCTGCGGCCCGGGGATCCCCGACGGCTTCCTGCGGTACCCGTTCCGGGCTGGCGGGAGTCACTGCCGAGCTGGATCAACCGGCTCTGTCTCGCCTACGAGGTACGCGGCCCGGACATCCCCGCCCTCGGACTCAACGTCCGGGGGGAGATGCGCCCGACCACGGTGGGGCTGGCCTTGTCCCCGCCCTCCATCGCGGCACTCGGCGCAGCGACCGGCTTCTCCGAACAGACCATCGGCGGGATGCTGCTGTCGCGGTTCACCGCCACCGCGCTGCCCAACCTCCCACGCCCGCCGTACGGGCATCCGGGGGCGCTGACGGCCTGGGCCGCCGGGGCATGGGCGCTGCGCCGCCATTCGAACTTCTGCCCCCGGTGCCTGGCACGGGACGGCCGCTGGCGGCTGGAGTGGAAGCTGCCCTGGAGCTTCGTCTGCCTGGACCACGTGATCTACCTGTGCAACCGCTGCCCCCGGTGCGGGAGAACGCAGAGCGGCTTGTGCTGGGGGCGGGACAGCCGTGAGTGCCGCCTGATGCAGCCCGCGTCCGATGTCGCTGCCTTGCTCCGGGCCGACCTCCCGCTGCAGAAAGAGCCGAACGCCGTGTGCCGCGGGCGTCTGGACGAGGCCGCCACGGTCCCGGTCACCGATGCCCGCGCCTTCGAGGGGCAGGAACGGCTGATGCGCTGGCTGTACGGAGCGGCGGACGAGTCGGCGCGGGAGGAGGAGTTCGCCTCGCTGACCGCCCTCGCCGCCCAGTGTCTGACCCCCGAGATGCTACGAAGGGCTCAGCCGGAGCTCCGTCCCGTGCTCCCCCTGGACGGCGATCCCCGGCTCCGGAACCAGCCCGAGCTGTCCCCGCTGTGGAGCGACCCGCTGTGGATGGCGGCTGCCGCCCATGTGGCCCAGAGGCTCTCGGCGACGCGCTACCGTCCGGAGCGGTCGGTGCTCTGGCTGAACCTCCACCAGCCGGGCCCCGCGCACCCGTGGAAGCGCCTATATTGGCGCAATCCCGCCCTCCACGGGACCGCCTTGGTGTTCGGCCCGTTCCATCACGACACCGAGCACATGCGCGAGGCCCTGCGAACGGGCCTCGCGGAACTTCCCTATCAGGGGCCCGCCTACATCAACACCCACTCGCCCTACCGTGTGCACCCCGCGGCAGGGTCCAAGGTGCTGCCCTATCCCCAGAGGTCCGAGTGAACCCGCAACACGACGGCGACGATACGCCGAAGCCGCCCCCGGCTTCCGGAGCTACAGCGGCTCTTCCCCGGAGCCGACAATCCGACGAAGCCGGGCCCGCTCCGGCCGGGCCACCGCAGCGGCGTCTGCCCGCCGTGCCAGTGCCATTGTCCGGCGAATCCCTGTTCAGCTGGGTCGATCACCTCGCTTTCTCCTACGAGGTGGATCGCACGCAGATCATGAACCGGCTCGGTCTGAAACCGAAGACCGCCCACGCGTTTCGTCTCGCACGCCACACCGCTGAACTGACGGTTACCGCCGCCACGTCGCTGCACGCCGGAACGGGACTGAGCCCGGAGGCCCTGCGCGACATGACGCTGTTCGGCTTCGTCAAGGAGAGCGAAGGCCGGCTCAGGCGTCACCCCGAGTACGACTGGGCTCCGGAAGAAACCTGGTCCTTCTGCCCACCCTGCCTCGAACCCCCCGCCCGATGGCCGTTGCGGTGGTATCAGTCGTGGGCAGTGATGTGTCCCGACCACGGTCGCTATATGGCGTCCCACTGCCCCGGCTGCGGCTCTCCGTTCTCTCCGTCGATCCTGCGCTCGGACGCGCCGGGACGGTGCCCGGGGTTCCTCGACCGCGACGATGAACCGTCCAGGATCCCGTCGAACGCCAAGCGCCGTTCCAAGCGCAAGCGCTGCGGCCGGCCCCTGTGGGAGATGGATACGCCGCCGGTCACCGACCCCGTGGTGCAGCGCACCCATCAGCGGCTGACACGGCTCATCGCCCCCGGCTCACCCACTGACGAGGACGAGCAGTGGTACACCGACCTGCGGGCCCTGCGGACGCTTCTCGAAGACCCAAACGCTCTGCGGGTCCGGGACTTCACCTGCCCGGACCCGGCCCTTCAGGAACGCTTCACCACCGCCGAGGAGGACATTCCGCCCCGGGAATGGGGTGAGACCGACCCCGTGATCACCTGGCAGCCGTCCGGATCGGGATTCCTCTCACCGATGCGTCGCACGACATCCGACCCAAGGTTCGGAATCGTCTGGGAGGGGCAGCGTGATCCGGTGACCCAGGCGGCCAAGCTCCATGTGATCGGCACGGTCCTGGAAAGCCAGGATGTGGCCGCTACCGTGCAGGAGGTCTTCTCCGTGGTCAGCCAGGCACGCCTTCGGGACTTCGGCGAGCGTGTGCCGTCGTACCTGGGCGAAGTCAGCCCTCAGCTGCACGAGCTCATCGAACGAGCGCTAGCCCCAGACGCGTTGGCCCGGCTCCACGGCACCCATCCAGACGGTCACATCCGTGGCTGACACTGTTCTCTACCCCCTGGCGGGTGCGAGAGATTGCGGCGGCGAGGCCTCTTCCGCCCAGACGATCACGTCTCGTCGTCGGCCGGGGCTTCGGAGGTGACGATCAGGGTGAGGGGGACTCGCGCGGCGGTCTGTTCAGAGCGAGAGCGTGTCAGCCTCTGTCTCCTGGAGGTTTGCGGGGAAGAAGCCATGTCTGCCTGGCCCTGTTCCGGTGAAGCGGTAGACGCGAGCTTCGGACAGGACATTTAGAGGCGGGTCACCGTTCTCGATGATGACGACCTGGCCGGGAAAGTCGAGCATGTCTGCATAGAAGTGGTCGACGACGTGCGAGGTGAGGTCCACGTCCTCGCCGAC
This sequence comes from Streptomyces sp. PsTaAH-124, assembly GCF_000373685.1. Taxonomy (NCBI): domain Bacteria; kingdom Bacillati; phylum Actinomycetota; class Actinomycetes; order Kitasatosporales; family Streptomycetaceae; genus Streptomyces; species Streptomyces sp. PsTaAH-124. The sequence goes on along the minus strand of NZ_KB892184.1, from coordinate 53,980 downwards.
CGGTTCGTCGTCCAGGATGGGGTCCCGATAGGTGACCACCGGTGAGTCGAGAACGATGAAGCCCGGGTGCGGTCTGCCGTTGTCCAGACAGAACTGGGCCAGCGCGGTGGTGAATGCGGAGTGCAGGACGGAGCGCACCCCCTTGCCTCGGCTGGACCGAGCGCGGCCGCCGGCTCGGATATCCATGGCGTACTGGTCGTACTCGGCGAAGTCCACCGAGGGGACCTTCCAGGCTTCCAGAGTGCGGCGCAGTGCCTGGTCGAACGCCGTCAGGATCCGGTTGGGGACGTAGTCCGCCGGCCGCGGGGCCCCTCCTATCGTTTCTCCGTCCAGATGTGAGCGTCGCTGTTCCAGTTCGTCGATCCGCTCGTGGAGTTCGAGGTTTCGCTCGATCTCGGAGCGGGCGTGCAGATGCTCTTCCATGCGGGCGCGCATGGGGGCGAGCTGCTCCTGAGTGGCGGAGATCTCCTGGTCCATGCGGGCGGTGTCGTGCAGCAGGGATACCCGGCGCTGAGTGAGCGTCTCGAACTGGCCGAGCAGATCCTCGATCGTGGGCAGCAGGTCGGCGAGCAGGCTGGTGGTCTTGACGGTCTCGTTCTGGACGGCGAGGTGAAGCTGCGTCGTCTCGTGCTCGCTGTGCCCGGGGTGCTGGTGCTCGGGCTCGGCGCCGCAGAACACGCAGGTTCCCACCCGGAAGTAGCCCAACAGGCTGCCGGCCTCGGCCACCATCTCAAGGCGGTCCAGGTCGGAGCGGTACTGGTCCTCCAGCAGGCGGAACCGAGTCACCAGATCGCCGGTCTCCGCGAGGCGGGATTCCACCGTGGCCAGTTCTTCGGCTGCCTTCATTCGGGTGGTGACGGCCGTCAGGTGCCGGTCGGTGATCACTCTTAAGGTCGTGGAGTGCTCGTCGATGGATGCCTGCAGACGCACCTGGCGGTCCCGCAGATCCCTGACGTTCTCGTTCGTGGTCAGCTTGCTCTGCAAATCGAGGATGATCTGGTCGAGCAGAGTGATCTTGCCTTTATTGACCCGGCGCTGTCCCGCGTTAAGGCCGGTGTCCACATCCGGATCGCTCTCACCGGTCAGCAGCAGCCGCATGACCGACGCTGCTGCGGTCTTGCCGCTGGCCGCGGCCGAGGACAGGACCGGGGACAGCGGGGCGACCATCCGTGTTTCGGGGATGACGGCGAGGTGGATGAGATCGCGCAGGGTCAGGGTGCGGCTGGCGCCGGCTTCGTTCTTACGGATCCGCAGGTCGGCCAGCGCGAGTTCGTTCAGGAGGAACAGCGACAGGCTGTTCTTGCTGCGTGCGGTGTGAGCGGCTGTGACCTGGGTGTCGGCAGGAGCTGTCACCATCGAGCGGTGATCGCTGCGGTAGAGGTGGATGGTGCCGCCGTGAGGAGCCCTGAGCAAGGTCAGCGGGGAGCCGCCCGGAAGCTGCAGTCCCAGGAGGATCTGGCTGTAGCCGTCGGCTTCCGGCACCTCGGGGGCCTGGCTGCCGCCGAGCATGTAGTCGATGGATTCAGCGATGAACGACTTGCCGGTGTCGGACGCCCCGTAGATCACGGTGAGGTCCGGGCCGAATTCTACGCTCGCGGTGGGCTTGTTCATGCCCGCATAGGTGAGGTGGACCAGACGCAGTTCACTCATGGCAGGCTCCGCTGCGGGCGAGTTCAGCAGAGGCCCGTTCGATGATCTCCTGTGTCACGGCCCGGGCGTCCGACCGCGCCGCGAAGCGGTGCACCGCCCACTCGGCGCGCTCCCGCAGGGACTCGACGTAGGAGGCCTCCAGCACGTCGACGAAGACCGGCCCTCGGTCGGTGGCCCGGTACATGAGACCTCCACTGTCGTCGACGATGCCGGCCAGGCCGGCACGGATCAGCACGAGCAGCGCCTCTTCCAGGACAGCCCGTTTCATCCCGAGCTCGCCCCCACGCGCCGGCAGGGTGGGATGAAGGCTGGGCGGTCCGTCGAATTCGCCGCTGTGGAGCACCACGTGGTCCAGGGCGACCAGTCGCGCCACGTCCATGGGCTCGGGATGGCTCTCGGCCAGAAGGACGAGCGCGCGGACACCGACTTCGAGGGGGCTGTTGAGCGGGTTCACTTCTCTCCTTCCCGGCACCATGTCAGACGGTCCTCGTTCGCCAGGTGATGACATACCCCTTTGCGGGCCTTTGTTTCGACGAAGGGGGTGAGGACGGTCGGGGTCAGCTGGACGGTGCCAGCCACGCCCATGACCGCACCGTGCCGCTCCCAGCCGTCCGGATAGGAGCGGGCTGCGACCTCCACGACGATGTCGTAAACGTCCTTCTTCACCTGTTCGAAGTACGCCGGCTGCGTGGCATCGCGAGCGAACACGCGCACCGCCTCGGCGGCGTAGAAGGCCTCGCGCTGCCGCTTAAGGTGCTCATCCGCCTCCTCGATAGCGGGCACGTCCTCCAGGCCGCCGATCGCACCCGGGAAACGCTCGCGGTACACGTCCACGAGGCGCTGAACGTAGCGGGCTTCGTCCTCATGGTGCTGTGACGGCGGAAGGAGCTGCTGGGGCCCTCCTTCGAAGGGCGCGTAGGGGAAGCGGTCCACGTAGTGCGAGGTCGTCTTGTGCAGCTCGAGCATCTCGTCCAGGTCCACGCACTCGAACAGGGAGAAATCAGTGTCTGCCGCCAACTTCTCGACGGCTTGCCGCTGTTCATCGCCGAGCTCGGTCACGAGCTTGTCCCGGGTGGTGGACAGCTCCTGCAGGAACTTCGTCCGGCACTCGGTGGGCTTTGCGAATTGCCGGGGCAGGCTGCGCGAGATCCTCGGGGCGACGAAGACGTACCGGGTGGGGACGGTGAACTCACCGGCTGCCGCGGCCACGAACATCTTGCGCATCTCCCCGGCCGCCGTGCCTCAGGACAAGGCAGCGGCATACCGCTTGCACTGGTAGTTGTGCCACGGCCCCTCCAGCCTCTGCTGCGACAGGTAGCCAGCCACGTCAACCCCGTGGTCGCCCGAGCCGCCGTGGCGTTCGACCAGGACGTACCTGGAGTCCAGCGCCGGAACCCACTCCTTGACGAACTCCTCGAACTGGTCGGGATCGTAGAAGGACACCATCTGCTTGGGTGAGGGCATCGGCGCCATGCGCAACGAAGGAGCCAGCACGGTCAGCAGCAGCGGCGGCTCTGCGCCCGCGGACCCAGCACTGTACGAATTAGACACCCCGTTATCCCCCCATTGCTCCAGGTGACAGCACGACCGCGTCCGTCCTGAGCAGACGCGATTCATACCCCTGGCCCCACCCACCAAACGACGCGTCCGGTCCGCCGTGTGCGTGCCTTGGGAAATGGCTGACGGGCGAGGGTCCATGGCGAAAAAGGGTGCGCGTGGCAGGGTGCGCCGTGCGCCCGCCGCCCGTCCCGGCTAGCCAGGTCCGGACCCGTTCGCAGCCTGGGGCCAGAAGGCTTCACGGGCCCCGACACCGTCCGTAGGGCAGCTGACCGGCGCGCTGTGCCCTGCGTCGGCGGCAGGCGACGACTTGGCGTCGACCAGGCTGCCTTGACCTGCCCAGCTTGCCGGAACTGAGGTGTCAGCTCATCGCTGCTATGCCGCGTGGTGTGGGCGTGCTGCAGGGTGAAATCCCCTAAGCGCGCCGTCGTGCCGTGTGACGGGCTGCACAATGAGGTCCCGGGCCGGGAGCAGCGTCGAGCCGGAGGAGATCCAAGGTGGCCGATATCGAGCACGACGTTTGGGTCGGTGAGCCCGGCTGGGAGCTGATTTATGGCAGCCATGAGCTGTCCGGCCCGCCGCCCAAGATCGCCAGAACTCTCCCGGCAACAGCCCCTCTTGCACTGCCGACGGAGTACCTAACGTGGGAGTCGTTCGAGCATCTCGTGGCCGCGATCACCCGAGAGGTAGAGGGGGCCTACGAGGCCCACGTCTACGGACGGCGCGGACAGAAACAGCACGGAATCGACGTCGTCGGCTTCTTCGACAGCGAAAAGCCCCGGGTCTACCAGGCCAAGCACTACAAGACCTACTCGGCTGCCAAGCTGACGAAGGCGGTCCAGACGTTCTTGGACGGCAAAAGGCCCTTTGGATCGTCGTACCTAGTCGTGATGACAACGGCCGACGTCAGCGACACAACGATCAAAGACGAGCTTCACACGCTACGAGAGGCCAACCCGGACCTCACGATTCGCCTGTGGGGAAAGCAGGAGCTGTCCGACAAGCTCCAGGAGCACCCGCTCATCGTCACCCGCTTCTTCGGCCCAGAGACCGCCCGCCTGGTCTGCCCCAAGCTCCAACAGCCGAGTGCTGAGGCAAAGACGGCGGCCGTCGCCTCCGACGCGATGGTCCGGGGACCAGTCCAGCACCTCGACTTGCACAACGATCTGGAAGCAGCCCGCGCACTGCGCCCAGAACAGCCCGCGCGAGCGGCAGCAGAGTTTCAGCGCGTGGCCAAGGCTCTGGAGAAAGCCGGCTTCGCTGCCCACGCCCTGCAGGTTCGCCGTTCCCAGTCCGAAGCCCTCCACGAGGCCAAGGACACCGCCGCGGCCGTAGCCGTAGATCTGACGATTATGGCTGGTGAGCTGGAGAGCGGAGAACCTGGCCTAGCCCTGTCCGTGGCCCGCCGCCTGGAGATACAAGACACGGACGTACCCGAGACGTTCGCTCGTGGGCTACAGGCCCTGGGCGCACTCGCGGCGTACGAGCACGATCACGACGTCACCCTCGATGACGTCGCCGACGCGGTCGACGCCCTCCAGGACGGGGATGCGGGACTCGCTTCGGCCTTCATGATGTTCGCTGAATGCGCGGTGGCCGAGAACCGGCTCGAGCTGATCACCGATCGCGCTGAACGGTTCGAAGCCGCCTGCCGCTCGACGTCTTCCGGATCCCAGGAACACGCCCGCCTGCGCGCCTGCCTGGCCGACGCGGGTGTCGATGAAGGCTGGGAAGACCTGCAGCACACCATCCGATCCAGTTGGAAGCCGCAGCTCGCCGCGCTACTCATGGCCCGGCTCGGACGGAGTCTGGTCTTGCGTCAGAAGGCCCCTGCGGCTCTCGCCCGCTACGACGACGCCATTGCCCTTGCCACCGAGGCGGGTGCCATCGACGACGCGGTGAACTGGTTGCAGACGCAGAGCCTCATCCGTGTCCGCTTCGGCCTGACCCAGCCCCTGAGCATGAATGAGGGCTATCGCCGCATCCTGACCCTGCGTGCTGCCGGTGACGGCGGCAGCGTCCTGCCCACCGGTGTGCGCTTCAGGGAGCGGGCGCTGTCCCGCATGCACAAAAAGCGGCTTGCCGATGCCTCTCAAGCTCTCATCGCCTACCGGTCGCGCTCTGCCGTCACCGCCGACTGGTCCGGGGAACACGAGGCCGAACACCTCCTCGGGCTGCTGCACCAGAAGGCACAGCAGCCCGAACAGGCTCTGCGCCACCACTTGGCCGCCGGCGATGTGGACGAGCTGGCCGATGTGGCGGAGCTCCTGCCGGAGGAGTCTCTGTCGTTCGCGCCCGACCCCGACCTCGTCAGCATGCCCAACTGGTACCGCGTCAGTGCCCTGCGCGCGGCGGCGGCAGCAGCCGATCTCGTGCCCGACGACCAGGCCAGGAAATGGCTGGACGCAGCCCTGAAGGAAATCGGCCTCGACCTCCCCGCCCCGCCACGTACGGCAAGTGCCGTCCATGCGGCCTTCGCCGCGGCGGCCGCCTTTCTGCGGGCCTCCACGGCCGAGCAGGCCCAGCAGTTCCTCTCCCTGAGCGACTCGCGCCTGGACCGTGCTCCTGGTACCCATCGCCGGACCGACCGTGAACACATGCAGGCCCTGATCGCCATTGCGCACACCCACCCGACCGTGCGCCAGGCGGCCGTCCGCTCAATGTGCCGGGCACTGTTGTGTGCCGAGCACCTCGCGGCGTCGATCCTCAACCAGGGTGTCGATGCCCTGGCCCTGTGCCCGGACATCGTCGCCGAGCAGTGCGTGCAACCAGCCCGGGACAGCAACATCTACGCGGCCCTGGCACTCGTCCTTACCGGCACGCACACCGCTGACGCCGCGCCTGCGGCCCGAAGCCAACTGCCGCTTCCGCTGCCGGGAGAAGAGACCACAGAGCACCCGCGCACAAGCCCCGGCACACTCGCGCTGCTGGCTGCCGCCGTGGACATGCCGGACCGGCAGGCTTTGGCCGACAGCCTCATCGCTCACGCCCTCAACCGTGAGGACGCCGCCTTCCAGCGCCGCGACGCCCTGCACGCCATAGCCACCCTTGCACCACACTTGGACCACGGCACGCGGGCACGGCACTTCACGACCGCGATGGAATTCGCTCAAGGCGACCATGACGGCAGCGCCGACGACGACCTCCCCCACACGTCCTTCGACCGCATCAGCTTTGGGTTCGGCCCGGCCACGCTGCGTCATGATGGCCTTCTGGCTGCGGCATGCCTGGCAGACACCAGCCCGCAGGCAGCCGATGTAACCGCACGTGCCCTTCACCTCCTCCTGTCCGATCCCGACGCGGACCGGGCCACTCTGGTGCGCGCGTTGTTCCAGCTATCCCCATCGGATGTGAATCTGGATCCGATGCTGCTGGCCATTCATCCAGATCACCTCATCCGCCTCCTCGCAGCGGCCCTGTGGTGCGCCAGCAAGGACGCCGACCCGGTCACCGGCCAGTCCCTCATCACGGACCGGCACAGGCTGGTGCGCCAATACATGGCGTCTCACGCATGCAAGGCAGACCTCGTACAAGCCCTGGCGACCGACCCGCGCCGCTCCGTCCGTTGCCGCGCCCAACAAGACCAAAGGCCCGACAGCGAGACCGGCTACACACAGTAATCGCACTGAAGCCTTTGATGCGCCACTGAAGTCTCTACTGAAATGAATACTGCGCTACTGAAATCTCCAGAGCCACCCGACAACGGCGGCCAGGCGGCCCCCGCCCCGCACGCGGACGTCACCCACTTATGCGCCGAGCACAGCCGCGTGGCCGCCGTGCGCCGGGTACCACGCCGACTCGGCCTTGTTCCACACGCCCAGCGCCTCGGTGCCGCCCGGCACCGGGACGCGCTCGCCGTCGCGCACGACGAACTGGTGCTCCCCGAGCGGCGTGCCGAGCGCGCCCCGGCTGCCGGTGCGCACCGTGCGGTCCCAGCGCGCGAGCACCCGGCAGGCGTCCCGCACGGCGAAATGCTGCCGCGGGAGGTCCGCCCGGAACGCGCTGCACTCAGGTGACGGCAGCGCAGTCGTGCCGTGCGACGTTTCGGCCATGGGCAGCAGCACTGCACAGTAGTCGGGAGGGAGTCGAACAAAGGGTGAGCGGGCTTCGCCGCGAAGACCGGTCCATCAGGTGGAACATCCTCTGAGCTCGGCGTTTGCCGCCTCCGGGCGGATGGCTCTCGGACTTGATCGCTTCGGAGCGATGTGACAGGGGAGTCGTTCCGGGGCCCGGGGGTTTTTCCGCTGGCGTCGAAAGGGGTAGAAACGGTTGGTGGCACCGGGCCGACCGACCATCGGCGCGCTCGCACGCGCGGGCATCAGGTGCCTCTCGGACCACCAGCAGGTCGCCTACAAGGGGGATTTCATGCGTCAGTGGAACAAGGCAGCCGTCACAACGGCGGCGTTCCTTGCCGTCGGCTTCACTGTCACTGCCGCGGCCGAGCCTGTGTCAGCGACACCTGGGCCCGCCGCGTCCGCCCGTCCGGCTTCGGCAGGCACCATCTACTGCCCGCACGACGCCGACTTCACCGGAACGGGCATCCGTATCCGGTCAGCCCCGGACCTGGGCTCCTCCACCAGGGGCTATGGGAACCATCACGACTGCTTCACCGGGGGCTTCCAGACCACCGGCGCGAGTGTGAACTGCGGGACGAACTCGACCAACCAGTGGCAGTACGGAACGAACCGCCGCACCGGGGTCACCGGATACGTCAGCTGGTGCTACCTGGAAGTCGATGGGACCGGCTGACCTGTCGCCCAGCCAACGCCCCAGGCACAGGAACTGGTGTGCAACACGGCTACGGTTCCCAGGAGGTGCTGAGGGCCGCCAACTCCGTCCGTCTCGCGGCCCTGGTCCTGGCCCTGTGCCCAGCCGCCAACGCTTACCGTAGGGGCGGGTGTCGGTGACCCCGACAGCCTGCTCCGCACGCCAGGTGGTGGGGCCGCCGAAGACGGACTCCCCGCCGCGCCTGGGTATCCGGCCCACCCATCGGGGGCCAGGCAGACCGCCTGTCGCCGTGTCAGCGAGATGATCAGCCAGCCGCGGAGCGCGCCGACAGCAGCACCGTGCATGTCCACGACTGATCCACTGCGCGGGATCCGGCCAGGTCCGATGGCTTTGTGCCATTCGTCAGCAACCCGTCTCCAACATCACCAAGACGCCGCTACACAAGAAGACTGGACGGCGTTCCGCCGTGCCGGTGTGGTGGTGGCTGGTCGGTGGGGAGGTCTGGACGGTTGCTGACCATCGACGTGGCGGTGCTGCTCGCGGTCATCGTCGTCTGGCGACTGCGGCGGCGTACGGAAGCCCGCAGTCGCTTCGACGAGAAGATGACCGGCGTCATCGTCCTGGTGCTGGGCGTCCTGATCGCCCCCACCCCGGCAGGCCATGGGATCTTGAACATTCTGGGGCAGCTCGCGAGCGGCGTCACCCAGGCCAGCCGGTGAACCCCCGCCACGCGCACGGGACGGACGGAGCCCACGGGCACCCACCGCGGGCCACTCTCCGTAGAAGTGGGGGAGCGATGGCAACACGCCGACGGCGGCGACGCCTGAAGAAGCGGACCCGCAGGCAGTTGCAGAGCTGGGGCGCGGTGGTGGCACTGGCCACCGTGGTGTGGGCGGCCGGGCACTGGTCGGTGGTGTGGCCGGTCCTGGTGGCCATGGTCGCCGCGGTCGTGGTGGGCGCGGCCGGATGGGCGCTGTGGCGGGCGCACCGATCGGCGGTCGGCCGGGACCGCGCGTGGCGGGCGCAGGAGGAGGCCCGAGCCCGCGAGTTGTCGATGACCGAGGTCGACGCGCTGTCGTGGCAGGAGTTCGAGACGTACGTCGCCGAGTTGTGCCGGCGGGACGGCTGCACGAAGGTTGTCGTCAGCGGCAAGAGCGGCGACCTGGGCGCGGACGTCGTCGGCTACCTGGCCGACGGCCGCAAGCTGGTCATCCAATGCAAGAAGTACGCGCCGCACCGGAGCGTGTCCTCACAGGACATGCAGAAGTTCGTCGGCACCGCCCGCCTCGAACATGGCGCCGACGTCGCCTTGTTCGTCACCACCTGCCGCACGTTCACGAAGGCCGCACTCGGCCTGGCGCTGCGCCAGGACATCGTGGCCCTGCACCGCGATCTGCTCGGCTCCTGGGTCAAGGGCGCTCACCTGGAGACCCTGATCCCGCTGAACGGCAGCGGCGGCGGTACCAGGCGACGCCCCTCTGCCTGACTGAACAGGCAGACCGGCCCCGGCGGGTCAGCGCGAGTACGGTTCGACTCACTCGTCCTGGGCGCTCGAAGGTGGCCGTGGATCGGCTCATCGGCCGCCGCGATGTCCATCTGCGGGGAAAGACGCGCCAACCAGGTTCCTTTCAAGTCAACTTGTAGCAGTCTTGTCGCCGCTGTTCCTCCCTGCAAAACAGACTGGCACCGGTCACCACGGGGGTGGCCGGGGTAGTCCGGACGGAGCTGGGCAATGGTGTTCCTGGATGTGTCGGGGATCGATCGTCGGGTGCGGAACGAGGTGACAAAGCGGGGCCTGTTCCTCGTCTCGCCCGAGGAGGACGACAGGGATGTCTATGTCTTCGTGTGTACCGATCCGAACCCGAACGACTGTGGGTTCACCAGGGTGGGACAGGTGGTCGGGACGGGGACGTCGGGCGAGCTCTGCAAGCCTTATGTGATGGACGGCAGGGACACGGAGCCGCCGGTGTCGCTCACGATGCTCCGGGGGGTCTTCAGGAACTGGGAGGACGGGATCAAGGCCGTGTTCGATGCGTACGACACGCGGACGTGAACCACGTGCCGTAATCGCCCGAGCTGGCCGGGACCTACACGAGTAGCGCCACTCGGGGCTGACCAGACTCCTCGCGCCCGGTGACGCCCAGCGCTGAGTCACCAGCCTCGGCCGAACGGGCGACCCGGCTCGGTCTGCCGCCGACGCCCCGGCTCCATCCCCGTTCGACCTCAGGGGTGACCCGGGCTGCCGGACGGGTCACCCGCCTGTGCGAATCCGGCCGTATTTCTCCTCCTCCGGTGCGGGTGACCGGGGTCTGCATGCCGAAACGATTCCCTCCGTGCCGGACCTGTGTCGCGGAGCGGAGGGAGAGCGGCTGAGCGTCTGTTCCGTCGCCTCCTCGGCCTCACACGGTGCCCGGTCGCGGGCTCCATGCTGAGCAAGTGGCGCTGGCCGGTACGACCACGGTTCGTTCCTGGCCGACTCCAAGCCGACGCCGTGAAACGTGATTGCCGAAATGCTGCCTTTTGAGGAGAACGACGCCCATGTTCCGCCCCCTCCGGACCCTCACCGCGGCCGCAGCCGCGGCCACCCTCCTCGCCACCTTCGGCGCGGGAAGCGCCTCGGCGGCCAACCGCACAGGCCAGGATCTGATCAACCGGACTGACGGGAGCCGCCTCGCGCTGTACGGCGACTCCACGGCGGACGGCGCCACCGCAGTCTCCCTCCGCGACCCGGGGTGGAAGCACAAGACCGAGGCCTGGGACGAAGTAGACGGCAGGTGGGAGGGCAGCCGCTACACACTGACCTTCAAGAACAAGGCCGCCGACAAGTGCCTCCAGCCGGCCGACGCGAAGCCCGCCCGCGGCACCACGATCGTCGTACGGACCTGTGACGGGTCCGACCTCCAGCGCTGGGTCCTGCGTCCCGAGGGCGACAACAACTCCCGCTGGTGGATCTGGCAGCCCAAGATCGACACCGACCTCGCCATGACCCTCAACCGCTACAACGACGGCAGCTGGAACACCCTCTACCTGGACACCTCCTACCCAAGCGCCGACCGCCTCTGGCACCTCGCGGACGACAACACCAGCTGGTGACGACAACCCCCAAGTTGTCCGGCGATCGCCGACGACGCCGGTGCGTGGGGCACATGACGACTTAGCAGGGGGAAGACACGGCGGCCAGCCCCGCCGTCGACGAGGAAGAGACGACCCGGCGCGCGGTGGCGGCCCAGATGTCCTGGGACGCCCTGGATCAGGAGCCGGGCAAGCCGTGTCCGTGCGGCCCTGCCACGGGTAGTGCGGGTTGCCCAGCAGCAGCCCACGCCCACCGGCGGTTCTCGCGCCGCTGAAGGCGACCGGGTTGGAGCCCATGTCCGCGTCCTCGGGCGAGAACGACGCGCGGGCCGCCCCGCCGAGCACCGCGAAGGCCAACAGCCGTGCCGCCACGTCGAGTTCGCTCACCGGGCGTACCCAGGCGGCGCCCCGGCAGGCCGGGTCGTTGACGCGGTGCTGCTGCCGCAGCCAGGCGTTGTACCCGACGGCGAAGCCGCGGTGGAGAAGTCCTTGGCCGCGCGGCTCGGCCCGCGCGGCGGCGGGTCCGCCGAGTAGCGCTCCACGGTTCCCGACTGCCGCACCTCGCGGAAGAACAGGTCGCTGGAGCGGTTGGCGGAGACCGAGGAGAGCGAGAAGTCGGGCGCCGCCTTCGCGCCGGACCAGCGGGAGCGTTCGCCGTGCACGGTAACGAACCCGTCGGCCAGGGTGCACCCCTGGTCCGCGGCCTGTGCCCGGCCGGTGCCGAACCCGAGGTGCGCGCAGTCCCCGGCGACGATGTGCGGGATGCCGTACTCGGTGTACCGGATCACGGCGGACAGCCCGCCGTGCGAGGTGTGTTCCTGGCGGCCGTGCTGCGAAGCCGCGGCGGCCGGCGACGCCGCGGATCCGGTGAGCAGGGCGACGGCCGCGACGAGGAGTCTTCTGATGCGGGTGGTACGCATCGTGCCTCCCGGCGTCAGGGTCGGACGAAGCGGGCGGGCGAGCACGCCGACCGGGCGGGTGGCCGCGCCGAGCACCCCGGCGGAGCGGGGAGCGCGCGATGCTTGACCTCCTCCGGCGGCGGACCCAGGATCATGTGCCATGACGCCTGGACACCGCAGCACGGTCGACGGGGTCCTGCGGCGCAGCGCCCGGCGCACGCCCGCGCGGACCGCCGTCGAGTACGGCGACCGCTCCTGGTCGTACGCCGCACTCGACGACGCCGTCTCCCGGGCGGCCTCCCTGCTGCGCGCCCGCGGCCTCGTCCCCGGCGACCGGGTCGCCGCCTACGGGCACAACTCCGACGCGTATCTGATCGCCTTCCTCGCCTGCGCCCGCGCGGGCCTGGTCCATGTGCCCGTCAACCAGAACCTCACCGGCGACGATCTGGCCCACCCCGTCCGGCAGTCGGGCAGCGCGCTGGTCCTGACCGACCCGGACCTCGCCCACCGGCTGCCCGGCGGCACACCGTCCTGGGCGCTGCGCGACACCGACGGCTCGCTGCTCGCCGCGCTCCCGTCCGCACCGCCCTACGACGGCCCCGTGCCGCACGCCGAGGACCTGGTCCAACTGCTCTACACCTCGGGCACCACCGCCCTGCCCAAGGGCGCGATGATGACCCACCGGGCCCTCGTCCACGCCTATCTGAGCGCGATCACCGCCCTCGACCTGTCGGCGGAGGACCGGCCCGCGCACGCGCTGCCGCTCTACCACTCGGCGCAGATGCACGTGTTCCTGCTGCCCTACCTCGCCGTGGGCGCGACCAACACCGTCCTGGACGCGCCCGACGGCGACCGCGTCCTCGATCTGGTGGAGGCCGGGCTCGTCGACAGCCTGTTCGCCCCGCCCACGGTCTGGATCGCCCTGGCGGGCCGACCCGACTTCGCCGACCGGGACCTCACCGGTCTGCGCAAGGTCTACTACGGCGCCTCCGTCATGCCGGTGCCCGTCCTGGAACGGCTGCGCGCGCGTCTGCCGCACCTCGCCTTCTACAACTGCTTCGGCCAGAGCGAGATCGGCCCGCTGGCCATGGTGCTCGGCCCCGGCGAGCACGAGGGGCGGCTGGACTCCTGCGGCCGGCCGGTGCTCTTCGTGGAGGCCCGCCTCGCCGACGAGCACGGACAGGACGTGCCGGACGGCACACCCGGTGAGATCCTCTACCGCTCACCGCAGTTGTGCGAGGGCTACTGGGACCGGCCCGAGGAGAGCGCCGAGGCGTTCCGGGACGGCTGGTTCCGCTCCGGCGACCTGGCGGTGCGCGACGCCGACGGCTTCCACACGGTCGTCGACCGGGTGAAGGACGTCATCAACTCCGGGGGAGTGCTGGTGGCCTCCCGCCAGGTCGAGGACGCGCTGCACACCCACCCCGCCGTCGCCGAGGCCGCCGTCGTCGGCCTGCCCGACGCGCAGTGGATCGAGGCCGTCACCGCCGTCGTCGTCGCGCGCGGCGAGGTCACCGAGGCCGAGCTGATCGCCCACGCCCGCGCACGCCTCTCGCCGTTCAAGGCGCCGAAGCGGGTGGTCCTCGTGGACGCCCTGCCGCGCAACGCCAGCGGGAAGATCCTCAAACGCGAACTGCGCGACCGGCTTCGCGACGACGCACCGCTGTAGGGCACGATGAGCCGTATGCCGACGCGCCCGCCCTCCCCCGAGTCCACCGGCCGTCCGGAGGCACCGGCGACCGCCACGGCGCCCGCGCTCCTGCTGCGCCCCTGGCGCGCGGCGGACGCCGCCGAACTGGCCGTGCTGTACCGCGACCCGCTCCTGCGCCGCTTCCTCAGCCACTCCATCCCCGACGAGGCGGGCGCGCTGCGCTGGATCGACGGGCAGCGGTGGCGGGAGAGCGGTGACCGGTTCGCCTTCGCCGTCGTGGAACGCTCCGGGGCGGCGGAGCGTCTGGCGGGGCACGTGGTCCTCAAGGGCCTCGCCCCCGGCTCCCCGTCCGCCGAGGTCGGCTACTGGACCGCCTTCCACGCGCGCGGCCGGGGCGTGGCGCCCCGGGCGCTCGACGCGCTCACCGGCTGGGCCTTCACGGCGTTCGCCGCCCGGGGACCGGCCCGGCTCGTCCTGCGGCACCAGGAGGACAACGCGGCGTCCTGCCGGGTCGCGGCCAAGTGCGGCTACGAGCTGACCGGGACGCTGCCCGCCGCGCCACCGGCGTACCCGCACGCGGGACATGTGCACACCCGCGTCCGGGTCACGGACGCAGGTCCACGATCCGCCTGATCTTGCCCACCGACCGCTCCAGGGACTCCGGTTCCACGATCTCCACCCCGACCGACACCCCGACACCGTCCTTGACGGCCGCCGCGATCGAGCGGGCCGCGGCCTCCCGCGCCTCGGGCCCGGCACCGGGGCGTGCCTCGGCACGGACCGTGAGGGCGTCCAGCCGGTCCTCGCGGGTGAGCCGGAGCTGGAAGTGCGGCGCGACGCCCGGGGTGCGCAGCACGATCTCCTCGATCTGCGTCGGGAACACGTTCACCCCGCGCAGGATCACCAGGTCGTCGCTGCGGCCGGTGATGCGCTCCATCCGCCGGAAGGCCCGCGCGGTGCCCGGCAGCAGCCGGGTCAGATCCCGGGTGCGGTAGCGGATCACCGGCATCGCCTCCTTGGTGAGCGAGGTGAACACCAGCTCGCCCGCCTCGCCCTCGGGCAGCACCTCGCCGGTGAGCGGGTCCACGATCTCCGGGAAGAAGTGGTCCTCCCAGATGTGCAGGCCGTCCTTGGTCTCCACGCACTCCTGCGCCACCCCCGGCCCGATCACCTCCGAGAGGCCGTAGATGTCGACCGCGTCGATCCCGAGCCGCTCCTCGATCTCCCGCCGCATCTCCTCGCTCCACGGCTCCGCCCCGAACACCCCCACGCGCAGCGAGGTGCCGCGCGGATCGACGCCCTGCCGCTCGAACTCGTCGAGCAGCGTGAGCATGTACGACGGGGTGACCATGATGATCCGGGGCTCCAGGTCCTGGATCAGCTGCACCTGACGGGCCGTCATGCCGCCCGAGGCGGGCACGACGGTGCAGCCGAGCCGTTCGGCGCCGTAGTGCGCGCCCAGGCCGCCGGTGAACAGCCCGTAGCCGTACGCCACATGGACGATGTCGCCGGGCCGGGCGCCCGCTGCCCGCAGCGAACGGGCGATCATGTCCGCCCACATCGACAGATCGCCGTCCGTGTAGCCCACGACGGTCGGGTGCCCGGTGGTGCCGCTGGAGGCGTGCAGGCGGCGCACCCGCTCCCGGGGCACGGCGAACATCCCGTACGGGTAGTGCGCGCGCAGGTCCTCCTTGGCCGTGAGGGGGAAACGGGCCAGGTCGGCGAGCGAACGGCAGTCGTCGGGGTGCACCCCGGCCGCGGCGAAGGACTCCCGGTGGAAGGGGACGTTCTCGTACGCGTGCCGCAGCGAGGCGCGCAGCCGCTCCAGCTGGAGCGCGCGCAGTTCCGCCACGCCGAGCCGTTCCCCCGCGTCCAGCAGACATGCCGCATCCGCCATCGGGTCTCTCCCTCACCTACTACGAAAAGCATGACAATCGGGTCAACTGAACGACCGATCATTCGGTCGAGATGTTGGAGATCAGTAATCCAGGCCGGGGCGCCGCAGGCAAGAGCCCGGCGGGGAAAATCCCTGGCGGCCCGCCCTTCCCACCGGCCAGGATCGGCCCATGCCGACCTTCACCGCGCCCGACGGAACCCGCCTCGCCTACCGGCTGCGCGGTCAGGGCGACCCTCTGGTGGTGCTGCCCGGCGGGCCGATGCGGGCCTCCGCCTACCTCGGGGACCTGGGCGGGCTCACCGCACACCGCCGATTGGTCCTGCTCGACCTGCGCGGCACCGGCGCCTCGTCGGCCCCGGCCGACCCGGCGACGTACCGCTGCGACCGGCAGACCGACGACGTCGAGGCACTCCGCGTCCATCTGGGCCTGGAGCGGCTGGACCTGCTCGCGCACTCGGCCGGCGGCAGCCTCGCCGCGCTCTACGCCGCCCGGCGGCCCCGGCGCGTCGGCCGCCTCGCCCTGATCAGCGCCGCCCTGCGCCCGCTCGGACTGAGCCCGGCCCCCGCCGACCGGCTCGCCGCCGCCCGGCTGCGCAGCGGCGAACCGTGGTTCGAGCGGGCGTACCCCGCGCTGGCGGCCTGGCTCGCGGGCGAAGGACCGTACGACGACGTGTTCACCCCCTTCTTCCACGGCCGCTGGGACGAGCAGATCCGCGCGCACGCCGACACCGAGGAGGCGCAGACCAACGAGGAGGCCGCCGACCGCTACTTCGCCGACGCCCGGTTCGACCCGGACGCCACCCGCGCGGCCCTCGCCGCGCTGACCGCGCCCGTCCTCGTCCTCGCCGGGGAGCTCGACGGCGGCCCCCGCCCGGACCTGGCCCGCCGCGCCGCCGCCGCGTTCGCGCACGCCGAGTTCGCCCTCCAGCCGGGCGCCGGGCACTACCCGTGGCTGGACGACCCGCGGTGGTTCGTACGGCGCGTGGCCGCCTTCCTTGCCGGAGAGCGGGCCGCCGCTTCGCCGTCGGCAGAATGACGGCGCCGCCGCCGTCCGTCCCGGCTACCGTCCCCGCATGGACACCGGACCGCACACCGCCGACGTCGACGGCGTCACGCTCGCCTACCGCGCCTGGGGCCCGGCGGACGCGCCGCCCGTCGTCCTGCTGCACTGCCGGGGCGCCGACGGCGCCGACTGGGCCCCGGTCGCGCGCCGCCTGGCGGGCGGACCGCGCCCGCGCCGCGTCTACGCCCCGGACCTGCGCGGCCACGGCGCCAGCAGCCGCCTCGGAGCCCGGCCCGGCGCCTACGCCCACGAGGCGCTGCGCGACGACGTGCTCGGCCTCCTCGACGCGCTCGGCATCGAACGGGCCGACATCGTGGGCCACTCGCTCGGCGGCGCCGTCGCCTGCCTGATCGCCCAGCACGCGCCCGCGCGCGTACGGCGGCTCGTCCTGGAGGACGTGCCCGCGCCCGTCCCGCTGGACCCGCCCCGGCCGCTCGCCACCCGGCCGCGCGGCGAACTGCCGTACGACTGGGAGATGATCCTGGCCACCGACCGGCAGCGCAACGCGCCCGACCCCGCCTGGGCCGCGGGCATGGGCCGGATCACCGCGCCCGCGCTGCTGGTCGCGGGCGGGCCGTCCAGTTCCGTCCCCCAGGACCAGGTCACCGGCCTGGCCGCGCTGATCCCCGGCGCCCGCGTCGTCACCGTGGACGCGGGGCACCTGGTGCACGAGAAGCGGCCCGAGGAGTTCCTGGCCGTGGTGACGCCCTTCCTGACGGACCTCCCCGCCTGACCCTCCCGGCCCTCCCGACCGGCCGGACGCCCCGCGCGGATGGCCTGTCGGCGATGCCACCCGATCGCTAGGCTGAGCCGCGGACGACGGAATCGGGAGGAGCACGGACGTGGCCGAGAGCACTGTCCAGCAGCACCCGCTCGCGGGATGGGACAAGCCCGAGCTGGACCTCACCAGCGCCGAGTGGCAGTCGAGCAGCCGTGGCCTGGGGGATGTCCAGATCGCGTTCGTCGAGGGGTTCATCGCGATGCGCAACAGCCGTCGCCCGGAGAGCCCCTCGCTGATCTTCACCCCCGCGGAGTGGGGCGCGTTCGTCTCGGGAGCACGGGAAGGGGAGTTCGACCTCACCTGAGCGGGGGCGCCGGAGGCCGAACCGGGGGTGTTCCCGCCGGTTTTCCGGACACGCGACCTTCAAAGCCCCGTCCGCGCCGACGCCTTTGCCAGGCTGGCGCGGCAGGGAAGGCCGCCCTCCGGAGATGAGGTACCCATGAGCACTCCGCCGGTCGTCGCAGCGGTCGACGGCTCCGACGACAGCCTGCGCGCCCTCGACTGGGCGCTGGACGCGGCCCGGCGCCGCCGGGCGCCGCTGCGCGTCGTCCACGTCCGTCAGTACGCCCCCTGGACCCAGCCCGACGTCCTGGTCACCGGGCCGCCTACGGACGCCGGGGACGAGGTGCTCGACGCGGCCCGCGCCCATGTGGCGGCGCAGGGCGACACCGGGACGGACGTCGGGTACGACGGACTCGACGGGCTGCCCGGCGCCCTGCTGCCCGAACTCGGCGCGACCGCGCAGCTGCTGGTGCTCGGCTCCCGGGGCCGCGGCGGCTTCAGAAGCCTCCTGCTGGGCTCCAACGGCCTGGCCGCCGCGCGCGACGCGGAGTGTCCGGTCGTCGTGGTGCCCCGGCCCGGACGCGAGGTCGACGACGACGAGGCCCCGGCCGTCGCCCCCGGGCCGCGGGTGGTGGCCGGTCTGAACGTCGACAGCCCCGACGACGCCGTGCTGGCCTTCGCCTTCGCCGAGGCCGCCCTGCGCGGGGCCCGCGTCCAGGTGGTCACCGCCTATCCGTGGCCGGTGCGCACCTGGGGAGCGGCGGCGGGGGAAGTGCCCATGCCGGTGATCGCCCAGGACGAGGTGGAGAGCGAGGTCGGCACCCTCGCCGACGGCTTCCTCGCCCCGCACCGGACCCGGCACCCCGACGTACCGGCCGAAGTACAGGTTCTCCCCGGTGACGCGGCCGGCCGGCTGGTCGGCGCCTCCCGCGACGCCGAACTCGTCGTGGTCGGCCGCCACCGCCGCCGCCTGCTGGCCCCCGCGCGCATGATGGGCTCCGTCACCCAGGCGGTCCTGCTGCACGCCCCCGGCCCCGTCGCGGTGATCCCGCCGTCCCCGCCCGAGGAGTGACGCGCACCGCCGGGCTGCGCCGCTGCGGCGGCCGGGCGAGGGCGGCCGGGCTCCGCCTTCCGCCGCCGTGGGCCGGGGCCCCGGCCCACGGTGACGCGTCACGCGGGGCGCCGTGCGGTGACGGCCGTGCGGTGACTTCCCGCCCCGGCCGGGCGGCCGGGGCGGGCGTGCACCGGGAGGTGGCGCGATGAGGCGGGGCCGGGTGCCGAGGTCCGCCGCACGGGCGGAGGACCGGCGGACGGGCGGAGGACCGGCGGACGCCGGGGCCGCGGGTTGGTCCCGGACCGACCGCGGGGGACACCGCGCCACCGACCGGGAGGCGCGGCGGGCCGCTGTGCACCACGCCCGGCGGCCCGGCGGCGGCCGGATCGCCGGGCGCATCCGTACGGTTCGACGGGCACCGGACTGCGGGGCCGGGGCCGGTCCCGGCCCGGTCGGCGGGGTACACCGTGCCACCGACCGGGAGGCGCGGCGGGCCGCTGCGCCGCGCCCGGTGGCCCGGTGGCCGGCCCGGCACCGCTCGCCGGACCGGCGGGCGCATCCGGTCGGATCAACGGGCACCGGCCCGTCCACCACCGCCCGCACACAGGAACCGCCCGGCAGGGACACCCGTCTCGTGCCCGATCTCGTGCTGACCCTCCGTTACGACGGCGTCGGCGGTGTCCTGGACGAGCCCGCCGACGCCGCCGGGCTCGCCGCCCGGGTGCGGGGCCGTCCGGACGTCCTCCCGGGCGCCGGGGCGTACCCCGCCGACGGCCGCCGTGCGGGCGCTCTTCGCCCCTCCGGTCTGCCGCGCCCCGCCCCTCCCCGCCCTTCCCCGCCGACGCCACCCGGCTGCTGCCCGTGCCCGGAGCGGTCGAACGGTTCGACGCCGCCGCGCGCACCCCCACCATGCCCGTCCCGCACCGGACCGCCGGACCGCCGAACCACCGGACCGAGCACGGGGGCCCGTTCCTCGCCCGGTGCCCTGCGCCGGGCCCACGGCACCGGCCGACCTCACCGCGGCGCTCGCCCAGGCCGCCGCCTCCTTCCTCGCGGACCCCGACCGCGCACCGCCGCGCGTCTGCCCCGCCCCCTCCGCCCCGTCCGCCCCCCGGTCACCACCGGCGGCGCCGCGACGGCGGACCGGCCGGTTCCGGGTGAGGTCCGCCCCGGACGGAGGCCGCCCGCACGTCGCGCGGCACGCCGGGGCACGTACCATGGCGGCATGTCGTTCCTCCGTCGCCGCAGCGCCACGCCCGCCGGGCCCGACTTCGACGTTCTGGCCATGGACCCGGGCGACTGGCCCGGCAATCTCGGCGCCGGGCTGCTGCCCGCGCCCGACGGCACCTGCCAGGGTGTGTTCCTGCGCTACGACCTCTTCGGCGGCCGCGGCACCGCGATGATCATCGGGAATCTCCCCGAGGGCTCCCCGGCCCGCGAGGTCCCCGAGGGCGAGGTGCCCTTCGAGGTGGCCCAGCTGCTGCTGGCCCTGGAGAACGACGAGGAGATCACCGTCGTCGGCACCGAGGACATGCCGGTGCTCCAGGGCGACAATCTGCTGATCGTGCGCCGCCTCAAGCTCTCCGAGAGCCGGATCTCCTGCGTCCAGTTCGACCGCAGCGACGGCGTCCTGGTGACCATCGCCGCCTGGGACCGTCCGATCACGGACGACCTGTACGCGCTGCTCAAGCCGCTGCCCGCCGAGCTGTTCCAGCAGGGCTGAGCAGAGCAGCCGACCGGCACACCCGTGCGGGGCGGCCCCCTCCCGGAGGGGGCCGCCCCGCACGCGGTCACCGGCCCGAGGGCCGCACCTGTACGTCCGCCGCCCGGACGAACGCCACCCGATGGCCGAACTGGATCTCGTAGTACAGGTCCTTGCCGACCACCACCCGGTGCGAGTCGGTGGTGAACGTGACCGAGTAGAGGTACTCGCCGGGCACCGCGTCCCCGACCACGTACTCCTGGCCGGCCGGCAGCGTGTACGGCAGTGGTGTCACGGCCTGCACCGGCACCCCGGCCGGATACGCCTCCTTCTCCGGGTACGCCCTGCCGTACACGGGCACGTCGGCCACGCCCGGCTTCGGCGTGACCACCAGCCCGGCCGCGTTCACCGCGGTGGCCTGCCGCGCGGGGTTGCGGAACCAGGCTTTCTGGCCGAGGTACCAGATCGCCGTCCAGTCGCCCTGCCGCCCGGCCACCGCGTACTGCTGGCCGGTCTCCGCCCGCGAGGCCACGTCGTTCACATCGGTCGTGGAGTCACCGCCGCCCGGACGCAGCCCGATGTCCTTGACCAGCGGGGCGGACGCGTCCGGCCGGGTGTACAGCCGCACCTCGTTGGAGCCGTGCGCCGCGCACGGTGTCCCGGCGGTGACACAGCCCGTGTACTCCGTCCCGTTGGCCGCGTAGTCCGGGCGGATCGTCACCAGACCGCCGCCGCTGCCCGCGGTCGGCACGAAGGGGCGGCCCAGCAGCTCGAAGTAGTGCCGCCAGTCCCAGTACGGGCCGGGGTCGGTGTGCATGCCCGGGATGGTCCCGGCGGTCGTCCCCGGCACCGTGTCGTGCCCCAGGATGTGCTGCCGGTCCAGCGGGATGCCGTACTTCCCGGCGAGATAGCGCACCAGCCGCGCCGACGAGCGGTACATCGCCTCCGTGTACCAGGCGTCCGGATCGGCGAGGAAGCCCTCGTGCTCCAGCCCGATCGACGTGGCGTTGACGTACCAGTTGCCCGCGTGCCACGACACGTCCTTGTTGTTCACGTGCTGGGCGATGTGCCCGTCGGTGGAGCGCAGCGTGTAGTTCCACGACACATAGGTCGGGTCCTGGACCAGATTGAGGACCCCGTCCCAGCGGCCCTCTGTGTCGTGGATGACGATGTACCGGATCCGCTCGGACCTCGGCCGGTCGCCCAGGTCGTGGTTGCCGTAGTCGTCGGTGCCGAACTCCTGGTACGGCGCCGGGACCCACTCGCAGGACACCGAGGCGGGGCACTCCGTCCCGGCCGAGGAGGCCGGTGCGAGGCCGGTCCGCGCCAGCAGGGCCCGGTCGGGGGCCAGCCGCGGCCGGGCCGTGAGCACGACGCGCTGCCCGGCGTCCGTGGTACGCCGCTCACCGGAGCGGATCACGGAGTACACGTCGTCGGCGTAGGCCGCCGCCGTGCCGCTGTCCTGCGCGCCGGAGAACCGGGCCACCGCCCCGTACCAGGCGGCGGGGTCCGCGCTCAGCGGCTCGCCCAGCCGCCGCTGCGCGTCGGCCAGCAGGGCGGCGCCGCCCGCGATGTTGGCCGCCGCGTCCGCGCGCAGCCGCTCGGCGGGCGTCCCGGTCAGGGTGGCCGCCCGGGTCAGGGTCTTCAGCCGGTCCGGCAGCGCGGAGTCCGCCGGTACGGCGGCGGGCGCCGCCGGGTGCAGGGCGGGGCGGGCACCGTCACCGCGCGGGTCCTCGTCCCCCGTGCCGTGGTGCTCCCCGGCGCGGGCCAGCGCCGTCCGGGCGTCGGTGAGGTGCATCGGGCCGTAGCCGCCGCTCACGCTCGGCGCCCCGGCATGCCCGTCCCAGCGGGACTGGAGGTAGGAGACGCCCAGCAGGACGCTGAGCGGTACGTGGTAGCGCCCGGCCGCGGCGGAGAACGCCCGCTGGAGCCGGCCGGTGTCGTCCGCGGCACCCGCGGACGGGGCGCCCAGCAGCGGCAGCAGCAGCGCGGCGCAGGCGAGGGCACCGCCCGCCGTACGCGCGGCGGCCCGCCCCGGCGTGGCTCTGCGGCCCCTGGTGGCGTCGGAGTCGCTGACGGATCCTCGCAATGCTGCCTCCTGGGGCGCTCGGGCGTGCGTGACGGGGCGTGCGGGGCCGGCGTGGGTCAGTGGTACCGGCTGTCCGACGATCCGTCAATCATGCGCGCGAGGCGGCGATTTCCCATGTCAGGCCGGGGCCCGGCGAGTTTCGCCGCGGCGCCGCGCGGGCCTGCGGCGCGTCAGTGGCGTACACCTGTGATCGGCGTACACCTATGCCGCTGTGCACACGAAAGAGGTCCGCGGCACGCCCGTCCCGACGGGGTGCCACGGACCTCCCTCGTGCACTGTCAGCGGGTGCCGACCGCGGCGCGCACGGCCCGGCGCGCCAGTTGGCAGTCGTCGTGCAGCCGCCGCAGCAGCAGCCGCTGCTCCTCGCCGGCCGGGGCGGCGGCCGGGTGGGGCAGGCCCGGCGCTGCCGGGGCCGGGTCGTGCATCGAACGCTGCACGGCCGTCTCGTAGGTGCGGATCTCCCGGGTCAGCACCAGCATCAGGTTCACCAGGAAGGCGTCCCGCGCCGCCGGTCCGGCCGCCTGGGCGAACTGGCTGATCTGCCGCCGGGCCTCGGGCGCCTGGCCGAGCACCGACCACAGCGTCGCCAGGTCGTAGCCCGGCAGGTACCAGCCCGCGTGCTCCCAGTCCACCAGGACCGGTCCGGCCGGGGAGAGCAGGATGTTGGCGAGCAGCGCGTCGCCGTGGCAGAACTGGGCCATGCCCTGCCGGCCCGCCGCGTGCGCGATGCCGTGCAGCAGCTTCTGGAGGTCGCCCATGTCGCGGTCGGTGAGCAGTCCCAGCTCGTGGAAGCGGGCGATCTCGGCGGCGTAGTTCAGCGGGGCGTCGAACGTCCCTGCGGGCGGCCGCCAGGTGTTCAGCCGGCACAGCGCGCCCAGGGCCGCGCGGATGTCCGCCCGCGGCGGCGTCTGCGACGGGTGCCGCTGGAGCGCGGCCACCCGGCCCGGCGCGCGCTCGATGACAAGGGTGCAGTTGTCCGGGTCCGCCGCGATCAGCCGGGGCACACGGACCGGGGGCCGGTGCCGGACGAACGAGCGGTAGACCGCTATTTCGTGGCGGTACCGCTCGGCCCACTCGCGGGACGGGTCCAGTAAGCACTTGGCGACCGCCGTGGCGCGCCCGGTCGTGCCGACCAGGAGCACCGAGCGGCCGCTGCGGCGCAGCACCTGGACCGGGGCGAACTCCGGACAGATCCGCTGCACCGAGGCGAGGGCGGTGCGCAGGAGGGCGCCCTGCGGGCCGGACAGGTCGAGCCTCCCGCTGAGGGGTGGTGTGCCGAGCCCCGCGGCGCGCCGCGGCCGGCCCACGCCGAGCACGGGGGCCGCCGGACGCGCGGGGTCGAGGAGGGGGCCGCCGACGCCCGGACGGGGACGCAGCGGCCGGGGCGGGGCGGACACGGAGGACGATGCTGCGTACATGGGCGAGACAGATCCCTTCGTGTGCCTGCTGCTCGAAGTGCGCTGCCCGGCCCGGACGCCCGGGTGCACCCTGGGGAATGTCCCTGGCGACCGGGTCGGGGTGGCGCTTTCCTACCTGACACCGGTCGCCCCGTGGCACACCATGTGGCGTGCCCTGGCGAACCCTGGCGAATAGTCGCCCGGCAACTCTCACCGGGGCTACTGTCAACTCAGCCGAGTACCTGGGGGCTTGACGTGACAGGACAACCCAACGCCCGTCTCGCGGATCTGTTCGGCCTGGCCGGCTGGTCCAAGGGGGAGCTCGCGAGGCTGGTCAACCGGCAGGCGGCGGCCATGGGCCACCCCCAGCTGGCGACCGACACCTCCCGGGTACGGCGCTGGATCGACATGGGAGAGATCCCGCGCGATCCCGTGCCACGGGTGCTGGCGGCCCTGTTCACCGAGCGTCTCGGCCGTGTCGTGACCATCGAGGATCTCGGTCTGGTACGGCACGGGCGCACAGGGAGACGGCAGGGCGACGGGGAAGCGGAACATCCCGACGGCATGCCGTGGGCGCCCGAGCAGACCGCCGCGGTCCTCACCGAATTCACGGGAATGGACCTCATGCTCAACCGACGCGGCTTGGTGGGCGCGGGTGCCGCGCTCACCGCGGGATCAGCACTCAGCGGTGCCCTGCACGACTGGCTGCACACCGAACCGGCCCTGACGGGCGACGCCCCCCCACTCGACCACCCCCTCAACGCCGACCCCGCCGGATTCGACCGCTACGACGCCGCCCCGGTCGGGGCGGAGGAGGTCGAGGAACTGGAACGCTCCGTGGAGGTGTTCCGCGCCTGGGACGCCGCCCGCGGCGGCGGCCTCCAGCGCAAGGCGGTGGTGGGCCAGCTCAACGAGGTGGGCGGCATGCTCGCCTACCGCCACCCCGCCCATCTCCAGCGGCGCCTGTGGGGCGTCGCCGCCAACCTCGCCGTCCTGGCCGGCTGGATGTCGCACGACGTCGGCCTGGAACCCACCGCCCAGAAGTACTTCGTCATCGCCACCCACGCGGCGCGCGAGGGCGGCGACCGGCCCCGCGCGGGCGAGGCGCTGTCGCGCGCGGCCCGCCAGAAGGTGCACCTGGGCCGGCCCGACGAGGCGCTGGACCTGATGAAGCTCGCGCAGTCCGGTTCCGGTGACCGGCTCCAGCCGCGCACCAAGGCGATGTTCCACACCATCGAGGCCTGGGCGCAGGCCGCGATGGGCAAGGGACAGGCCATGCGCCGCACCCTCGGCCGGGCCGAGGACCTGTTCGTCGCCGACAGGGGCGACGGCGAACCGCTGCCCTGGATGCAGACCTTCAAGGCCGAGGACCTGTACGGGATGCAGGCGCTCGCCTACCGCACCCTGGCGGAGTTCGACCCGGACGCGGCCGTGCACGCCCAGCACTACGCGGAGAAGGCGCTCGCGCTGCGGATCGACGGCCGTGAACGGTCGAAGATCTTCGACCATCTGTCCATGGCCTCGGCCTGCTTCATCGCGGACGACCCCGAGCAGGCGGACCGCTACGCGCGGCTGGCCCTGATGTCGATGGGGTCCAACTCCTCGCGGCGCACCTGGGACCGGCTGCGCGAGATGTACCGGCTCACCGCCCAGTACGCCGGATATCCGGGGATCCATGAGCTGCGCGAGGAGATCCGCCTCGCCATGCCCCGGCCCCGGGGCAAGGGCGCGGGCGGCACGCCGGTGTAGCGCACGGGCCCGGCCGCGTCCGCCGTAGGGGCGGGTGCCGGACCGATCCCACCACCGTCACGCCGGCCGGGAGGTCATCCGGGTGGCGAGCACACCGGTGCCGTCCTCGCGCACGCTCGCACCGGACTTCTCCGGGACCGCCCGCAGGCGCTGCCGTGCGTCGCGCGCGGCGGCGGACCGCGGCGCCGGTACCGGCGGCCGCCGGCCCCTGGCCGCCGTCCGGGCGTGCCCCGGCAGCGGAGCGCGGCAGAGGCAGGCCGCGGGGCCGGAGGGTGCGTCCGGCGTGCGGTACCGCCGGGCGCTCTCCCGTCCCCCGCCGGTCCGGGCGCTCCCCCGGCGGTGGGCCGGGGGAGCGGTCCGCGGACAGGGGGGACGGCATGGCGCACTCCGATGCGGGGACGGGGATCGCGCGGGAAGAGCGGAAAGAGGCGGGACGAGACGGCAGACGCGGGAAGCGACGGGCCCGTGAAGAGAAGGACCCGCTACGACTGTGGCACAGCGGACGGCGGCCCGTAAGGGATTCGGCGATACCCGATACGGTGGTGCTTCTGGCATATGCCACAGTCTTTTCGGAGCGGCTCGGCCTCCGTCGTCCGCGTACTGCACCCGATGGCTTGAGCGTATGCCGTCTACGTCTTTTGACGGACCGTCGAGCTGCCGGAGGCGCCGTTCGTGTGTGCGTTCGACAGCTCGACACCCCCCGCCGGTGGCGTGCGGGAGTCCGGCACGGCCGGAGTGACGCAGGTCACATGAATTGGGGGGCGGTCAGGCGTAATGCGAACGGCACCTGCGGGCTCCTAAGAACACACGGCAGAACGGCCGACCTCCGACCCGCAGGGGAGACCGACCATGGACATCACCCTCGAACAGTCCGCCCGCGCCCGTCTGATCACCGCGGACGGGCAGGAAC
Organism: Streptomyces sp. PsTaAH-124; assembly: GCF_000373685.1. Lineage (NCBI taxonomy): Bacteria > Bacillati > Actinomycetota > Actinomycetes > Kitasatosporales > Streptomycetaceae > Streptomyces > Streptomyces sp. PsTaAH-124. The sequence continues at coordinate 27,499 of NZ_KB892184.1, read as the reverse complement.
TCCCCGTCCCCGCCACGCTCCGCTACGCCTCCGTGGACCCGCTGGCCGTGCACGTGGACTTCCCGCCCGAGGCGTCACTGGACGGGGAGGAGGTGACCTGGACCTTCTCCCGCACCCTGCTCGAAGAAGGGCTGGGCCAGCCGGCCGGGGCGGGCGACGTGCACTTCTGGCCCTGCGGCGACGCGCGTACGGCGGTCGAACTGCACTCCAGGTCGGGCATGGCCCTCCTCCAGTTCGACACCCCGGCGCTCCACCGCTTCCTGCTGCGCAGCTACGCCGTCGTCGCGGCCGGCCAGGAGGACGTCGGCGCGGCCGTCGACCGGGGCCTGACCGCGCTGTTCGGCGCGGTGTGAAGCGCGCCGGACAGCGCGGTGCCCGCGCAGCGCACGGCGCCCCCGCGCGGCGTGCCCGCGCTCAGCGGCCGCCCGGCCCGTACAGTCCCGGGCGCGGGGCGAGGGCGACCGGCACCCGGCCGCCGCTCTCCAGCGAGCGGACGCCCGCCTCGGCGACGACGGAGGCGGCATAGCCGTCCCACGCGCCGGGACCGGTGACCCGCCCGCCCCGCGTGGCGTCGACCCAGGACTGCACCTCGCGGTCGTAGGCGTCGGCGAAGCGCACGAGATAGTCCTGCGGCACCTCCTCGTGTGCCCGGCCCCGCGCCGTGACGAGCATCCCGTGGTCGTCGCCGATCCGCGCGCTGCCCGTCTCGCCCACCGCCTCGCAGCGCACCTGGTAGCCGAATCCGCAGTTGACGAAGACCTCGACGTCCACCAGCGCGCCCCGCTCCGTCTCGAAGAGCACGAACTGCGGGTCCGCCAGCCCTTCGGGTGACCGGGCGGAGGACGCCGGACGCAGCACGGTCACGGCGGTCAGCTCCTGCCCGAGCAGCCAGCGGGCCGCGTCGATCTCGTGCGACACCGAGCTGTTGATCAGCATGGCGCTGGTGAAGTGCGGCGGCGAGGAGACGTTGCGGTGCGTGCAGTGCAGCATCAGCGGGCGCCCCAACTCCCCGCTGTCCAGCAGGGCCTTGAGCCGCAGATAGCCGGTGTCGTAGCGCCGCATGAAGCCGATCTGCGCCAGCCGCCGCCCGAGCTGCGCCTCCGCCTCCACCACCCGCAGGGCTCCGGCCGGGTCCGGCACCATCGGCTTCTCGCACAGCACCGGCAGACCGCGCGCGAAGGCCGTGAGCAGCGCCTCCTCGTGCGCCGGACCGGGTGAGGCGATCAGTACGGCGTCCACCCCGGGCGCTGCCAGCGCGGCCTCGGCCTCGCCGTGCACCGAGGCGCCCCCGATGCCGCACAGTGCCGCTTCGGCCCGCGCGGTGTCGGGGTCGGCCACGGCGGCGACCCTGGCTCCGCTCACCACCCGGTCCAGACGCCTTATGTGATCGGCGCCCATGTGTCCGGCACCCAGTACGGCCACCCCCAGCAGCTCGCCCATGTGCGCTCCCTCCTTGTCGGCCCTAGTCGGCGCTTGTCGGCGGATTCCGCCGTAGCGTAGACGCCCGCAAGGAGGGACCTGAGGGGAGCCGGGGGTCGCTGGTCCAGTGGCCCGGGGCCGCTGTTCAGTAGCGCAGCACGGCGGCGATGCGCTGCTCCTCGCCGAGGGTGCCGTCCGGGACGAAGCGCACCTCGGCCCCGGTCTCCAGGCACTGCTCGACGATCTCGTCCACGATGTCCTCGCGGGCGTCGAGGTCGCCGCCCGCCGCGGGGATCAGATGGTCCCCGGCGTCGTCGCGCACGGTCACCCGGTAGTTCTCCTCGACGACCAGCAGCCGCACCCGCCCCTCGCGGGCGCTGCGCCACAGCTCGTCGACACCGGCCGCGAACTCCTTGCGCCCGCGGGCCGCCTCCAGCTCCTGGGTGACGGCGCCGGTCTCCTCGCGGGCCCGCGCCCGGAGCACCGGTTGCAGCGCGCGCCGCACGGCCTCGGGCGTGGCGTGCGCCAGCCCCCCGTGCGGGACGTGCACCGCGTGCCGGGCGACGCCGCCGCACTCGTCGAGGACCGCCAGCGCGCCCGGCTCACCGGTGACGTAGAGCGGGCGCGGACGCGCGCGCAGCACCGCGCCCAGCGCGGCGTCCGCCTCCCGCAGGAACCGGCGGGTGCGCTCGTCGCGGAACGTGCTCGGCGCGTCGCCGGTCCGCTCCTGGCGCTCGGCGTCGAAGTTCTCGGTGAGGTCCCGGGTCAGCGGGAAGCCGCCGGTGCGGGCCTCGGTGACCCGGCCCCCGCCGCCGCTCCACAGGGTCATCCGGTCGGCGGAGACCGACAGGACCCAGAAGGGGCTCCCGGCGGCGTTCGCGGAGACCAGGTTGCGGGTGAGGAAGGTGTCCGAGAGCACCACCCGCTCCGGCACGCTGCGGCCCAGCGACCACACCTGGTGCTCCCCGGGGGCGGCGAAGATCAGCAGTCCGTCCTCCGCGTAGGTCAGGTCCACCTCGGCCAGGGCCTCGTCGAGCTGGCGTTCGACGTCGGCGCGGCGTTCCCGGGTGACCGCCGGATCGGTCTCCAGCTGCTTCTTGGCCTCGGCCACGGCATTGCGCAGCCGGACCCGGTCCTGGGCGTTGTCGGGCTCCCTGCGGTGTGTCGGCGTGAGCACGGACACGGCGGGGTAGCTGCGCGGGCGCCGCAGCTCGGCGAGGGTCGCGGGACTCAGATCGTGCTCCATGACAGCACCATAGGGCCGATTCACGTATCGGGCATTTGGAGTAATCAGGTGCCGGTCGGGGGTAACTCGTCGCTCCGGGCTCCCGCTTGCCCGGCCGTCCGCCGGATCGCATACGGGCGGCTGGCCGAGGGTGCCGTTGGAGAAGTCTTTGCCGGTGGCCGGTTCCCGGTGGACCACCCCTGGCGGCACGTGTACCGGCGGGCCTCGCGAAGGCAAAGTCCGGCCGAAAGCGCGGGGGTGGCCCGGCCGCCCGGACGACGGCCGCGTTGACCGGCCCGGGGTGCGTGAAACACGCTCGTCATATAGGTGCTTGCTACAACTGCTTCGCCTGGAGGTAGGGACATGTGCGGTATCACCGGCTGGGTCTCCTTCGACCGCGACCTGCGTTCCGAGGCGGCGGCACTGGACGCGATGACGGAGACGATGGCCTGCCGCGGCCCCGACGACCGGGGCACGTGGGTGCAGGGCCCCGCCGCCCTCGGACACCGCCGGCTCGCGATCATCGACCTGCCCGGCGGACGCCAGCCGATGAGCGACACCACCGCGGACGGCACCGTGGCGATGGTCTACTCGGGTGAGGCCTACAACTTCACCGAACTGCGCGCCGACCTCGCCGCGCGCGGCCACCGCTTCACCACCGACTCCGACACCGAGGTCGTGCTGCGCGGCTATCTCGAATGGGGCGACGCCGTCGCCGAGCGGCTCAACGGCATGTACGCCTTCGCGATCTGGGACGGCCGCCACGACAAGCTCGTCATGATCCGCGACCGCATGGGCATCAAGCCCTTCTACTACTATCGAACGCCCGACGGAGTCCTCTTCGGCTCCGAGCCCAAGGCGATCCTCGCCAACCCGCTGGCCCGCCGCCGGGTCACCCTGGACGGCCTGCGCGAACTGTTCACGTTCGTGAAGACCCCCGGCCACGCCGTGTGGGACGGCATGCGCGAGGTCCAGCCCGGCACCGTCGTCACCGTCGACCGCGAGGGCCTGCACACCCGCGTCTACTGGCGGCTCGACACCCGCCCGCACACCGACGACCGCGACACCACCATCGCCACCGTGCGCTCGCTCCTCGACGACATCGTGCGCCGCCAGCTCGTCGCCGACGTGCCCCGCTGCACCCTGCTCTCCGGCGGCCTCGACTCCTCGGCGATGACCGCGCTGGCCGCCCGGCAACTGGCCGAGCAGGGCGAGAAGGTGCGCAGCTTCGCCGTCGACTTCGTCGGCCAGACGGACCGTTTCGTCGCCGACGAGCTGCGCGGCACCCCCGACACCCCGTTCGTGCACGACCTGGCCCGCGCCGCCGACACCGACCACCAGGACATCGTGCTCGACGCGCAGTCGCTGGCCGACCCCGAGGTGCGGGCGCGCGTCCTGAGCGCCCGTGACCTGCCCATGGGCTTCGGCGACATGGACGCCTCGCTGTACCTGCTGTTCCGCAGCATCCGCGACCACTCCACGGTCGCCCTGTCCGGCGAGTCCGCCGACGAGGTCTTCGGCGGCTACCTCCAGTTCTTCGACGAGGAGGCCCGCCGCGCCGACACCTTCCCGTGGCTGGTGCGCTTCAGCCGCGACTTCGGCGACGACAGCGACGTGCTGCGCCCCGACCTCACCCGCGTCCTGGACCTCCCGGCGTACATCGCGGACGGCTACCGCACCGCCGTCTCCGGTATCCGCCGCCTCGACGGGGAGAGCGACTTCGAGTTCCGGATGCGGCAGATCTGCCATCTGCACCTGACCCGCTTCGTCCGGGTCCTGCTCGACCGCAAGGACCGGATGAGCATGGCGGTCGGCCTGGAGGTCCGCGTGCCGTTCTGCGACCACCGGCTCGTGGAGTACGTCTACAACACGCCCTGGTCCCTGAAGTCGTTCGACGGACGGGAGAAGAGCCTGCTCCGCGAGGCGACCGCGGACGTGCTGCCCAAGTCCGTGTACGACCGGGTCAAGAGCCCCTACCCCTCCACCCAGGACCCGGCGTACGCGCTCGCCCTCCAGGGCCATGTCAAGGATCTGCTCGCCCGGCCGAGCCACCCGGTCTTCGACCTGGTCGACCGCGAGCGGGTGCGCCGGGCCGCGCACGTCGACACCCCCGTCAGCACGCAGGCGGCGCGGCGCAGCCTGGAGAAGACCCTCGACCTGGCCGTCTGGCTCGACCTCTACCGGCCCGAGATCGTCACCGGCTGAGCCCGATCGCCCGGTCCGCCGCGGCGGCCGACGCCTGCCACCAGGTCGTCACCGGCTCCCACACCCGGACCGAGCCGCCCGCGCCCAGCTCCGAGGCGGTGAACGTCCGGCCCGGCAGCGCCGGGTCCGCCGCCACGGTCAGGGTGGCGACCCGGCGGGCCTCGGGGTCCGCCGGGTCGGCGACGGTACGCACCGCCGCGTAGGCCGTGCCCCCGGCGGCCAGCCGGTACGGGCCGCTCTCGCCCGGCGGCACCGGAGTCGCCGCGCCGTCCAGGTCCCCGAAGGTCACCGTGGGGATCCGGTCCACCGTGCAGACCCGCCCCCGGTTGGTGACCTGGAGGCGGACCACGGACGGCTCGGCGGGCACCCCCCGCGCCCGGACGGTCAGTTGCGAGGCGGCGCAGGCGGCGGGCGCGGGGGCCGCCTGACCGGGCGTGGCGGCCAGCAGCAGGGCGGCGACGGCGGCCGGAGCGGCCGACAGGGCGACGGCGGTACGGATACGCATGGTTCCCCCAGAGACGGTCGTGGTCGCGTACGGGAGCGGCGGACGACCGGCCCCGAGGCCGTCGCCCCGCCCACCCCTTCAGTGGGACCACTCAGGGACCCGTCCGGTTGCGTCCCCGCGCCCGAACCACCCGAACCGGTCATCGTGGCCGGTTCGCTCACCCGCCCGTGTCCGGCTCCCGGTCCGGCGGGCACGAACTGCCGTCGGCGGGCAGGGAACCGTAGAGCAGGAAGTCGTCCACCTTCCGGTGGACGCACCGCGACGACCCGTACCCGGTGTGCCCCTCGCCCCGGTTGTCGAGCACCACGGCCGAGGAGCCGAGGCGCCGCGCCGTCTCCACGGTCCAGCGGTACGGGGTCGCCGGGTCGCCCCGGGTGCCGACGAGCAGCATCTTCGCCGTGTCGACGTCCTTCACCCGCTCCCGGACGAAGTCGGTGCCCCTGGGGCGTCCGTAGCACATCAGCAGCTCGTTGAGCCGGTAGCGGCCGAAGACCGGGGAGACCTGCGTGTACTCGGCGCTCAGCCGGCCGAGGTCCCGGACGAGCCGCTCGGCGTCCGGGCGGTCCGGGTCGTCCGCGCAGTTGATCGCCATCATCGCGGCCGGCAGGTTGTCCAGCGGCACGGCCCCGTTGTCGGTGAGGCCGCCGCCGGACGCCTGCCCCGCCGCCCGGCCCGGCCCGCCGCGCGCCACCGGCAGCGCGATGCCGCCGGAGGCGAGGGACTGCACGGGCCGGGTGTCGCCGTCCTGCACCAGCGAGGCGACCGCGCGCTCCAGCGACGGCCACATCGCCTTGCTGTACAGCGCCTGGCCGACGGCGCCCACGAGCTGCTGGCCGGTCAGCCGTCCGCCCAGCCCGGTCGGCACCGGGTTCTCGTCCAGCGACCGGACGAGCTGGACGACCTGGTCGCCCGCCCGGCGCCGGTCCTGGCCGAACGGACAGGCGATGTCCCGCACACACCAGTCCAGGAAGTCGTCCAGCGCCGTCTGCTGGCCCTGCGCCGCCACCAGCCCCTGCTGCTGAGACGACTCGGTCAGCGTGTCCACGCCGTCCAGGGCCATCCGGCCCACCTTGCCGGGGAACTCCGCGGCGTACACCGCGCCCAGCCGGGTGCCGTAGGAGAAGCCCAGGTAGTTGAGCCCGCGGTCGCCGAGCGCCTGGCGGATCACATCGAGGTCGCGGGCCGCGTCGACGGTGCCTATGTGGGGCAGCACCGGCCCGGAGTGCCGGGCGCACTCGGCCGACACCCGCTTCCACTCGGCCAGCGCCTTGCGCGCGGCCCGCGCGTCGCCCAGGTCGACGACGGCGTCGCCCGAGCCGCCCTCCTGCGAGCCGCCGGCGTCGACACCGCAGCTGACCGGAGAGGACCGGCCGACGCCCCGCTGGTCGAAGCTCACCACGTCGTAGCCGTCGGTCAGGTCCATGAACTGCTTGCCGCTCAGCGCGAGTTCCGACACGCCCGGGGCGCCGGGCCCGCCGAAGTTCAGCACCACCGACCCCTGCCGGTGCCCCGTGGCCCGGTAGCGGGCCAGCGCCAGGTCGAGGGTGCCCGCGCCCGGACGGGCGTAGTCGACCGGCACGGTGACCTTGCCGCACTGGAGGTCCTTGGGCGCGCCCGCCTCGCACGCCGACCACGTCACCTTCTGCCGGTAGAAGCGGTCCAGACCCGGCTGCCCGCCGTCCGCTGCGGCCGCGGGCAGGCCCGCGCCGAGAAGGGCCAGCGTGACGGCTCCGGAGCAGGCGCAGCGCCGCGCCAGGGACCGCGTCGAGGGCTTGACCGGCATGGGCGCCTCCAGAGGCGCCGTGCCGCGGACCGGGACGACGCCCTCGCCCACCATAAGCGGGCCCCGAGCCCCCCGCCTCCCGGTGCCGGACCGTTGCGGCGCACGTACGACAGGTGCCGCGCCGTTCGAGTCCGAGCCCCGGAACCGGGCCGGGCGCATCGCCCGAAGGGGTGAAAGCCGCACAAGCCATAACTCGGATGGCCGACCCGCGTTCTACCCGGTGCGGGCGCGTGCCCGCGCCCCTTTCTGGAAGGCACAGGACCTATGAAACGGGTTACCCGAAATGGTGTGATCGCCCTCGCCGCCTCCGGCGCGGTGGCCATGGCGGTGCCGGTGTCCGCCGCGTTCGCGGCCGACGCGGACGGCGTCGCGGCCGGCTCACCCGGGCTGCTCTCCGGCAACGGCGTCCAGCTCCCGGTGGACGTCCCGGTGAACGTGTGCGGCAACACGGTGAACGTCGTCGGCCTGCTCAACCCCGCGGCGGGCAACCGCTGCGCCAACACCTCCTCCGCCGCCGCCTCCAGCGGTCACGGGACGCACGGGACGCGGTCCGACGGCGGCGCCACGGCGCACGGGGGCGCGAAGGACTCGCCCGGCGTGCTCTCCGGCAACGGCGTCCAGCTCCCGGTGCACCTCCCGGTGAACGTCAGCGGCAACAGCGTGAACGTGGTGGGCATCGGCAACCCGGCCACCGGCAACACGTCCGTCAACACCTCCACCGACCGGCCCGTCCCGCACCCGGTCACCCCGCCCGCGCGCCCCACCCCGCGCCCGGCGCCCCGGCCCGTCACGCACCCCGCGCCCGCGGCCGTACCGCACACCGAGGTGTCCCTCGCCCACACCGGCGCGGACCACACGATGCCCGCCGTCGCCGCGAGCGCCGCGCTCCTGCTCGGCGGAACCGTCCTCTACCGGCGCTTCCGGCCCGGGGCGGCCCGCTGACCCGGGCCAGGACGACACAGGGGAGTGTCCCACCGCGGCCGTCGGCCGTTCCCCCCACCGGTGGGACCCCCGGCACCTGCCCGCGCGGCCCGCGCACCCGCAGGGCGCCGCACGCGGCTTGATCCGGCCGTGGCGCGCCCGCCCGTGATCCGGAAGGATGCTGCGCGCACCCGCCCCCACGGAAATGGAGCGCACCGATGGCCCCGGAGGCCCACGACGACCTCGTCCTCACCCCGGCGACCCTGGAGGACTGGCCGGTCATCAGCGGCTGGGCGGCCGACGAGGGATGGAACCCCGGGCTGTCCGACGGCCCGGCCTTCTTCGCCCAGGACCCGGACGGCTTCTTCCTGGGGCGCATCGGCGGCGAACCGGTCTCCGCGATCTCCGTCGTCAACCACGGCCCGGACTTCGCCTTCCTGGGCTGCTACCTCGTCCGCCCCGACCTGCGCGGCCGGGGCCACGGCCTGACCACCTGGAAGACCGGCCTCGCGCACGCCGGAAGCCGCACCGTCGGGCTCGACGGCGTCGTCGCCCAGCAGGACAACTACCGGCAGTCCGGCTTCCGCCCGGCCCACCGCACCGTCCGCTACACCGGCCCCGCGCCCGCCACCACCGCCCCCGGCGGCGTCCGGGCGTTCGCCGCCGCGGACCTCGCGGACATCACCGCCTACGACGCCGCCTGCCATCCCGCCGACCGGCCGAGATTCGTCGCCCAGTGGCTGAGCACCCCGGGCCACCGCGGTCTCGTCCGCCGCGCCGCCGGCCGTGTCACCGGCTACGGCGTGCTGCGCCCGGCCCGCGACGGGGTGCGGATCGGGCCGCTCTTCGCCGACACCGCCGAGGACGCGCGGGCCCTGTTCGACGCGCTCTGCGCCGACGTCCCGGGCCGCCAGGTCTCCCTCGACGTCCCGGCGACCAGCACGGCGGGCGTCGCCCTGGCCGAACAGGCCGGTCTCGCCCCGTCCTTCGAGACCGCCCGCATGTACACGGGCCCGGTGCGGCCGTACGCCGGTGAACGGGTCTTCGGCGTCACCACCCTGGAACTGGGGTAGCAGCACGGCAGCCGGGGTGGCCGCACGGCGGCCGGCCGTCAATTCCGTTGCCCCGGACGGCCGGCTCTGATGAGGTCGGGCGCATGGATCACGCCACTGTTCTCGCCCGTTACGACCGGGAACTGCGCGAGCGCGCGCGCCCCGACAGCCCCGCCGCGCGCGTCGAGCGCGCCGGAAAGGTGGTGCGGCAGACCGGCCGCGGCGCACAGGACTGGAACGGCGTGCTGTGGTCGGCGCTGGACGACGCCGGAGCCGACGCGGAGATCGCCGCGCAGGTCGCCCACTTCGGCGCGCTCGGCCACCCCTTCGAATGGAAGCTGTACGGACACGACCGGCCCGCCGACCTCGGGCAGCGGCTGACGGCCGCCGGGTTCACCGCCGAACCGCCGGAGACGCTCATGGTCGCGGAGACCGCCGGGCTGGCCCTGAACACCGCGCTGCCCGACGGCGTGAGCCTGCACGCCGTCACCGACGAGGCCGGGGTGGACCTCATGGGCGAGGCCCATGCGAAGGCCTTCGGCTCGGACCCGGCGGACCTGTGCCACCGTGTCCTCACCCAGCTCTCCACCGCCCCGGACACCCTGGCCGCGTTCGTCGTCCTGGCCGACGGGGAACCGGTCAGCTCGGCCCGCGCGGAACTGCTGCCGGACACCCGGTTCGCCGGTCTGTGGGGCGGCGGCACCGCGGAGGGCTGGCGCGGCCGCGGCATCTACCGCGCCCTGGTCGCCCATCGCGCCCGGATCGCCGCCGAACGGGGCTACGCGTACCTCCACGTCGACGCCTCCGACGAGAGCCGCCCCATCCTCCGGCGCCTCGGCTTCGAACCGCTGACCACGACGACGCCGTACGTCCGTACGCCCTGACCCCGAGCCGGGCGCGTCGAGCGGTCCCGGGTCGGGGTCAGGGCGTACGCGGGCGGGCCGGCGCGCGGGGAAGCGGCGCCGGCCCGCCCCGGGCGGTTCCCGCGGAGTCAGCGCGCGGGCGACTTGGCCCGGTCCAGCGCGGCCACTCCCACCGCGGCGAGCGCGATCTGGATGAGCCACTCGATCCAGTCCACGCCCTTGGTGTCGTCCACGCCGAGCGCGGAGGCGATCGCCGCGCCGATCAGCGCGGCGATGATGCCGATGACGATCGTCCAGATGACCCCGATGTGCTGACGGCCCGGAACGACGAGTCGTCCCAGGACACCGATGATGATGCCGATGACGATGGCACTGATGATGCCGCTGATCTCCATCTTCGCCTCTCCGTGCCGTGGTGGTCGTTGTCCCCGCGCTGACCGGATGCCCGCTGGACGCGCGGCCACTCCACCCGGGCCGTCACCTGCCTTCGGCCGACATGAGCGCGCCCGCACGGGGCAGGCGCAGGAGGAGACGGTCGTACACGCCGCCGCTCCCGGCGGCCCGGCGCGGAGGTGAGCACACCATGGATGCGAAGGTGCTGGCACGTTTCCCGGCGGGCGGTCCGCGCGGGTCCTGGCCCGCCGAGGAGTACGCGGCGCGCCGCAGGGCCGAGGGCCGCTCCGCGACCGTGGTGATGGATCTGCGCACGGACGCCTTCCTCGTGGTGACGCCCGCCCGCGAAGAGGAATGACGGAACCCGTCCGCGGGACGAACGAAGGAAAATGAACGGGGATCGCGTATCGCGCCGGAGGTCCGCGATACGAGACCTGCCGGGTCCTTCTTGACTGCCCCACCGGCGGGTGTCAGGATCGTCGACATGAACACGCGACCGGACCTCACGCGGCGACGCCATGTCGACCTCGCCCGTGTCTCCAGCGCCTCCTGTCGCCCCGCTCTCTGAGCCGCCGCGCCTCGTCCGCGCCGCACCGCCCCGCGCACCGAGCCGTCCGGCCGACGACGCCCCGACCGCGCCGCGCATCCCGTCACGCTGAAGCCGCGCACCCGTCGTGAGCCACCGCGCGGCCGCGTATTCCTTTCTTCTCGGCTTCTTCTCCGCTTCTTCTTCGCATTCTCTGCTTTCTCCACTTCCTCTGCTTACTCCGCTCTCTTCTCCTCTCTTTTCTTGTTTTCCCCGTGAGCGTTCCGCGCGTATTCCCGCCCGCGGTCGCCGACGCGTTCCCCGGTGTTCCGGTCCGGTGATTCCCGGACCGTCCGGGACCGTCGGCCGCCGCTCGCTCCGCCGTGCCAGAAAGAGGACCCATGGCCACCGTCCTGTCCGTCTCCGGGAGCCCCTCCGCCTCCTCCCGCACCAACCGTCTGCTGCGCCATCTCGACCAGCGGCTGACCGCCCAGGGCCACGAGGTGGTCCCGCTCGACATCCGCACCGTCCCCGCCGAGGCCCTCCTCGGCGCGGACTTCCGCCACCCGGCGATAGTGGAGGCCACCGAACTGTTCGCCCGCGCCGACGGAGTGGTCGTGGGCACGCCCGTCTACAAGGCGTCCTACTCCGGGGTCCTCAAGGCGCTGCTCGATCTGCTCCCGCAGTACGCCCTCACCGGCAAGACCGTGCTGCCCCTGGCCACCGGCGGCTCCGTCGCGCACGTCCTCGCCATCGACTACGCGCTGCGGCCCGTCCTCAACTCCATGGGCGCCACCCACATCGTGCAGGGCTGGTTCACCCTCGACAAGGACATCACGGTGCACGAGGACGGGACGCTGACCGTCGCGCCCGCGGCGAGCGAGGCGCTGACCCAGGTGGTCGACCAGTTCTCGCTGGCCCTGGGCCGCGTCCCGCTGCTGGCCGCGGCGAGCTGAGCACCGCCCGCCGCACCGCCGCGCGCCCCCCGCCGTCCTCACCGGCCGCCCCCTCCCGCCCCGGACCCCCGCACCGTACGGGCACTCGCGAACGGAGACCCCGTGTCCCTCACCTTCCACTGGTTCCTGCCCACCAACGGCGACAGCCGCCATGTGGTCGGCGGCGGCCACGGTGCTCCGGGCGGAGCCGCCGGGCAGGACCGGCCGCCCACGGTCGCCTATCTGAGCCAGATCGCCCGCGCCGCCGAGGACCTCGGCTTCGCCGGTGCGCTCACCCCGACCGGTGCCTGGTGCGAGGACGCCTGGCTCACCACCGCCATGGTCAGCCGGCACACCGAGCGGCTGAAGTTCCTGGTCGCCTTCCGGCCCGGGTTCGTCTCCCCGACGCTCGCCGCGCAGATGGCGGCCACCTTCCAGCGGCACTCCGGCGGGCGGCTGCTGCTGAACGTGGTCACCGGCGGCGAGAGCCAGGAGCAGCGGGCCTACGGCGACTTCCTCGGCAAGGACGACCGCTACCGGCGCACCGGCGAGTTCCTGGAGATCGTCCGGGAGCTGTGGGCGGGCGGGACGGTCGGGCTGAGCGGCGCGCACCTGCGGGTCGAGGACGCCCGGCTGGTGCGGCTGCCCGACCCGGTGCCCGAGGTGTACTTCGGCGGGTCCTCGCCGGTCGCCGGAGAGATCGCCGCCCGGCACGCCGACGTCTACCTCACCTGGGGCGAGCCGCCCGCCCAGGTCGCCGGGAAGATCGCCTGGATCCGGGACCTGGCCGCCCGGCACGGGCGCGCCCTCCGCTTCGGCATCCGGCTGCACGTCATCGCCCGGGACACCGCCGAGTCGGCCTGGGCCGAGGCGCACCGCCTGCTGGCCGGCTTCGACCCCGAGACGGTGCGGTCCGTGCAGGCCGGGCTCGCCCGCAGCGAGTCGGAGGGCCAGCGGCGCATGCTGGCGCTGCACGGCGGCGGCCGGGACGGGCTGGAGATCCACCCCAACCTGTGGGCCGGGATCGGACTGGTGCGCGGCGGCGCGGGCACGGCCCTGGTCGGCAGCCACCGGGAGGTGGCGGAGCGGATCAAGGAGTACCACGCCCTGGGCATCGACGAGTTCGTCCTGTCCGGCTATCCGCATCTGGAGGAGGCGTACTGGTTCGGGGAGGGCGTCCTGCCGCTGCTGGCCGCCGAGGGGCTGTGGCGGCACCCGGCCGGGGCCCGGCAGGGCGGGCCGGTGGAGGCGGCGGCCGCGAGCTGACCCCGCCGCGTCCGCGCGGCGTGTTCCCCGCCCGTACGCACCTCCGGGCGCGGCCCGCGGGCGCGGCCGCCACCCGCTTGACTACTCTGGTGTAGACGGTTCACCGGAGTGCAGGCGAGAACGGGGTGAGGGACCTTCCCATGACGGACGCGAAGGACGAGCGCAGACCGGCCGGTGAGCTGGAGGCCGGTGTGCTGGCCGTCCTGTGGGCCGCCGACTCGCCCCGGACACCGGGCGAGGTCCAGCAGAGCCTGGCCGCCGACCTGGCCCGCACCACGGTGACGACGATCCTGACCCGGCTGCACGAGAAGGGCGTGGTCGGGCGGCGCCGCCAGGGACGCGGCTACGCCTACTACCCGGTGCAGGACGCGCACGGGCTGACCGCCCGCCGTATGCACACCGAACTCGACCGGGACACCGACCGCGAGACCGTGCTCGCCCGCTTCGTCGCCCAGCTCAGCCCCGACGACGAGCGGATCCTGCGCGATCTGCTGGAACCGGACGAGCGATGACCGCGCCGCTGCTCCTGCTCCTGCCGCTGCTCCTGCCGTGCGCGGCACCGGCCCTGGCCCGGCGTGCGGGCGACCGGCTCGCGCCCGGGGCGGCGCTGTGGGTGCTCACCACCGCCGCCGTGGTCCTCGCGGGCTGCTCGTCGGCCGCGCTCGGCGGCTTCGTCCTGACGGGACTGCTCAAGCTGCCCCTCTTCGCCGCCCTGGGCGAACTGGTGCACCCGCTGCGCATCGCTCCCGACGCCGTGGTCGCGCCCGCCGCCGTCGCCGCTGCCGGGGCGCTCGCCGTGTGCGCGGGCGCGCTGGTCCGTACGGTCCGCGCGGAGGTGCGGGCGCTGCGCGCGGCCCGCGCGCGGGCCGGACGCGTCCCGGCCGCCGGTGACCTGTGCGTCCTCGACTCGCCGTACCCGGACGCGTACGCCCTGCCCGGCCGCCCGCACCGCATCGTCGTCACCACCGCGATGCTGCGCAGCCTCGACGCCGCCGAGCGCGAGGTGCTGTTCGCGCACGAGCGGGAGCACAACCGCGGCGGTCACCACTGGTTCCTGGCCGCCGCCGAACTCGCCGCGCACTGCCATCCGGCGCTGCGCCCGGTGCGCGAGGCCGTGCGGCTCGCCGCCGAGCGGGCCGCCGACGAGGCCGCCGCCGCGGCCGTGGGGGACCGGCGGCTCGCCGCGCGCGCCGTCGCCCGCGCCGCTCTCGCCGGGCAGCGGTCCCGCTCGGCGCGTCCGCGCTCCGCGCCCGCCGCCGGCTCCGGACCGGTGCCGCGCCGGGTCACCGCGCTCCTGGTGGCCCCCCACGTCCCCGGCCGGGCCGCGACCCGGACCGCCGCGCTGCTGCTGGCCTGCGCCGCCCTCTCCTTCGGCGCCTCGGCCACCGGGGCGCTCGACGTCCACCACCGGGTGGAGGTCGCCCAGGGCGAAGTGTCCCGCTGACCTTCCGCCGCCTTCCGCCGCCTTCCGCCCCACCGCGCCGGGGCGACTGGCGCGGCGGTGGGTTTTACGTATAACCTCACCCGTCATCCGCCACCGTGGTCCGCCACCGGCCACCGCCACCGTGGTCCGCCCGCTCCGAAAGGCACCGATGAGACGCCTCGCCCTGGTCACCCTCGTCGTCGACGACTACGACGAGGCGATCCGCTTCTACACCGAGGCCCTGGGCTTCCGCCTCGTCGAGGACGCCCCGCGTCCGGACGGCTCCCGGTGGGTCGTCGTCGCCCCGGGCGAGGACGACCACGCGGGCGCCCTGCTGCTGGCCCGTGCCAAGGGGGACACCCAGCGGGCCCGCGTCGGCGACCAGACCGGCGGACGCGTCGGCTTCTTCCTGCACACCGACGACTTCGCCCGCGACCACGCCCGGATGCGGGCGGCGGGCGTGACCTTCCTGGAGGAGCCGCGCCACGAGCCGTACGGCAGCGTCGCCGTCTTCCAGGACCTCTACGGCAACCGCTGGGACCTGCTCCAGCCCGCCGCCCCGTGACCCTGCCCCGCACCCCCGCACCCCCGCACACCCCCTCACCCGCCCTTCACCCGCCGAGGAAAGACCGCCCATGACCGCCGCGCGCATCGACACCGAGACCCTCCGCAGCCTGCCCAAGGCCGTGCTGCACGACCACCTCGACGGCGGCCTGCGCCCCGCCACCGTCGTCGAACTCGCCGAGGCGGCCGGCCACACCCTGCCCACCACCGACCCCGACGAACTGGCCGCCTGGTACGTCGAGGCCGCCAACTCCGGTGACCTCGTCCGCTACATAGCCACCTTCGAGCACACCCTCGCCGTGATGCAGACCCGCGAGGGGCTGCTGCGCACCGCCGAGGAGTACGTGCTCGACCTGGCCGCCGACGGCGTCGTCTACGGCGAGGTGCGCTACGCCCCCGAGCTGAACACCAGCGGCGGGCTGAGCCTGCGCGAGGTCGTGGAGACCGTGCAGGAGGGCCTGGCCGCGGGTATGGCCAAGGCGGCCGCCGCCGGTACGCCCGTCCGGGTCGGCACCCTGCTGTGCGGCATGCGGATGTTCGACCGTGTCGCCGAGGCCGCCGACCTCGCCGTCGCCCACCGCGACGCGGGCGTCGTCGGCTTCGACATCGCCGGGGCCGAGGACGGCTTCCCGCCCGCCGACCACCTGGCCGCCTTCGAGCACCTGCGCCGCGAGAGCGTGCCGTTCACCATCCACGCCGGTGAGGCCCACGGGCTGCCCAGCATCCACCAGGCCCTCCAGGTGTGCGGCGCCCAGCGGATCGGGCACGGCGTGCGCATCACCGAGGACATCGTGGACGGCAAGCTCGGCCGGCTGGCCGGCTGGGTGCGCGACCGCCGCATCGCCCTGGAGATGTGCCCGACCTCCAACCTCCAGACGGGCGCCGCCGACTCGATCGCCGGGCACCCGATCACGGCGCTGAAGGACCTCGGCTTCCGGGTCACCGTCAACACCGACAACCGTCTGGTCTCCGGCACGACGATGACCCGGGAGATGTCCCTGCTGGTCGAGGAGGCGGGCTGGGGCGTCGAGGACCTGCGCACGGTCACGGTGAACGCCGTCAAGAGCGCGTTCCTCCCGTACGACGAGCGCAAGGCCCTCATCGAGGACGTGATCCTGCCCGGCTACGCGTCCGCGCTCTGAAGCAGCCCCTTGACGTAGGCGGCCTGTCCGACGTGCTGGAGATCGTCGGACAGGACGCTCACCAGGCGCACGCCCAGCGTGACCGGCGGGTCCCAGCGCTCGTCCACGACCCGTTCGAGGTCCTTGGCGGCCAGGCCGCGCAGCGCGCCCAGGCTCTGCTCGTGCACGGCGTCGTAGTACCCGGCCAGCAGGTCCGGTGACGCCACCTCGACCTCGGCCACCTGCTCCGGGCTGTGCCCGTAGCCGGTGTCCAGGCGCGGCAGGCCGAGGCCGAAGCGCTTCACCCAGCCCTGGGCGAGCCACACCTGCTCCAGGCCGAAGGCGTCCGCGACATGGTCGTCCTGGACCCGGGTGAGGTGCCACAGCAGCCAGGCCACGGAGTTGGCGCCGGGCGCGGGCTGCGCGTTGAGCTGCTGCTCCGTCAGACCGTCGAGGACCGCGTGGACCTCTTCCCGGATGCGGCTGTGGCCGTCGATGAGGATGTCCTTGGCATGCATACGTCCACCATGGCGCATCCGGCGCGCTCACGCGTCCGCGACCCAGCTTCCGTGGAAGCCGAGCGGCACCCGGCCGGGCAGGTGCACCCGGGCCACCGGCTTGCCGGTGAAGTCCTGCGCGGCGAGGATCAGCAGATCGGCGGCGCCCCGGTCCGGGTTGTGCACATAGGCGAGGGTGTACCCGTCGTCCTCGGCGGCCCGCCGGTCCGCCGCGTCGCGCGGCACGAACACCGCCTCGCCCGCCGCCGCGCCGGTCGGCAGCCGGTGCACCTGGGTGCACCCGCGCAGCAGGTCGTGCTTGATCAGCTCGTTGGAGAAGGCGCGGTCGGGCGGGTTGCCGTCCGGCGTCTCGTAGGCCAGCGTCATGTCGGCGGCCGCCGCCGAGTAGCCGTAGCGGTGCCGCCGGGACACCAGCGCCTCGTTCACCCGGGGGAACTCCTGCGGCCTGCCGTCCACGGTCACCCGGCGCACCTCGCCGCGGTGCGGGTCGACCGTCCAGCGCTCCAGAACCGGGTGGCCCGCCCCGTACGGACCGCCCGAGCCGAGCCCGGCGGGGTGGAAGGGCGCCGGATAGACCGTCAGGTCGACGATCACACGGCCGCCCTCGTCGTAGGCGTTCAGCGTGTGCGAGTAGTAGGCGGGGTCCGTCCCGATCCAGGTCACCTTTCCGCCCGCCCGGGGCATCAGGCCCACCCGCATGGGGTGCTTCCGGTTCCAGATGTAGGGCACCAGGTCGCCGCGCTCGGCGCCCGCCGGGTCGAAGGTGACCGGCGCGTCGATGATCACGACGTACTTCTCGGTGAGCGCGAAGTCGTGCAGCATCGGCGCGTCCGCCACCGGGATCCGCGTGGTGCGCGAGACCCGGCCCGCCGGGTCGACGACCAGGTGCCGCACATGGTCCCAGGTCGGGTAGTACGCGATGGCGTGCAGCTCCCCGGTGTGCGCGTCGAACTTGGTGTGCGCGGCGAACGCGCCCTCCAGGCTGCCGCGGAAGTCGTAGGTCCCCACCGTGTTCAGCTCGCCGTCCAGCTCGTACGGCAGCGGGCCGCTCTCCTGGAGCGCGAGGATCCGCCCCCGGTGCCCGATCACATGGGTGTTGCACGGGAAGTCGTCAGGCGGCACCGGACCCGGGTAGGGCTCACCGAGCTTCCGCGCCACCTGCGAGGAGCGCACCCACCGGTTGCGGTACCACTCGGCGCGTCCGTCGCGCAGCCGCACCCCGTGCACCATCCCCTCGCCCTGCATCCAGTGGTGCGCCCGCGGGTCCTCCAGGCCCAGCACATTGGGGCCGTTGCGCAGGAAGCGTCCGTTCAGCTCGCGCGGGATGCGGCCGGTGACCGGCAGATCGAAGGCCGTCAGCTCCTCGGTGACCGGAGTGAACGCCCCTTCCAGGAAGGGAAAGTGGCGCTCCGTCGGCTGCCGGTCCGCGTCGGCTGCCGCAGCCGCCGGGAGGCCCGGTGTGCCCAGCAGGCCCGCCGTCGCCGCGACCGCCGCGCCGCCGCGCAGTACGTTCCGCCGTGTGTGCTCCGCCATCGTCCTTGCTCCTGAACGCCGTTGCGGTGAAGGGACGTTCCCGAGTCTGTCGTGCGGCGGCGGTGCGATCAGGAGGGCTGGAACCCCGTCGGGGGTGTAGCCAGCCCCCCTGTTCCCGGGGAACCGAGCAGCGCGATCAGCGCGCGGGCGGCCGGACTCGTGGCCTGCTCGGCGGGGAGCAGCGCGACCGTCTCGTACCGCGTGCCCCCGGCGCCCTCGAACGGCAGCGCGGTGAGCGAGGGCCGCTTGTGCCGGAAGTGCCGGGGCACCACCGCGATGCCCAGGTCCTCGTCGACCAGGTCGAGCAGGCTGTGCACGTCGTTGACCTCCAGGGCCACCGTGCGCCGCACACCGGCGAGCGCGAAGGCCGCGTCCGTGGTGCGGCGCGGGCCCCAGTCCGGGTGGAAGTCCACGAACACCTCGCCGCACACCTCCTCGGGGGTGAGCGGGGCGCCCGCCGCCGCGAACCGGTGGCCGGGGTGGCACAGCACGGTCATCGGCTCACCGGCCAGCGGCACCGCGCGCGGCCCGTCGCCCTCCGGCTGGGTCCGGTAGGCGAACGCCAGGTCCAGCCGGCCCGCCGCGACCCCCTCGGCCAGCGCCCCCGAGCCCGCCTGCCGCAGCCGGACCTCCACATCCGGATGGCGCCGCCGGAACGCGGCGAGCAGCCCCGCCACATGCACCCCGGCGATGCACTGCTCGGTGCCCAGCGACAGCGTGCCGCGCAGCACGCCCTGCACCGCGGCCACCGCCTCGTGCGCGGACCGGACCTGCGCGAGGATCCGCTCCGCCTCACCGAGCAGCGCGCGCCCGGCCTCGGTGAGGGTCACCCGGCGCGTGGTGCGCACGAACAGCGGCGCCCGCAGCTCCCGCTCCAGCGCCCGGATCGACGCCGACAGGCCCGACTGCGAGACCATCAGCCGCTCCGCCGCCCGGGTGAAGTGCTGGTCCTCGGCGACGGCGACGAAGTGCTGGAGATGGCGCAGTTCCATGACTGAGAAGCGTAATCGCTGAATCCGATCGGATTCTCCTGTTGGACCGCTGCCCGCCGCTCGCGCGAGAGTGGGATTCCGGTTCCGCGCCCGGAGGAAGCTCCGCACCCGGAGGAACCGGTCGCCCCGTGCCCCACCCCTCAGGGAGTCGTGTTGTACACCGCCCACCCCGACCGCTACGCCGACCTGCCCTACCGGCGCACCGGACGCAGCGGACTGAAGCTGCCCGCGCTGTCGCTCGGCCTGTGGCACAACTTCGGACCGGACCGCCCGGCCGCCACCCAGCGGGCCATCCTGCGCCGCGCCTTCGACCTCGGGGTCACCCACTTCGACCTGGCCAACAACTACGGCCCGCCGCCCGGCGCCGCCGAGAGCGCGCTCGGCGAGGCGCTGCGCGCCGACTTCGCGCCGTACCGCGACGAACTGGTGATCTCCACCAAGGCCGGCTATCTGATGTGGCCCGGCCCGTACGGCGAATGGGGCTCGCGCAAGTACCTGCTGTCCTCGCTCGACCAGAGCCTGCACCGCATGGGCCTGGACCACGTCGACATCTTCTACTCGCACCGCTTCGACCCGGAGACTCCCCTGGAGGAGACGATGGGCGCCCTGCACTCGGCGGTGCAGCAGGGCAAGGCGCTCTACGTCGGCGTCTCCAACTACTCCGCGGAGCAGACCCGCGAGGCCGCCCGCATCCTCGGCGAGCTGGGCACCCCGCTGCTGATCCACCAGCCCCGCTACTCGATGCTCGACCGCCGCCCCGAGGACGAGGGCCTGCTCGACGCGCTCGACGAGCTCCAGGTCGGCTCCATCGCCTACTCCCCGCTGGAGCAGGGCCTGCTCACCGGCCGCTACCTCGACGGCATCCCCGAGGACTCCCGGGCGGCGAGCGACAGCCCCTTCCTGAACTCGGACGCGGTCACCGGGGAACTGGTGGGCAGGCTGCGCGCGCTGAACGAGATCGCCGCCTCCCGCGGCCAGACGCTGGCCCAGCTCGCGCTGGCCTGGGTGCTGCGCGGCGGCCGGGTCACCTCGGCGCTGGTCGGCGCCAGCAGCCCGGAGCAGCTGGCGGACAGCGTGGCGGCGGCCCGCAACCTCGGCTTCGACGCGGACGAACTGGCCCGGATCGACGCCATCGTGCGCCCGTAGCCCGTAGCCCGTAGCCCGTGCGCAGAGCGCGTCGGTGTACGGCGGCCGTCCGCTCCCCGGAGGCGGACGGCCGCCGCGCCGTGTGCCGGGGCTCCCGGCACGCCGTTCACGCCCCGGCGGGCACCCGGTCGAGGAAGCCCAGCACGGACCTGATGCGGCCCTCGCCGTCCAGGGTGACCACGTCGAACCCGGCGACCGGGGCGGAGCCGTCCGCCTCGCTCACCAGCTCCCAGGAGAAGCGGGCCGTGTCGTGGTGCCCGTCCACGGCGCCGCTGAGCCGGAAGACGAACCCCGGGAACTGCTCGTGCGCCCCCGTGATCAGGGCCGCGATCTGCTCGTGGCCGCGCACCTCGGCCAGCGGGTCGGTGTAGCTGCCGTCCGGCGTCCAGGCGGCGGCCACCGCCTTGCCCAGGGCCTCGGGCCCGCTCGCGTTCCATGCCTCCAGGTAACGGGCGGCGGCGCTCTCGTAACGGTCGGTCTGCGCGGACATGGGAAATCAGCCTCCATCGAGGGCGTCGGTTCTGGTCGGGACCCGGACCCCGGTGACCGGTGGTCCGATGGCTCCACCCTGCCCGGTCTGCGGCGCAGCGGTCGATTACCCGGGAGGTCATGCCGGAGCGGCGGCGAGGGCGCGCGATTCTGGCCATGCGACACGCGGAATATGCCAGGAGACTGGCCAAAAAGTCATGGTGACACTGTTTCAGGAGTCAACATACTCGACCTCAGGGACGCACCACCGCACAGGAGCCGTACGGGGAGCCAGGCAAGAACAGCACGCGGACCACCCGACGGGGGAGGAGCAGTGCACGACGAATTCCTGTGCCATGTCACCGGGTACGGCGTGTGCGGCGGCCGCCGCATCGGCGTACCGCTCGGCACCTACCGGGCCCCCACCCTGGCCCTGGCCCTGTGGTGGCTGCGCGACCGCGCCTCCTGGATCGCCGAACGCCTCGACCCCCTCCCCGGCGCCACCCCGTACGTCCCGCCGGGCGCCCTCGTCCCGGTGCCGGACACCGTCCCCGACGTCCCCGGGATCCTGCGCGCCTGGTGCGCCGACCCCCTCCGGCAGGAGCAGGTGGCCGACGAGCTGGCCGGCGGACGCCTGGTGCGGATCGCCGCGGGTGACGAGACCACCGAGTACGAACTGCTCGCCGAGTCGGTGGACGCCCTGCGCATGCAGCGCACCATCCCGGCGCTCCTGCTCCCGATGGGCTGACCGGCCGCCGCGCACCCGGGGGCGCCCGCGCGCAGAAGGCGTGCCCGGACTACGCCCGCCCGCCGTCCGGCCCCCGGTCCGGCCCGCCCGCCCCGCGGCGCCGCACCCACCGGGCCGCCGGTGCGCCCGCGAGCCCGGCGGCCAGGCCCCACAGCGCGGCCAGACCCAGCGCGCCCCACAGCCGGGGCCGCAGCAGCAGTTCCCCGGACAGCCCGCCGCCCACGTCCCCGATGCCCAGCAGGGACAGCCCGTAGTGGGCCGAGACCCGGCCCGCCAGGCAGACCGTCAGCACCGTCAGCACCAGACCGGCCGCCATGCGCAGGGCGTGCTGCCACGCCCCCGGCGGATCCGGGGACAGATACGCCGCCAGGAACGCGGCGGCCGCCAGCAGCACCACGCCCGCGACCAGCAGCCACCACACACGGCCGTCGTGCTCCGCGAGCGTGCCCAGGTTCAGCGTGGACACGTCCGGTGTGCGCAGCACCTCCTCCAGCACCCGCGGCACCGGAAGCCCGAACGGCCCGTCCACCCGGCCGTTCCAGGTGGCGCCCAGCCCCAGGGTGAAGGCGAGCCAGGCCAGGTTGGGCAGACCGAGCAGGATCAGCGCGAAGGTCCGCGCCGGATGCCCCCGGGTGCCCGCCACCACCAGCGCGACGACCAGCGCCACGGCGACGTACACCAGCAGCAGCGCGACCAGGGCGTGCGCCACCGGCCGGACCCGGGCCGCGAACCACGGCGGCCGCGCGGGCACCGGCGCCGTCCGGGCCGCCAGCAGCGCCAGCGCCAGCACACCCGCCAGCCACAGCAGCCCGAAACCGAGGGTGGGCACCACCCGGGTGGTGAACCCGACCTCCGGTTCGGCGCCGAACAGCCGGCCGACCTCGCCGAGCACCCCGTCCCCGAGGTCCACGGCGAACCGCTGCCGGGCGGCGAACGCCAGGCCGGTCAGCGCCGCGAGCCACAGCACGGCGATCCGCGCCGCCCAGCCGGCCGGCTCCCGCGCCCCGAGGGCCGCCCGGCCGCGCAGCGGGCGCAGGAAGCCCGCACCGAGCACGAGCGCGCCCACCAGGGTCACCGACAGGGGCATCACCGTGACCCCGGCGTGCGTCTGCGCCAGCGCCCCCGCGTTCCCCGCCAGGCGGATGCTTCCGCCGACCGCCGCCACCACCGTCGCGGCGGTCACCCGGCCGAAGGCGTTGTCGGGCAGCTCGGTGGCGCCCGCCGCCCACAGCCCCAGCGCGGCCACCACCAGCATGGAGACCAGCGCGGCCAGCACCACGGCGAGGGCCGCCGCCCAGCCGTGACGGGGGGCGGTCGGCGAAACGGAGGACGGCGGCGGGCTCACGGTGCCACGCTAAGCAGCGGCCCCGGTGGCGCGCTCCCCGGAAGGTCCGTCCGCGTCGCCGCGCGGTCCGGACCGCGCGGTGAAGACTGGCGGGCGCGGCACTGGGTATCAGCACTGATGCAGTAACGTCCGGTCGTACCGGCTTCCGAGAGAGAAACGCATGATCGATGACCCGGGCGGGGCAGTGATACCCACTGGTGTCGACATCCCCGTGGAACCGCTGCGGCGGGCTGCCCACTACACCGGTGAACCCGGCTGCATCGCGGACGCGCGCTCCTTCGCCGCGCTCTTCCTCGACCAGCTCAGGAACGAGTGGTGCGCCGAGATCGGCCGCCGCTGCGAGGAGGCGCTGCTGCTGGTCGTGAGCGAGCTGGTCACCAACGCCGACCGGCACAGCCAGGGCCCGTACATCCTCGAACTGGAGGGCACGGACGGCGCGGTGGCCGTCTGCGTGTACGACAGCAGCGCCGCGCTGCCGCGGCGCTATCCGCGCGACCCCGAGCGGATCGGGCGGCACGGTCTGGAGATCGTGCACGCCCTCGCGGCCGAGGTCGGCGCCGAGCGGGTCCCGGTGGGCAAGCGGGTGCGGGCCGTGGTGCGCCTCGGAGGCGACTGAACCGCGGCGGACCTCGGCCGCCCGGTCCGTCCCCCTTCGTTCCGATCTCCTCCCGTTGCGGGCCGGTGATTCACCCAGGGCGAAATGCCGCCCCCTTCCGCGGACGGCCAGGGCTCCTAGGCTGAAGCGGTGACCGACCAAGCGCCGAACCAAGCCCGTGTCGTCCCGCTGCGTCCGCCGGCCGCGCACCCGGCGGCCGCCCGGCCCGCGCCCGCCCGCGCCCTGCCCGGCCGCCCCGCCGCCGCGCATCCGGCGCCGGGCCGCCCCGCGCCGAGCCGCCCCGGGCCCGGCCGTCCGGGAGCGGACCATCCGGCCCCCGACCGCCAGGTGCCCGGCCGTCCGGCCGGGCCGGCTCCGGCCGGGCGGCCCGAGCCCGCCGCCGCCCGCGAACCGCTCTGGCGCGACCTCGTCGGCGACGTGCTGCGCCGTGAGCGGCTCGCCCAGGAGCGGACCCTCAAGGACGTCGCCGACGCCGCGCGGATCTCCATGCCCTATCTGTCGGAGATCGAGCGCGGACGCAAGGAGGCGTCCTCGGAGGTGCTGGCCGCCGCCGCCCAGGCCCTCGGCCTCGGCCTCGGCGGGCTGCTGGCCCGGACCCAGGGCGAGCTGGTACGGCTCACCTCCCGGGCCGCGGGCCGCGGCCGGGGCACCGCCGCCCGGCCGGTCACGTCGGTCACCTCGGCGTCCGCGGTGTCCGCGGCGCCCGCCCCGCGCGTCGACGGGCTGTGCCTGGCGGCCTGACCGTCCGGTCCCACCGCCCGGCCCGGCGCCTCAGACCGTCGCGAGGCGCCGGGTCAGCACCTGGTCGGCCAGGCCGTACGCCACCGCCTCCCGGGCGGTGAACACCTTGTCGCGGTCCATGTCGGCGCGCAGGGACGCGGCGTCGTGGCCGGTGTGCCGGGACAGCACCTCCTCCACCTGGGAGCGGATCCGGACCATCTCCTTGGCCTGGAGCGCCAGATCCGAGACCGTGCCCTGCCGGCCGCCGCTGGCCGGCTGCCCGAGCAGCACCCGCGCGTGCTCCAGCACGAAGCGGCGCCCCGGGTCGCCGCCCGCCAGCAGCACCGCCGCCGTGGAGGCGGCCTGCCCCACGCAGAACGTGGAGATGGGCGACTGCACGAACGTCATCGCGTCGTAGATCGCCATGAGCGAGGTGAAGGAGCCGCCGGGCGAGTTCAGATAGACCGCGATCTCCTGGTCCGGGTTCGCCGACTCCAGATGGAGCAGCTGCGCGATGACGACATTGGCCACACCGTCGTCGATCTCCGTGCCCAGGAAGACGATCCGCTCGTTCAGCAGCCTGCTGAACACGTCGTAGGACCGCTCGCCCTGCGCGGTGCGCTCGACCACGTACGGAACCGTGTACGACCCCATGGTCACCACCCGGCCCGTCGCCGCGCGGCGGGGCGGACGTCGGCCAGCGACTCCACCACCTGGTCCACCATCCCGTACTCCTCGGCCTGCTCCGCGGTGAACCAGCGGTCCCGGTCGCCGTCCCGCGCGATGGTCTCCTCGCTCTGCCCGGTGTGCTCGGCGGTGAGGCGCTCGATGGTCCGCTTGGTGTGCTCCAGGTTCTGCGCCTGGATCTCGATGTCCGCGGTGGTGCCGCCGATCCCCGCCGACGGCTGGTGCATCATGATCCGCGCGTGCGGCAGCGCGAACCGCTTGCCGCGCGTGCCCACGGTGAGCAGGAACTGCCCCATGCTCGCCGCGAACCCCATGGCCAGCGTCGACACGTCGTTGGGGATCAGGCGCATCGTGTCGTAGATGGCGAGGCCCGCGCTGACGGACCCGCCGGGACTGTTGATGTACAGGCTGATGTCGGCGCGGGGGTCCTCGGCCGACAGCAGCAGCAACTGGGCGCAGACCCGGTTGGCCGACACCTCGTCGACCTGGGTGCCCAGGAACACGATCCGCTGCGCGAGCAGCAGGCTCGCCAGATGGTCGTCGAAGCGGCTGGGCGGCGTCTCGCCGTCCTGGGCGCGCGGGGGCGGGGCGGTGCGTGGAGTCATCGCGTCTCCTGCTCGTGGTGGGGATGCCGTCCGCTCCACTGTCGGCCGCGGGCGGGGCGCCGCGGCCCTTTCTCTGCCGGTGGCAGATTCGCCACGGGCAGAGCGGACCGGGCCGCCGGGGACCGGCGCGGGCCCCGGGGCAGATCCGGCGGAAAGAAGTCCCGGCCGAGCGATGAGTTCCGGGATGCCGCACGGTCGATACAGACGACCGCGTTCCCGCACCCCCAGGAGGAGACCCGTGAGCACCGAAGGATTCACCACCTGCCTCTGGTTCGACGGCACGGCCGAGGAGGCCGCCCACTACTACGTCTCGGTCTTCAAGAACTCCGGCATCGGCCGGATCAGCCGCTCCACGGAGGCCGGGCCCGGCCCCGCCGGTTCGGTGGTCGCCGTGGAGTTCACCGCCCACGGCCACCGGTTCCTGGCGCTGAACGGCGGCCCGCAGTTCACGTTCAGCGAGGCGATCTCCTTCCAGATCCACTGCGCCGACCAGAAGGAGGTCGACCACTACTGGTCCAGGCTCACCGACGACGGCGGTGAAGCGGGCCCCTGCGGCTGGCTCAAGGACCGGTACGGGGTCTCCTGGCAGGTCGTGCCGGACGGGCTCGTCGACATGATCGGCGACCCCGACCCGGAGAAGGCGGCCCGCACCACCCGGGCCATGCTGGCGATGGGCAAGCTCGACATCGCCGCCCTGCGGCGGGCCCACGCGGGGGAGTAGCGGCCGGCCGCGCGGTGCGGGCCGTCTCGGCGCGCGGCCCACCGCCGCTCTGGCTAGCGTGAGAACCCGTACGCACGCGCGCCCACGCGCCCGTGCCCGTGCGCCCGCGCACGCACCCGTCACCGAACCGGAGAGGGCGGCAGCCATGCCCGTACGACCTGAGGGAACCCCCTGCTGGGCCGACGCGATGTTCAGCGACGTCGAGGCGGCCAAGACCTTCTACGGGGAGGTTCTGGGCTGGACCTTCGGCGAGTCCTCCGCGCGGTTCGGCCACTACACGCAGGCGTACGCGGACGGCGGGGCCGCGGCGGCCGTCGTCCCGCCGATGCCCGGCCAGGAGGGGCAGTCGCAGTGGTGCCTGTACTTCGCCTCGCCCGACGCGGAGGCCACCGCGCGCCGCATCCGCGAACACGGCGGCGATGTGCTCCTGGAGCCGATGCGGGTCGGTGACTTCGGCACCATGTGCCTGGCCCGCGAGCCCAGCGGCGCCGTGTTCGGTGTGTGGCAGAGCGGCACCCACGAGGGCTTCGGGGCCACCGGCGTCCCCGGCGCCTACTGCTGGGCCGAACTCTTCACCCGCGAGCCGGAGAAGGCGGACACCTTCCTCACCTCCGTCTTCGGCTACACCGCGCGGCGGATCGAGGACGAGGCGATCGACTTCAGCGTCTACGACCTGAACGGTGAGACGGTGCTCGGCCGGATGCGGATGACCGACGACTTCCCGCCCCAGGTGCCCTCCTATCTGAACGTGTACTTCACGGTCGCCGACTGCGACGCCGCAGTGTCCGCCGCGACCCGCCTCGGCGGCGCGGTGCGCTTCAGCCCGACGGACACCCCCTTCGGCCGGTTCGCGGTGCTCGCCGATCCCCAGGGCGCCCTCTTCTCCGTGATCGACATCACCCGAACCCAGGGGGAGAAGCCGCAGGTCGAGGACGCTCTCTAGGGCCTGTCCGGCCGATCATGGCGAAGACGCGGGGTGGGGCACGCACATCCGCCGCGTTGTCGTCGGTTGCCGACGCTCCGCGTCGACGCCCTCCTCCGCCTTGCGGCTGCACGCACCCCACCCCGCTCACCCGTGCCCACAAGGCACTGTTGCCTCCCTCCACCATGATCGGCCGGACAGGCCCTCGGTCCACGGGCGACGGCACGGGGCCGGTCCGGACCGTGGCATCATCGAGCCCATGCGTGAACGAGTGGTG
>NZ_KB892183.1:0-65116 GCF_000373685.1 Streptomyces sp. PsTaAH-124 | reverse complement strand
CCGGTGATCGCGGACATTCATTTCCAGCCGAAGTATGTGTTCGCCGCGATCGAGGCGGGGTGTGCGGCGGTGCGGGTGAATCCGGGGAACATCAAGAAGTTCGACGATCAGGTGCGGGAGATCGCGCGGGCGGCGAAGGATCATGGGACNCCGNTCCGGATCGGGGTGAACGCGGGGTCGCTGGACCGGCGGTTGTTGCAGAAGTACGGGAAGGCGACGCCGGAGGCGCTGGTGGAGTCGGCGCTGTGGGAGGCGTCGCTGTTCGAGGAGCATGGTTTCCGGGACATCAAGATCTCGGTGAAGCACAATGATCCGGTCGTGATGATCGAGGCGTACCGGCAGCTGGCGCAGCAGTGTGACTATCCGNTGCANCTNGGNGTGACGGAGGCGGGTCCGGCGTTCCAGGGGACGGTCAAGTCGGCGGTGGCGTTCGGTGCGCTGTTGTCGCAGGGGATCGGGGACACGATCCGGGTGTCGTTGTCGGCGCCTCCGGTGGAGGAGGTGAAGGTGGGTATCCAGATCCTGGAGTCGTTGAATCTGAGGCAGCGGGGTCTGGAGATCGTGTCGTGTCCGTCGTGCGGGCGGGCGCAGGTGGATGTGTACAAGCTGGCGGAGGAGGTCACGGCGGGTCTGACGGGCATGGAGGTGCCGTTGCGGGTCGCGGTGATGGGCTGTGTGGTGAACGGTCCGGGTGAGGCGCGTGAGGCTGATCTGGGTGTGGCGTCGGGCAATGGGAAGGGGCAGATCTTCGTGAAGGGTGAGGTCATCAAGACGGTGCCCGAGTCGAAGATCGTGGAGACCCTGATCGAGGAGGCCATGAAGCTGGCCGAGCAGATGGAGGCGGACGGCGTCGCCTCCGGCGAACCCGAGATCTCCGTCGCGGGCTGACCCGCCGCCGACGGCACTGGCCCGGCACGCCGCCGGGCCGCACACCTCCCGGATCCCACCCCTCCCGGATCCCACGACCCCCGGATCCCACCACCCTCGGATCCCACGCCGCGCAGAGCCTCGCACCCCGCGGTGCCCCGCACCGCGTAGGGCCTCACTTCCCGCAGTGGCTCACTCTTCGCGCAGCCAGTCCGTCGGGTCCGCCACCGGTGAGTCCTCCTGGACGGACCCGGGCGCGGCCCGGTTCGGCGCCGCCGGACTGCTGTACGGCGACTGCGGGGGAGGCGCCGGATCCCGGTCGCCGGGGGCTCCCGCACCGCGCGGCGGCAGATGCAGCGCGAGCAGCGCGGCGTCGTCACCGCTGGGCCTGATCCGGTCCAGCAGCGCGTCGCAGAAGTCGTCCACCGTCTCCCCGGCCATCCTCCGGGCCAGGACCTGCGCGTGATGGCGGAGTCTGGCCATCCCCAGATCGATCGGCCGGTCCCTGCTCTCCACCAGACCGTCGGTGTAGAGCAGGAGCAGGGACTCGGGCGGCAGTTCCGCGTACGCGTCGGGCCAGTCCAGCCCCAGGTGCAGGACGGCGCTCATCCCGATCAGCGGGCCGTGCCCCGCCGTCAGGAACCGCGCCTCGCCGTCCCGGGTGATCAGCAGCGGCGGCGGATGCCCGGCGTTGACCCAGTTCAGCCGCCACGGGCCGCCCTCCGGCCCCTCGATCCGGGCGAAGATCAGCGTGGCCATCGGCGCGTCACTGGTGTGGGTGACCGCCTCGTCCAGCCGGCACATGATCAGACTGGGCGGCTTCTGATGGTCCCAGGCCAGCGCGCGCAGCATGTTGCGGACCTCGGCCATGTGCGCGGCGGCCTGGAGGTCGTGTCCGACCACGTCCCCGATCACCAGGGCCATCACCCCGTCGGCGAGCAGGAAGGCGTCGTACCAGTCGCCGCCGACCTCCATCGCGCTCTGCGCCGGCAGATAGCGCGCGGCCATCCGCAGGTGGTCCACCTGGGGGAGCGGGGCCAGCAACTGGCGCTGCATGGTCTCCGAGACGCTGCGCTGCTCCTGGTAGAGCCGGGCGTTGTCCAGCACCAGCCCCAGCCGGCGGCCGATGTCGGCGAGCAGCCGCACCTCCGCGGCGGTGGGCGCGGGCGCGTCACCGGCGCGGCCCACCGTCAGCATCCCGTAGCGGTTGCGGCGCGCGGCCAGCGGCATCACCACGGCCGTGTGGCCGCCCAGCCGCTCGAAGAGCCGTCCGTGCGTCGCGGCCAGCGCGGCCAGCGGGGAGCCCGGGTCCCGCAGTTCGGCGGCGGTCAGCAGCACCGGCTCGTCGGCGCTCATCACCCGCTCCACCGCCGCCCGCGCGTCCACCGGCAGCGGCGGCAGCGCGCCCTCCAGCCGCCGCGCCCGCCGCGGATGCGCCGGGCACCGCACGGCGACCCGCTCCAGCAGTCCCGACCGCTCCGAGCACAGAGCGACCTCCGCCCAGTCGCCCAGTTCCGGCACCAGCAGGTGCAGCAGCCGCCGTATCCGCCCGGACGCCTCCAGGGCGGACATCAGCACCGAGGAGACGTCCGCCAGCAGGTTCAGCCGGGCGGTCAGCGCCTCCAGCGCGGCGGCGTGCGCGGCCATCCGCTCCTCGGCCGCCCGGTGCGCGCCGAAGTCGTCGAAGCACACCACAAGACCCGCGGGGCGGCCCGCCACCAGCAGTGACGTGGTGGTCCAGATGATCGGCAGGACCGAGCCGTCGGCCCGCTGGAAGTACTCCTCGCAGCCCTCCCCGGCGGGCCGGGCGCCCGCCAGCGGCGTCTGCATCCGGCACTCGCCGCGCGGCATCTCGGTGCCGTCGGCGCGGCGGTGCAGCGCGTCGTGCGCGTCCCGGCCGAGCAGCTCCGCCTCCGAGCGGCCCAGCAGCCGCTCCGCCCACGGGTTGACCGACGTGATGCACCCCGCGGCGTCGATGGTGAAGACGCCGGTGCCCAGGTCGTGCAGGACCGCCCGCGTGAAGTCCGGTTCCAGGGCGATGTCCGCCGTGTTCATGGCCTCAGCCCCTCGCCCTCGCCGCTCCGGACCGTCGTCCGAGGTGGTGCCACCGTGATCACCGCTTTCCGAACCCGGCTCGACATGAGGGGTACCCATAACCGCCCACACTGCCACACACCGGACCGCCCCGTGCCCGGCCCTTCCGGGAGGGCGGCGCGGCCAGGATTCGGCAGGTACAGTGCGGAGATCAGCGGAACCCCAGCGTGAGGCCCCGTACGTGTTGACCCAGACCACCTCACGGGTGCTCGAACCGAGCGACCTGGACGCGGCACTCGCCGTCCTCGACCGCGAGCCGGTCGCGAACGCCTTCGTGACCTCCCGGGTGCGGATCGCGGGCCTCGACCCGTGGCGGCTCGGCGGCGAGATGTGGGGCTGGTACGAGGACGGCATGCTCACGTCCCTGTGTTACGCGGGCGCCAACCTGGTCCCGATCTGTGCCACCCCGCGCGCCGTGCGCGCCTTCGCCGACCGCGCCCGGCGGGCCGGCCGCCGCTGCTCCTCCATCGTCGGCCCCAGCGAGCCCACCACCGAGCTGTGGCGGCTCCTCGAACCGAGCTGGGGCCCGGCCCGTGAGGTCCGCGCCCGCCAGCCCCTCATGATCACCGACCGGATGCCGGACGACACCGCCGCCGACCCCTACGTCCGCCGCGTCCGCAAGGACGAGATGGAGACGATCATGCCGGCCTGCGTGGCGATGTTCACCGAGGAGGTCGGCGTCTCCCCGCTGGCCGGCGACGGCGGACTCCTCTACCAGGCCCGGGTCGCCGAACTCGTCGGCTCGGGCCGCTCCTTCGCCCGCCTCGACGAGCACGGCAAGGTCATGTTCAAGGCCGAGATCGGCGCCGCCACCGACCGGGCCTGCCAGATCCAGGGCGTCTGGGTCGCCCCCGAGTACCGCGGCCGCGGCCTGGCCGCCCCCGGCATGGCCGCCGTGCTGCGCTACGCGCTGGCGGACGTCGCCCCCGTGGTGAGCCTCTACGTCAACGACTTCAACGCCCCGGCCCGGCGCACCTACCGGCGCGTCGGCTTCCAGGAGGTCGGCGCGTTCACCAGCGTGCTCTTCTGAGCCCGCCCGGCCGCCCGCCTGGCCGCCCGCGCGGCTCCGGCGGCGGACGGCGGCCGGGTAGTCTCCCCGGCATGGCGCACTTTCCCGGTCACGGCCCCGGCCCCGGCCGCCGAGACGACATCGTGATCGGCCCCCTCGATCTGGCGGCCCATGTCGACGAGGCGCTCGCCGTCCAGGCCGTCGCCTTCGGACTCGGCGCCGAGGAGGTCGCCGTACGCCGCCAGATCGTGCTGCGCCACATGACCTGCCCGGGGGCCCGCGCGCTGGGCGCCACCACCGCGGACGGCCGGCTCGCCGGATTCGTCTACGGCATGCCCAACGACCGCACCCACTGGTGGTCCACCGTCGTCGAACCGTATCTGCGCGCCCGCGGGCACGAGGACTGGCTGGACGGCTCCTTCGTCATCACCGAACTGCACGTCCACCCGGCCCACCAGAACCGGGGCGTCGGCCGCGCCCTGATCACCGCCGTCACCGACACCGCCGCCGAGCCCCGCTCCATCCTCTCCGCCATCGACACCGACAGCCCGGCCCGCGGCCTCTACCACTCCCTCGGCTACACCGACCTGGCCCGCCAGGTCCTCTTCCCCAGCGCGCCGCGGCCGTACGCCGTGATGGGCGCCCCGCTGCCGCTGCGCCGCCGCACCCCCCGGGTCCGCTGACCGATTTCCACCGCCGCCGTCCGCCCGGCTAACCTCCTAGCCATCACCGATATCCGGCAGGAGTACGAGAACGATGGCGAACGCACCGGTCCAGCGCATGTCCCAGTTGATGGCCAAGACGCTGCGCGACGACCCGGCCGACGCCGAGGTCCTCAGCCACAAGCTGCTGGTCCGCGCCGGCTACGTCCGCCGCACCGCCGCGGGCGTCTGGAGCTGGCTGCCGCTGGGCAAGAAGGTCCTCGCGAACGTCGAGCGGATCGTCCGTGAGGAGATGGACGCCATCGGCGCCCAGGAGGTGCTGCTGCCCGCGCTGCTGCCGAGGGAGCCGTACGAGGCGACCGGTCGCTGGGAGGAGTACGGCGCCGAGCTGTTCCGCCTCCAGGACCGCCGGGGCGGCGACTATCTGCTCGGCCCCACCCACGAGGAGATCTTCACCCTGCTGGTGAAGGACCAGGCGTCCTCCTACAAGGACCTGCCGGTCATCCTCTACCAGATCCAGAGCAAGTACCGCGACGAGGCCCGGCCGCGCGCGGGCATCCTGCGCGGGCGCGAGTTCCTGATGAAGGACTCCTACTCCTTCGACACCGCCGACGAGGGCCTCGCCGAGTCCTACGCCCTGCACCGCCAGGCCTACCAGCGCATCTTCGAGCGCCTCGGCCTGGACTACCGCATCTGCGCGGCCACCGCGGGCGCCATGGGCGGCTCCCGGTCCGAGGAGTTCCTCGCCCCGGCCGAGGCCGGCGAGGACACCTTCGCCGACTGCCCGAACTGCGACTTCGCCGCCAACACCGAGGCGATCACGTACGAGCTGAAGCCGGTGGACGGCTCCGGTGCGCCCGCGCTGGAGGAGATCCCCACCCCGGACACCCCCACCATCGAGACGCTGGCCGCCTCCCTCGGCGTCCCCGCCTCCGCCACCCTGAAGAACCTGCTGGTCAAGGTGGACGGCGAGATCGTCGCCGTCGGCGTGCCCGGCGACCGCGAGGTCGACCTCGGCAAGGTCGAGGCGCACTTCGCCCCGGCCGCCGTCGAACTGGTCACCGCCGAGGACTTCACCGGCCGCCCCGACCTGGTGCGTGGCTATGTCGGCCCGCAGGGCCTGGGCGAGAAGACCACCTACATCGCCGACCCGCGCGTGGCCCCCGGCACCGCCTGGATCACCGGCGCCAACAAGGAGCACACGCACGCGAAGAACGTCGTCGCGGGCCGTGACTTCGAGGTCGACGCCTACGTCGACGTGGTCGTCGTGCAGGAGGGCGACCCCTGCCCCCGGTGCGGCACCGGCCTGAAGCTGGACCGCGCCATCGAGATCGGCCACATCTTCCAGCTCGGCCGCAAGTACACCGACGCCCTCAAGCTCGACGTCCTCGGCCAGAACGGCAAGCCGGTCCGCGTCACCATGGGCTCCTACGGCATCGGCGTCTCCCGCGCCGTCGCCGCCCTCGCCGAGCAGCACGCCGACGAGCACGGCCTGGTCTGGCCCGCCGAGGTGGCCCCGGCCGATGTGCACGTGGTCGCCGCGGGCAAGGCCCTCCAGATCGACCTCGCCCTCGACGTCTCCGCCAAGCTGGCCGCCGCCGGACTGCGCATCCTCGTCGACGACCGCGCCGGGGTCTCCCCGGGCGTCAAGTTCACCGACGCGGAACTGATCGGCGTCCCCAAGATCCTCGTCGCCGGGCGCCGCTCCGCCGAGGGCGTCGTCGAGCTGAAGGACCGCCGCACCGGCGAACGCGAGGAACTGACCGTCGACGAGGCCCTCGCCCGCCTCACCGCCTGACCCGCGCACGGCCCCTGCCCCTTCCCCGGGGCGGGGGCCGTGGACGTGGTGGCGGCGGCAGCCGCGCCCGAAGCGGTGTGCGGCGGGTGCCATCGAGCTGTCATCGGGCTGTCATTGGGCGGGCAGGCGTACGGAGTAGATGGACGGGGTGTCGAGCCGGCGGGAGACGAGCATCGCGCCGGTGACGGCGAAGAGCAGGGGGACCATCAGGGCGTCGACGGTGCGGGTGAGTTCCAGCATCAGGACGACGGCGGCGATCGGCGCCTGCATGGCGGCGGCGAGGACCGCGGCCGCGCCGATGACCGCGAATCCGGCCGCCGGGGCGGGCCACGCGTGTGTCCAGCCCTGCCCCGCCAGAGAGCCGAGCAGCGCACCGGTGGCGATGGTGGGGGTGAACAGCCCGCCGCTCGCGCCACTGCCCAGGCTCCCGGCCGTGGCGAGCGGTTTGAGGAACAGCAGGGCCACCAGAAGGGGCGCGGCGACCTGCGCGGAGAGCGTGAGCTGGACGATGTCCTTGCCGTTGCCGAGCAGTTCGGGAAAGGGAACGGCCAGCAGCCCCACCACGGTGAAGACCAGGAGCGGCGCGATGAGCGGTCCCCACCCCGCGGGCCGGTGTTCGTGCGCGATCCGGATCATCCGCACCCATCCGACCGCGACCAGTCCGGCGAGCGGCCCGATCAGCACGGCGAACACGGCCAGGGACGTGGACAGCCCCACCTCGGGCAACCGGTAGGTGGGCTCCTCGGGCAGCACCGTCCAGGAGACCGCGGTGGCGATGCAGCAGGTGGCCAGGGCGGGCAGGGCCAGGCGCAGCGACAGGACACCGAGCATCACCTCCAGCGTCAGCAGC
The DNA here is from genome assembly GCF_000373685.1 of Streptomyces sp. PsTaAH-124. Lineage (NCBI taxonomy): Bacteria > Bacillati > Actinomycetota > Actinomycetes > Kitasatosporales > Streptomycetaceae > Streptomyces > Streptomyces sp. PsTaAH-124. The sequence goes on along the minus strand of NZ_KB892183.1, from coordinate 57,836 downwards.
GCCCCGCCCAGCGGCACGTCGTACACACACGCCATACCGGCCCCGGCGCCGCAGGCGGCGAGCAGCCGGCGGTGCGCGGTGTCCAGCCGGGCCCAGTCGGACAGCCGGGAGGCCAGCGCCGCACCGGCCAGCCGCGGCGCCCCCTCGCGCCCCAGCGAGGCACCCATGCCGACGGTCACCACGGACAGGACCGCGGTGCCCAGACTCCGCCGCAGCGGCAGCCGCCCTTCGTCCCGCCACAGCGCCGTACTCACCTCCGAGCCGCCGGGGCCCGTCCACCACCGCAGGAGCCACCAGCCGAGCCCGGCCACCGCCCCCGCGGCGGCCAGCGCCACCACCCGACGGAGCGCGCCGGCCTCCTCGACCGCGGTCAGGAAACTCCCCGAACGGTAGGAGTACGTGAGATGGGCCGCCGCATGCAGCACCACCATCAGCGCGGCACCCGCGAAGCCCGCGAGCACACCCGTGGCCACCACCAGGACCCAGAACCGCGCGGACAGCGCGGGAACGTCCGAGGGCGCGACAAGGTTCGGCTGCCCCGCCGCCCCTGCGCCGCCGGACCTGCTCTGTCCTGGGCCGTCGTCCCGTCCGCCGTCCATCGCCCGCCCTTCCCGGGAGGCCGGCCGCCGCCGGACCCTCGCCGGGCATCGTCTCCCGTCCCGGCCGGCCGAAGGGGCTGCCTGGCACGTGTGTCGCGCCGCCCGCGCGAACCGGCCGCCGGTACTCGGGCCGCGACCCGTGCCGGGGATCAGAGCCAGCCGGCGAATTCCAGCAGGAGTTCGGCGTCCCGGGGGCGGCCGACGCGGCGGGCGCGGACGCCGGACTCCACGGCGCGGAACAAGGTCCAGCCGGTGAGCCGTTCGCGGTCCACCTCCAGGGACTCCGCCAGCCGTTTGATCCGGCGCCGGGTGATGGCCGGTCCGGACGGGGAGGCGATCAGGTCCTCCACCCGGTCGCGGACGAGGCGCGCGAGGTCGAAGGCGGGCTCGCCGACCACCGGGTCGGGCCCCACGGCCAGCCACGGCACCCGGTCCCCGGCGAGCACCTTGCTCTGCCGGAACGTGCCGTGCAGCAGCCGCGGTCCGGGCGGCGCGGCCAGCAGCTCCGTACGGGCCGCGAGCGCGCTCTCGACCAGCGGCGCCACGTCCGGGTCGCGCTCCGCGCTCGCCCGCATCGCGTCCGCCTGCCGCCCGGTCCGCTCGGCGACCGTCTCGAAGGGATGCTCCCGCGGCGGCTCCACCCACAGCCGCCGCAGTGTGCCCGCCGCCTCCAGCAGCGCCCGCGCCTCCGGCAGCGACCGCACCGACACCTCCGGGTGCAGCCGCTCCAGCAGCAGCACACCGGCCTCCTCGTCCGCCCCGGCCGACTCCGGCTCCAGCAGCCGTACCGCGCCCCGGCCGTCCCAGTGCGCGAGCGCGGCCCGCTCGGCGCCGGGCCGGGCCCGGGGCGGGGCCAGCTTCAGCACGGCGGGCGTCCCGTCCGCCAGCCGCACCAGCACGACCAGGCTGCTGCGCCCGCCGGGCACCTGCACCCGCTCGACGGTCGACCCGCGTAGAGCGGCGGCCCGCTCGGCCAGCACGGGCAGCCGCTCCAGCCAGTCGTCACCGTCCGGCGACGTCTCGCCGAGCGCCCGGACCAGACGCCGAGGCGGTTCGAAAGCCATGCGCGAGTGTTCCCTTCCTGGAGACCTGGACGCCCGGGTGCCGGGGCCGGACGGGGTCGCCCCGCTCATGCAACCGCGTGCACCTCGTGCACCGCGTACCCCGGGCGGACGCCGCCGTCCGCCGCTCGCCGCGCTACGGCGTCGCTGCCGGTGCCGGTGTCGCCGACGTACCGTCGGCACCGGCGCGTTCGGCGAGACCAGGGAAGGCTACGCTGCCCCCGCGCCAGCCCACCGCCCGGACCGCCGCCTCGCGCAGCGCCCCGGCGGCCTCCCGCCGCCGCTGCCCGGTAACGGCCCGCACGGCATCGGCGTAGATCCCGGCCACCCGGTCCTCCAGCTCGGCCGCGAACCGCAGCGCGGTGGCCGCGTCGGGCACCGGGAACGGCAGCGCGTAGGCGGCCGCCGCGGCCACCGGCTGCCCGCCCAGGCCGCGGACCTCGCGCACCAGCGCGTCCCGGCGCGCCCGATGGGCGTCGTACGCGGCCCGCGCCGCCGCCCGCCGCTCCTTGCCGACCCGGCCGCCGACCACGCCGTACCCGTACACGGCGGCGTGCTCCGCGGCCAGCGCCGCCTGGAGCGCCCGCAGTTCCTGCTCGGTCGCCTCGCTCACTTGCCCCCCTCGGTCAGCAGATACGCGTGCGCGGCCCCGGCCGCCGCCACCGAGGCCAGCAGCCGGGCCAGCTCGCCGGGCACCTGGAGCAGCGCGTCCGTCCGGCGGTCGGCGAGCGAGCGCTCCGCCGCGGCGAGCGAGGCGAGCGCGTCCCCGGGCCGGGCCGGAACCCCCGCCGACGCGGAGGCCGCCGCACCGCCGGAACCGGAAGGCCCCGCCGTACCCGCCGCGCCGCCCCCGCCCACCGCCGCCCGGACCGCGTCCGTCGCGGCCGGTGAGGCGGGCGGTGTCGCGCCGTCGCCGGAACCCGCCGTCGCCGTCGCGGAGGGGGAGGGAACCGCCGCGGACGCTCCCGCGCCGCCGAACGCGGCGGCGTGGCGTGCCACTTCGGCCCGCAGCGGCGCCAGTCGCCCGGCCAGCGCCGGATGCGCGGCGAGCACGGCGTCGTAGCGCCGCGCCAGGTTCTCGCTGTCCCGGGCCGCGCCCGCGCGCACCCGGTCGGCGAGCGACGGACCGCCGCCGCTGTCACCGGAGGAGTCGCCTCCGGCGGAGCAGCCCGCGAGCAGGGCGGCCCCCGCCGCCGAGGCGAGCAGGCTCCTTCTGCGCGGGCCCGAGGGGGCCTGCGAGGGTGAGGGGAACGGCACGGCAGACGTCCTCGGGTGCGTACGTACGAAGCGGGAAGGGCGGACAGCGGGAAGGGCGGACAGGCGGACAGACCGCAGACAGGCCATGCCCGTGATCACCGTACCCGCGCGCGTCCCGGGCGCGGCTCAGCGCCACCACCCTCGCCCAGGTGGACGGCAACACCCCTTGGGACCGGATACCCTTTGACCAGACACGCGAACCGTCCCACAACAGCACACGCGGCCGAGGAGTCACCCGGATGAGCACCACCCAGAGCGAGAGGCTGCGGGAGCTGCTGGAACCGCTCGTCACCTCCCAGGGGCTGGACCTCGAAGAGATCGCCGTGGACTCCGTGGGACGCAAGCGGGTGCTGCGCGTCGTCGTCGACTCCGAGACCGGTGCCGATCTGGATGCGATCGCCGATGTGAGCCGCGCGCTCTCGGCGAAGCTCGACGAGAGCGACGCGATGGGCGAGGGGGAGTACACCCTCGAGGTCGGCACCCCCGGCGCGGAGCGCCTCCTCACCCAGCCCCGGCACTATGTGCGCGCCACGGGCCGGCTGGTGAAGTTCCAGCTGGCCGAGGGCGCCGAGCTGGTGGCCCGGATCGTCGCCGTCGACGACGAAGGACTCGACCTCGAAGTGCCCGGAGTCAAGGGCCGCAGGCCCACGGCCCGCCGGGTCGCCCTGGCGGACGTGGCCAGGGCCCGTGTGCAGGTCGAGTTCAACCGCAAGGACAGCACCGGCAGCAGCGACAGCACGGGCAGTACCGACAGCAGGACCGAGAAGGACATGAAGGAAGAGGAGGAGGCGTAGCCGTGGACATCGACATGAGCGCCCTGCGGGGCTTGGTGCGGGAGAAGGAGATCTCCTTCGACCTGCTGGTCGAGGCGATCGAGTCGGCCCTCCTCATCGCCTACCACCGCACCGAGGGAAGCCGCCGCCACGCGCGCGTGGAGCTCAACCGGGAGACCGGGCATGTGACCGTGTGGGCGAAGGAGGACCCGGAGGACCTCGAAGAGGGCCAGCGGGCCCGCGAGTTCGACGACACCCCGTCCGGCTTCGGCCGGATCGCCGCCACCACCGCGAAGCAGGTCATCCTCCAGCGGCTGCGCGACGCCGAGGACGACGCGACGCTCGGCGAGTACGCCGGACGCGAGGGCGACATCGTCACCGGCGTCGTCCAGCAGGGCCGCGACCCGAAGAACGTGCTCGTGGACATCGGCAAGCTGGAGGCCATCCTGCCGGTGCAGGAGCAGGTCCCCGGCGAGACGTACCCGCACGGCATGCGGCTGCGCTCGTACGTCGTCCGGGTGGCCAAGGGGGTGCGCGGCCCGTCCGTCACCCTCTCGCGCACGCATCCCAATCTGGTGAAGAAGCTCTTCGCCCTGGAGGTGCCGGAGATCGCGGACGGCTCGGTCGAGATCTCGGCGATCGCCCGCGAGGCCGGCCACCGTACGAAGATCGCGGTGCGGTCCACCCGTTCGGGCCTGAACGCCAAGGGTGCCTGCATCGGCCCCATGGGCGGCCGGGTGCGCAATGTGATGGGCGAGCTGAACGGCGAGAAGATCGACATCGTCGACTGGTCGGACGACCCGGCCGAGATGGTGGCGAACGCGCTCTCCCCGGCCCGGGTCTCCAAGGTGGAGGTCGTCGACCTGGCGGCCCGCTCCGCCCGGGTGACCGTGCCGGACTACCAGCTGTCCCTGGCGATCGGCAAAGAGGGGCAGAACGCCCGGCTGGCCGCCCGCCTCACCGGCTGGCGCATCGACATCCGCCCGGACACCGAGCAGGCCGGGGAATAGACCGGGCAGCAGATCACCGGGGAGCAGATCGCCGGGGAATGGATCCAGGCCGCACAGCGCTGGGATCACGACAACAACCGTTCGAATCCTCCCCCCGAGGGGTGAGGTGTGTGCGGGGAGGTAGACTGAGCGGTGTCTGGCCGGACGCAGGCCCGAGCATGCCCTGAACGCACCTGTGTGGGGTGCCGGGAGCGAGCGGCCAAGACGGATCTGCTGCGCATCGTGGCGATCGAGGACGAGTGCGTCCCCGATCCTCGCGGTACGCTGCCCGGCCGGGGTGCGTACGTACACCCCGCCCTGGTCTGTCTCGACCAGGCGGTACGCCGCCGGGCGTTCACGCGGGCGTTGCGTGCCCCGGGAGCGCTCGACACAAAGGCGTTGCGCCACCACGTCGAGCGGACGACAGTTGCCGAGCAGGCAACACGGTAGGAAGACGAGTCGCACGGAACCCACCGTGCGGCCTGGTACCTCGCGAGTCGAAAGCAGGTCGAGATTGCGATGAGCACTCGATGAGTACGCGATGAGTACGCCCATGAACTAGCGACGGTCCGGCCGCAACCCGGACCTCAAAGGAGCGAAGTGGCTAAGGTCCGGGTATACGAACTCGCCAAGGAGTTCGGTGTGGAGAGCAAGGTCGTCATGGCCAAGCTCCAGGAACTCGGTGAATTCGTCCGATCGGCATCCTCGACGATCGAGGCGCCCGTAGTACGCAAACTGACCGACGCCTTCCAGCAGGGCAGCGGCGGCGGCAGGTCCGCCAAGCCGGGTGCCCCGAAGAAGGCCGCCCCCAGGCCCGCAGCGCCCTCGCCGGCGCCGGCAGGGGGCACCTCCCAGGGCGCCAGGCCCGCGGGAGAGCGCCCGGCCGCCCCCAGGCCGCCGGCCGCGCCCAAGCCCGCCGCGGCGCAGACGCCCGCGGCCCCCTCGGCTCCCGCGCAGGCCCCCGGCCCGCGTCCGGTGCCGGGTCCCAAGCCCGCCCCGCGTCCGGCCCCGGCCGCGCCCGCCGCTCCGGAGTTCACCGCTCCGCCGTCGGCTCCGGCGCCGTCCCCGGCCGCCGCGCAGGGCCCGCGCCCCGGTGGCGCGCGTCCCGGTGCTCCCAAGCCCGGTGGCGGCCGTCCCGGCGGTGCCGGCCAGGGCCAGGGCCAGGCTCGTCCGGGCCAGGGCGCCCCGCGCCCCGGTGGCCAGGGCGCACGCCCCGGTGCCCGTCCGGCCGGTCCGCGTCCGGGCAACAACCCCTTCACCTCCGGTGGCTCCACCGGCATGGCGCGCCCGCAGGCGCCCCGGCCGCAGGGCCAGCGTCCCGGCGGCCCCGGTGCTCCCGGCGGCGGTCCTCGTCCGCAGGCGCCCGGCGCCCAGGGCGGCGGTCCGCGTCCGCAGTCCCCGGGCGGTCCGCGTCCGACCCCGGGCGCGATGCCGCGTCCGCAGGGCGGTCCCGGCGGTCCCCGTCCCGGCGGCCCCCGTCCCAACCCCGGCATGATGCCGCAGCGTCCCGCTGCCGGCCCGCGTCCCGGCGGTGGCCCCGGCGGCCGCGGTCCGGGCGGTGCGGGTCGTCCCGGCGGCGCCGGTCGTCCCGGTGGCGGCGGCTTCGCCGGCCGTCCCGGCGGTGGCGGCGGCGGTCGTCCCGGTGGCGGCGGCGGCTTCGCCGGCCGTCCCGGTGGCGGTGGCCCCGGTGGTGGCGGCGGCTTCGGCGGCGGCGGTGGCCGTCCCGGCTTCGGCGGCCGTCCCGGCGGCCCCGGCGGCCGTGGTGGCACACAGGGCGCCTTCGGCCGTCCCGGCGGTCCGGCGCGTCGCGGTCGCAAGTCGAAGCGGCAGCGGCGCCAGGAGTACGAGGCCATGCAGGCCCCGTCGGTCGGCGGCGTGATGCTGCCTCGCGGCAACGGCGAGTCCATTCGCCTGTCGCGCGGTGCGTCGCTCACCGACTTCGCCGAGAAGATCAACGCCAACCCGGCGTCGCTCGTCGCGGTCATGATGAACCTGGGCGAGATGGTCACGGCCACGCAGTCCGTCTCGGACGAGACGCTGCAACTCCTCGCCGGCGAGATGAACTACACGGTTCAGATCGTCAGCCCCGAGGAGGAGGACCGCGAGCTGCTCGAGTCCTTCGACCTGGAGTTCGGCGAGGACGAGGGAACCGAGGAGGACCTGGTCGTCCGTCCGCCGGTCGTGACCGTCATGGGTCACGTCGACCACGGAAAGACCCGGCTGCTCGACGCCATCCGCAAGACGAACGTCATCGCGGGCGAGGCCGGCGGCATCACCCAGCACATCGGTGCCTACCAGGTCGCGACCGAGGTCAACGGCGAGGACCGCGCGATCACCTTCATCGACACCCCGGGTCACGAGGCGTTCACCGCCATGCGTGCCCGTGGTGCGAAGTCGACCGACATCGCGATCCTGGTCGTCGCGGCCAACGACGGCGTCATGCCGCAGACGGTCGAGGCGCTCAACCACGCCAAGGCGGCCGACGTCCCGATCGTCGTCGCGGTCAACAAGATCGACGTCGAGGGCGCGGACCCGACCAAGGTGCGCGGTCAGCTGACCGAGTACGGTCTGGTGGCCGAGGAGTACGGCGGCGACACCATGTTCGTCGACATCTCCGCCAAGCAGGGTCTGCACATCGACTCCCTGCTGGAAGCGGTCATCCTGACCGCCGACGCCTCGCTCGACCTGCGGGCCAACCCCGACCAGGACGCGCAGGGCATCTCGATCGAGTCCCGTCTCGACCGCGGCCGCGGTGCCGTGGCGACGGTCCTCGTCCAGCGAGGCACCCTGCGGGTCGGCGACACGATGGTGGTGGGCGACGCCTACGGCCGCGTGCGCGCCATGCTCGACGACAACGGCAACAACGTCGCCGAGGCCGGTCCCTCGACGCCGGTCCAGGTCCTCGGCCTGACCAACGTCCCGGGTGCGGGCGACAACTTCATCGTGGTCGAGGAGGACCGTACGGCCCGCCAGATCGCGGAGAAGCGTGCCGCCCGCGAGCGCAACGCCGCGTTCGCCAAGCGCACGCGCCGCGTGTCCCTGGAGGACCTGGACAAGGTGCTCAAGGCCGGCGAGGTCCAGCAGCTGAACCTGATCATCAAGGGCGACGCGTCCGGATCGGTCGAGGCTCTGGAGTCCTCCCTGCTCCAGCTGGACGTCGGCGAAGAGGTCGACATCCGCGTCCTGCACCGCGGCGTCGGTGCGGTCACGGAGTCCGACATCGACCTGGCGATGGGCTCCGACGCCATCGTGATCGGCTTCAACGTGCGCGCGGTCGGCCGTGCGCAGCAGATGGCCGAGCGCGAAGGCGTGGACGTCCGGTACTACTCGGTCATCTACCAGGCGATCGAGGAGATCGAGGCGGCCCTCAAGGGCATGCTCAAGCCGGAGTACGAAGAGGTCCAGCTGGGCACGGCGGAGATCCGCGAGGTCTTCCGCTCCTCCAAGCTGGGCAACATCGCGGGTGTCCTCATCCGCTCCGGCGAGGTCAAGCGCAACACCAAGGCCCGGCTCCTGCGCGACGGCAAGGTCATCGCGGAGAACCTCAACATCGAGGGCCTGCGCCGCTTCAAGGACGACGTCACCGAGATCCGCGAAGGCTTCGAGGGCGGTATCAACCTCGGAAACTTCAACGACATCAAGATCGACGACGTCATCGCGACGTACGAGATGCGCGAGAAGCCGCGGGTGTAACACCCCACGGCATTCCCGCACCGGCCGACGGGACCTGGTTCCCGCCGGCCGGTGCGGCGCGCCAGGGGCGTACCGCCGTCATGGTGGTGCGCCCCTGCTCCGTGCGGTCCCCGGACCGCGGCCCGGCGCGGGGGCGGACGGGAAACCCCGTCGAGCCACCGGCCGGATCGCGGTACCGTTCTTGATGTCCCTGCCCGTATCGACGGCAGGACCATCGATCCCGTACCGGCGGGCAACCCGGACACACATGTACGTGGGGACTCTGTCCTTCGACCTCCTCCTCGGCGACGTCCACTCGCTGAAGGAGAAGCGCTCCGTCGTCCGCCCGATCGTCGCCGAGCTCCAGCGGAAGTTCGCGGTGAGCGCGGCCGAGGTGGACCACCTGAACCTCCACCGGCGGGCCGTCATCGGCCTCGCCGTGGTCTCGGGGGACGCGGCGCACCTGACCGACGTACTCGACCGGTGCGAGCGGCTGGTCGCCGGGCACCCCGAAGTGGAGCTGCTGTCCGCCAGACGGCGCTTCCACGGCGAGGACGACGACTAGAAGACCGGTCCGGTCCGGTCCGGACCTGATCGGCGGGCGGCGGCCCCGACCGCACCCACCGCACCACACCACGAAACGCAGCAGCAAGAAGCGACAAGAAGAACGGGAGACGGACCAGTGGCCGACAACGCGCGGGCGAAAAGGCTGGCGGACCTCATCCGAGAGGTGGTGGCCCAGAAGCTCCAGCGCGGGATCAAGGACCCGCGGCTCGGCTCGCACGTCACCATCACGGACACCAGGGTCACGGGCGACCTGCGGGAGGCGACGGTCTTCTACACGGTCTACGGGGACGACGAGGAGCGCAAGGCCGCGGCGGCCGGACTGGAGAGCGCCAAGGGCATCCTGCGCTCCGAGGTCGGCCGTGCCGCCGGGGTGAAGTTCACCCCGACCCTGGCCTTCGTCGCCGACGCCCTCCCGGACAACGCCCGGACCATCGAGGGCCTCCTCGACCGGGCCCGCCAGTCCGACGAGAAGGTGCGCGAGGCCTCCGCGGGCGCCGCCTACGCCGGTGAGGCGGACCCGTACCGCAAGCCCGGGTCCGAGGACGCGACCGACGAGACGGACGACAGCACCGAATGACCAGCAAGCCCACCCCGCCCGACGGCCTTGTCATCGTCGACAAGCCGTCGGGCTTCACGTCGCACGACGTCGTGGCCAAGATGCGCGGCATCGCCAGGACCCGCCGCGTCGGCCACGCCGGCACCCTCGACCCCATGGCGACCGGGGTCCTCGTCCTCGGGGTGGAGCGGGCCACCAAGCTCCTCGGCCACCTCGCGCTGACCGAGAAGGAGTACCTGGGTACGGTCCGGCTCGGCCAGAACACGGTCACCGACGACGCCGAGGGCGAGATCACCTCCTGCGCGGACGCCTCCCATGTCACCCGGGAGGCCGTCGACACCGCCGTCGCCAAGCTCACCGGCGACATCATGCAGGTGCCGTCGAAGGTCAGCGCCATCAAGATCAACGGCGTGCGGTCCTACAAGCGGGCCCGCGACGGCGAGGAGTTCGAGATCCCCGCCCGGCCGGTGACCGTGTCCTCCTTCACGGTGTACGACGTCCGCGAGGCCGTCGCCGAGGACGGCACCCCGGTGCTCGACCTGGTGGTCTCGGTGGTCTGCTCCTCGGGCACCTACATCCGCGCCCTCGCCCGCGACCTGGGCGCCGACCTCGGGGTCGGCGGCCATCTCACCGCGCTGCGGCGCACCCGCGTCGGGCCGTACAAGCTGGACAGCGCCCGGACGCTCGACCAGCTCCAGCAGGAGCTGACCGTGATGCCGGTCGCCGACGCGGCCACCGCCGCCTTCCGGCGCTGGGACATCGACGCCCGGCGCGCCCGGCTGCTCGGCAACGGCGTGCGCCTGGAGATGCCCGAGGAGTACACGGGCGGCGGGCCCGTCGCCGTCTTCGACCCCGAGGGGCGCTTCCTCGCGCTGGTCGAGGAGGAGCGCGGCAAGGCCAAGAGCCTGGCCGTCTTCGCCTGACCGGCCGCCCGCCTCCGCCCCCGTGGAGCGGTGGACACGGGGTGTCCCCCCGGCCGCCGCTCCACGGGGGCGCTCGCTTCCCCCGCTCCGGGCCGGTATCCGGGGACCCCCGGATATTCACCCGACCGTGCAGGCGCTCGGAGTGAACCGCGGGGGCGCAGGGGGCGCGTTCGCCTCACGATCTTTCCCGCTGATCGTTTCGCGCCTACCGTCGGGGACAGGGCGGAACCGGGACGAGATCGACATGTCGACGGGGACGCGACAGGCACTGGGCGCGGCTGCACCGCGGCACGGGCGGGGAGGTCGGACCATGGCGGCAGCACGGGAGCCGCGGCCGGAGGCCGTGTCCGGCGTGTCCGGCGGCGCGCCCGGCGGACGGCGCGGCGGCAGGCACGCCCTGCGGCCCGCGCCGCCGCGCGGGCCGGTGGCGGGGGCCGCTGCCGGGGTCGCTTCCGCCCTGACCGCCGCTCCGAAGCCCCCTCCCGGACCCTCGGCCGCCGCCGGGGCGCGCGACCGCGTCCTGGACGCCTCCCTGGTGTACGTCAGGGACCTGGCGGGACGCCCGCGCGGCACCGGCTTCGCCGCCGACCACCACGGCACCGTGATCACCAGCCACGAGACGGTGGCCGGTCTCAGCGCCCTCGTGCTGCACCCGCACGGCGCGGACGGCCGCTCCCGCGTCGTGGGGGCCGACGCGGTGACCGAGCTGCCCGGCCTGGACCTCGCGCTCGTGCGGACCGAGGGCCTGGACCTCGCGCCGCTGCCGGTGGCGGCGCCCGGCCGGGTGCGGGCCGGCGGCTATGTGCGGATCGCGGCCGGCGGCTGGCGCGAGGCCCGGGTCCTGGACACGGCCACCGCCACCTACCCCGCCGACGGCCGCTCCCACCACCTGGACGGCGTCCTGGAGCTCGCCATCGGCACCGCGGGCCGGGACGCCCTGCGGCCGGGCGGTGGAGCCGCCGGGGGACCGGTGCTCGACCCGGAGACCGGCGCCGTGGCCGCCGTGCTCGGCACGGCGCTCTGCTCCGGCCCCCGCGCCTCCGGCTTCGCGGTACCGCTGCCGCCGGGCGACGGCCCGGAAGGCCCGGACGGCCCCCTGGCCGACCTGCTCGCCCGCAACGCGGCCACCGTCCCCGCCTACGGCCCCGATCTGAACCTGGCGGGTGTCCTGGAACTGACGGCCACCTCCGTCGCCCAGGAGGCCCCGCGAGGCGCCCTCCCGGACCATCCGTACCATCCGCCCGCCCCGGCGACCGCCCCGTACGGGCCGCCGGTCGAGCGGCCCGCGGTGGCCCGCGAACTGGACGCGTTCGGGCGCGGACCGGGGGCCGCACCGGTGGCCGGGCCAGTGGCCGCACCGGTGGTGCTCGGCCTGGTGGGGCCGCCCGGCAGCGGCCGTACGACCGAACTCGCGGCGCTGGCCGGGCGCCGCGCCCGCGGGGACGCCCCCGCGCCCACCCTGTGGCTGCGCGGCGCCGACCTGCACGGCGCCGACACCTCGGTGGCGGACGCGGCCGGACGGGCGCTGGAGCGGGCGGCCCGCATCGTCTCGGCCGCGCGGGCACCGCTGCCGGCCGGTCTCGCCGGTCTCACCCCGGAGCGGCTCGCCCACCTCGCCCGCGCCCAGGGGCGGCCGCTGCTGCTCCTCCTGGACGGCCCCGAGGAGATGCCGTCCGCCCTGGCGGACCGGCTCGCCGAGTGGACCGAGGGCACCGCCCGCTGGCTGCGCGGCACGGGGGCGCGGCTGGTGATCGCCTGCCGGGACGCGTACTGGGAGGCGGCGGGGGCCGACACGGCGGCGGGCGGCCCCGCGGATCCCTCCGCGGCCTGCCTGCGGCTCGGGGACCTGCGTCCCGAGGAGGCGCGTACGGCCCGTGCCCGGTACCGGATCCCGGACGGCGCCCTGGCCGACGCCGACGCCCGCCACCCCCTCACGCTCCGGCTGCTGGCCGAGGTGCGCGCGGCGCTGCCCGGCACCGGCGGCCACCCCCGCCTCGACCGTGCCGACGTCCTCGCGGCCCACCTGGACCTGATGTGCCTGCGCGTCGCCGTCCGGCTGGCCGCCGAGAACGACCTGCGCGGCACCGCCGTCCGCCGCCTCGCGGCCCGGGTCTCCGGCCAGGTGCACGAGGCCGCCCGGCGCAGCCTCGGCCCCGGGCAGGGGGAGCTGGACCGGGCCGCGTTCGAGGAGGTGTTCCCGTGGGGCCCCGCCCCCGCGCGCCTGGGCGGCGGTACCGGCTGGGCGTCGGCCGTCCTCACCGAGGGCCTGATCGTCCCGGCCGGTGACGGCTACCGCTTCGCCCACGAGGAGCTGGCCGACTGGATCCAGGGCGGCCACCTCGACCTGGACGAGGCCCTGCGCGTCCTGGTGCACCGGCGGCACATCCCCGGCGAGCCGCGCCGCCCGCTGCCCGTGCCGCACCACCGCATCGGCCCGGTCGTCCAGGCGCTGCTCCTGCTCGCCCGCCAGCACGGCCCGCGCCGCCTCGCCGTCCGGCTGGAGGAGCTGATGTGCGCCCTGGACGGCGACCCGCACTCGTGGTGGGCGTCCCGGCTGCTCGCCGGTGTCCTGCGGCGCGTCACGGACGCCACGCCGTACGCCGGAGTGCTGCGGCTGCTCGCCGACCGGATCGGCGTCTGGCGGCAGTGCGGCCTCCCGGTGCCGAGCGGTTTCGGACCCGGCTTCTGGGCGGCGCTGCACCTGTCGGCCACCGACCGCTGCGACCTGCTCCGCCGCCTGCTCCTGGGCGACAGCCCGGCACAGGAGCCCGGCCCTGTCGCCGTCGCCGGTCCCGCGCGGGAGGTGCGTGCAGATCCCGCGCGGTGCCCGGACACCGGCGGCCGACCGGCGGACGCCACCACCGGCCCGGCGCGGACGCCCGCCACCGGCCACCCCGCGCAGGCGCCCGCCGCCCACCCGGCGGCACAGGCGTCCGCACCCGGCCCCGCGCCGGAGTCCGGCCCTGGGCAGGCGTCCGGTTCCCCGCAGGGGACCGGTACCGGCGCCGTTGCGGACGGCCCGCGTCCGCTCCGCTATCTGGACGCCGTCGCCCGGCTCCTCGTCGCCGAACCGGCCACGGTGCGGCCACATCTGACCCGCTGGTTCGACGACGAGCGGCCCCTGCCCGCCGCGCCGCACGCCACCGTGGCCACGGCCGCCCAGGCGCTCCTCTACGCCCATCGCGACCCGGACCCGGACGCTCTCATCGAGACGCTCGCCGACTGCCCGCACCCGCGCGCCGCCGAACTGCTGACCGCGCTCGCCGAGGAGGAACCGGCCCTCCTGTGCCGGGCCGTCGTCCGCTGGGCGCACGACGAACGCCCCGACCGGCGCGCCACGGCGGTGGCGCAGGCACTGCGCACCGTGCCCCACGTCCGCGCCGACTCCGACCGCGCGCTGCTGAGCGGCGCCGCCCGCGCCGTGCTCGTCCGTCCCGCCGACACCGCCCTGCACGGCGGCGCGCTGACCCTGCTCGTGGCCGACCCGGCGACCCGCGCCCGGCACCTCCCGCAGGCGCTGCGGCACTTCGCCGCCGGTGACGCCCACCTGCCGCCCGACGCGCTCACCTCCGCGCTGGCCACCCACCCCGAGGCGGTCCTCGCCGCCTTCGGCGAACGGCTGCGGCACGGCCCCGGCGCTGCCGAGGCGCTGCGCACCCTCGCCGACGCCACCACACCGGGGCTCGCCCGGCGCGTCGCCGCCGTCGTCCGGGACGCGGTGACACGGGCACCGGACACCGCCGCCGCCGTGGCGGCGTACGTCGACCGGCGCCTCGACCAGGGGCCGGGCGCCCGCGCGATACTGTTCCCGCTGCTCACCGCCCTCCTGGAGAACAGCGGCCCCGACAGCCCCGACTGCCCGGACAGCCCTGCGGGCGGCCCCGCCGCGCTGCGCTCGGCGCTGGGCGCGGTCCTCGCCACGCCCGGCTCCCCGGCGTCCCGCGTGCCGCGCCGGGAACTGCTCGATCTGCTGCTGACCCGCGAGACGGACCCGGGCGTGCTGGACACGGTGCTGCGCGCCGCCGCGCCCGGCGCCGAGGAGGATCTGCGGCTCCTCGTCCACCGGGTCGGGCTGCTGCTCGTCCGCACCCCGCAGGGCGCGGCCGTCTTCGACCGGGCCCTCGCGGAGCTGGGCCGCGAGGTCCCCGGCTTCGCCGCGCGGCTGGCCGGCTGGCTCACCGGCGCACCGTACGACTGGGCCGCCCTGGTGGGCCCAGGCGCCCGCAGGACCCGTGAGAAGCAGCCGGCCGGGGCAGCGGCCCCCGTCCCGCCGCCGACGGCCGTCCCGCCGGTCCCCGTCTGACGCCCGCCGCGCACGCCCGCCGCTCACGTGCACCCGGTCACAGGGCCCATGCCGATGCGGGCGGCGCGGGCCGGGCATGGCACCCTTAGACCTGCGGACAAGGCGGCAGGTCGACCCGGGTGACGGCAATCCGGGCGGCATCCGGCCAACAAGGACACGGGTTCGACGAGGAGCGGTCACAGTGCAGCGCTGGCGTGGCTTGGAGGACATCCCCCAGGACTGGGGGCGCAGCGTCGTCACCATCGGGTCCTACGACGGGGTCCACCGCGGCCATCAGCTCATCATCGAGCACGCCGTGAACCGCGCCCGCGAGCTGGGCGTGCCCTCCGTCGTCGTCACCTTCGACCCGCACCCCAGCGAGGTGGTGCGCCCCGGCAGCCACCCGCCGCTGCTCGCCCCCCACCACCGCCGCGCCGAGCTGATGGCGGAGCTGGGCGTGGACGCGGTGCTCGTCCTGCCGTTCACCACGGTGTTCTCGCAGCTGTCCGCGGCCGACTTCGTCGTCAAGGTGCTGGTCGACAGGCTGCACGCCAAGGCGGTCGTCGAGGGCCCCAACTTCCGCTTCGGCCACCGCGCCGCGGGCACCGTGGACTTCCTCGCCGAGCAGGGCAAGCTCCACGACTTCGAGGTCGAGGTCGTCGATCTGTACGTCACCGGCGCGGCGGGCGGCGGCGAGCCGTTCTCCTCCACCCTGACCCGGCGTCTGGTCGCCGAGGGGGACGTCGGCGGCGCCCGCGAGATCCTGGGCCGTCCGCACCGCGTGGAGGGCGTGGTCGTACGCGGCGCCCAGCGCGGCCGGGAGCTGGGCTTCCCCACGGCCAACGTGGAGACGCTCCCGCACACCGCGATCCCCGCCGACGGCGTCTACGCCGGTTATCTGCACGCCCAGGGCGAGGTGATGCCGGCCGCGGTCTCCGTCGGCACCAACCCGCAGTTCGACGGCACCGAGCGCACCGTCGAGGCGTACGCGATCGACCGCGTCGGCCTCGACCTGTACGGCCTGCACGTCGCCGTGGACTTCCTCGCCTTCGTGCGCGGCCAGGCCAAGTTCGACTCCCTGGACGCCCTCCTGGAGACGATGGCCGAGGACGTCAAGAAGTGCCGCGAGATCATCGCGGCGGACGACCGGCAGGTCTGAGCCGTCCCGCGCACGGGCGGCAGGCGCCCGCGGGCCGGGCCCCTCACCCGGGTGCCCGCGGGCCGGGGCCCTCACCCGGGAGGTTCGGCCGCCCCGGTCCCGGCCTCCGCCGCCGTCTCCTCCTGTGGCCGGGTCCGGGCCCAGTGGCAGGCGACCTGGTTCGTGCCGCCGCCGTGCAGGATCTCCAGGTCCTGGCCGCGGCAGGCGTCGGCGACCCCCGCGCGTTCGGCCTCGCCGCCCGCCAGGATCTGGCAGCGGGCGTGGAACCGGCAGCCCGCGGGGATCCGCGAGGGGTCGGGCGGCTCGCCGGTGAGGACGACCGGGGCGCCCGGCGCCTCCGGCAGGACGGACAGCAGCGCCTGGGTGTACGGATGCCGGGGCGCCGTCAGCACCTGCTCCACCGCGCCCGTCTCCACGATCCGGCCGAGGTACATCACCGCGACCCGGTCGGCGATGTTCCAGGCCAGCCCCAGATCGTGCGTCACCACCAGTGCGGAGAGCCCGAGTTCGGTGCGCAGCCGCAGCAGCAGCGCGAGGATCTCGCCGCGCACGGACGCGTCGAGGGAGGCCACCGGTTCGTCGGCGACGAGCAGTTCCGGCTCTAGGACCAGCGCACCCGCGATGACGACCCGCTGGCGCTGCCCGCCGGACAGCTCGTGCGGATAGCGCAGGAAGAAGCGCTCGGGAGGGCGCAGCCCGGCGCGGGCCAGGGCCCCGGCGACCGCGGCCCGCTCGTCGCCCGGGTGCCCGTGGATGCGCAGGCCCTCGGCGACGGCGTCGTACACCGTGTGCCGCGGGTTGAGCGAGCCGCTCGGGTCCTGGAGAACCAGCTGCGCCCGCTTGCGGTACGCCTTCAGGGCGCGTGAGGAGTACGCCAGCGGCGCCCCGTCGAAGGTGACCCGGCCCGCGGTCGGCGGGACCAGCCCGAGCAGGGACCGGGCCAGCGTCGTCTTGCCGCAGCCGGACTCGCCGACCAGCGCCACGATCTCGCCCCGCCGGATGTCGAGGTCCACCCCGTCCACGGCCCGCGCGGTCGGCGCGCCGTGCCGTCCGGGGAAGGCGACACGCAGCCCCTCGACACTCAGCAGCGGGGATGTGGTGGTCGTCATGCGGTGCTGCTCCTCAGTCCCTCGTCCTGCGCGGCCGCCGCGCTCCCGGCCGTCCCGGTGCCCGCCTCCGGCCCCACGTGCACACACGCCGCCCGCCGTCCCGCGCCCGCCTCCCGCAGCGTCTGGTCCTCGGCCGCGCAGCGGTCCAGGGCGACCGTGCAGCGCGGGCGGAACGCGCACCCGGGCGGCACGGCCGTCGGGTCGGGCGGGTCGCCGGGCAGCCCGCGCGGCGCGAATCGCGAGGCCGGGTCGCCGATCCTCGGGAACGCCCCCGACAGCGCCTTGCCGTAGGGGTGCCGGGCGTCCTCGTAGACCTGGCGGGCCGGGCCCTCCTCGACGACCCGGCCCGCGTACATCACGGCGAGCCGGTCGCAGGTGTCGGCCAGTACGGCGAGATCGTGACTGATCATGATCAGGCCCACGTCCTGCTCGCTGACCAGCTCCTCGATCAGGCGCAGGATCTGGGCCTGGATCATCACGTCCAGCGCGGTGGTGGGCTCGTCGGCGATGATCAGCCGCGGGTCGCAGGCGAGCGCCATCGCGATCATGACGCGCTGGCGCTGGCCGCCGGACAGCTCGTGCGGATAGGCGGACGCCCGCGCCGCCGGAAGCCCCACCTGTTCCAGCAGCTCACCGGCCCGCTTGCGGGCACCGGCCGCGGTCGCCCCGCGGTGCAGCAGGATCGGTTCGGCGATCTGGTCGCCGACGCGGTGCACGGCGTTCAGGGAGTGCATCGCGCCCTGGAAGACGATCGACGCCCCCGCCCAGCGCACCGCTCGCACCCGGCCCCACTTCATGGCGAGGACGTCCTCGCCGTCCAGCAGGATCCGCCCGCCGGTGCGGGCCCCGGCCGGCAGCAGCCGCAGCAGGGCCAGCGCCAGCGTGGACTTGCCGCAGCCCGACTCGCCCGCGATGCCGAGCTTCTCGCCCGCGCCCAGGGTCAGGTCGACCCCGCGCACGGCGGCGGCTCCGCCCGGGTACGTCACTTCCAGGTCCTGTACGTCGAGCAGGGTCAACGGGACACCCCCAGCCTGGGGTTGAGTACGGCCTCCACCGCGCGCCCGCACAGCGTGAACGCCAGCGCCACGACCGCGATCGCGATGCCCGGCGGCACCAGGTACCACCAGTCGCCGGAGCTGACGGCCCCCGCCTCCCGGGCGTCCTGGAGCAGTCCGCCCCAGGAGACGACCGTCGGGTCCCCGAGGCCGAGGAAGGCCAGGGTCGCCTCGGCGAGGATCGCGGAGGAGATGATCAGGGTGGTCTGCGCGAGCACCAGCGGCATGACGTTCGGCAGCACGTGCCGGGACATGATGTGCCAGTGGCCGCCGCCGAGCGCCTTCGCGCGTTCGATGTACGGCCGCGACTCCACCGCCAGTGTCTGCGCCCGCACGAGGCGGGCGGTGGTCGGCCAGGTGGTCACGCCGATCGCGAGCACGATCGTGCCGAGCGAGCGGGACAGCACCGTGGCGAGCGCGATGGCGAGGACCAGCGTCGGCATCACCAGGAACCAGTCGGTGACCCGCATCGCCACGGTGGCGTACCAGCCGCGGAAGTGCCCGGCGGTGACCCCGATGAGCGCCCCGATCGCCACGGAGAGCACGGCGGCCAGCAGTCCGACGAGCAGCGAGACCCGCGATCCCCAGATCACCAGGCCCAGCAGGTTCCGCCCGAACTGGTCGGTGCCCAGCGGGAAGTGGCCGCTGGGGCTCTCCAGCGGCCGGCCCGGCGCGTCGGTCACGCTCTCCACGTCCGAGCCGACGGTCAGCGGCGCGGTCAGCGCGACCAGCGCGAACAGCACCAGCGCGGCGAGCCCGACCACACCCGCGCGATGCCTGCGGTACTCCTTCCAGAAGCGCGCCGCGGAGGCCCGGCGGCGCCGCCACGCCAGCGCGCGCGGCCCCGGCGCGGCCGGCTTCCCGCCGGTCGCGGCGTCCGGGGGAGTGCGGTCGTCCCCGGAAGCCTCCGGGGAGTCGGCGGCTTCGGTGGTCTCGGCGGTCATCGGCCCACCCTCGGATCGAGCAGCGGATACAGCAGGTCGGCGAGGGTGTTCATGACGATCACCGCCGCGGCGAAGACGAAGAACAGCCCCTGCACCAGCGGCAGGTCGGGCACGCTCAGCGCCTGGTAGAACAGCCCGCCGAGCCCCGGCCAGGAGAAGACCGTCTCGACCAGGATGACACCGGCCACGGTCCGCCCCAGATTGACGAAGATCAGCGTCACGGTCGGCAGCAGTGCGTTCGGCACGGCGTGGCGGCGGCGTACGAGGTCGTCCCGCAGGCCCTTGGCCCGCGCCGTCGTCAGATAGTCGCCGCCCATCTCGTCCAGCAGCGCCGACCGGGTGACCAGCAGCGTCTGCCCGTACTCGACGGCGACCAGCGTCACCACCGGCAGGACGAGGTGGTGGGCGACGTCGACGGCGTAGGCGAAGCCCTCCTTGCCGCCCGACTCCATGCCGCCGGTCGGGAACAGGCCCGGCACCGGGCCCACGCCGACCGACAGGACGATGATGAGCAGCAGGCCCAGCCAGAAGGACGGGATGGAGTAGAGGGTCAGCGCGAGCCCGGTGTTGAGCCGGTCGCCCAGCCTGCCGTGCCGCCACGCCGAGCGGGTGCCGAGGAAGACGCCCAGCGCGGTGTAGAGCACGAACGCCGTGCCGGTGAGCAGCAGGGTGTTCGGCAGCGCCTCGGTGATCTTGTCCACGACGGGCGCCCGGAACTGGTACGACGTCCCGAGGTCCCCGGTCAGCGCCTTGCCGCAGTAGTGCGTGAACTGCTGCCACAGCGGCAGGTCGAGCCCGAACTCGCGCCGGTAGACGGCGATCTGCTCGGCCGAGACCGGGCGGCCCCCGGTCATGAACTTCACCGGGTCGCCCGGGATCAGCCGGAAGAGGAAGAAGCTGGTGACGAGGACGGCGAGCAGGGACACGGCGGCCCCGGCCAGCTTGCCCGCCACATACCGCGGATAGCCGCCGCCGGTGAGCCGCCGCCCCGGCCCGGACGTCCGTCCCCCGTCCGCCGGCGCGGGCCCCGCCCGGCCGGGGACGGCGGCGCCCCCGGCCGGTGAGGATGTCGCTTCAGTGGTCATGAGCACCTGCACCTGTACACGTGGTCGCGGTCGTCGTCCTGTTCACGGCTGCACGCCCTGTTCCCCGGCCGCTCGCCCTGTTCCCGGCCTGCTCGCGCCGGTCCCGGCCGGTACAACGGTCGGTGCGCGGTCGGTTCGTGGTCGATACAACGGTCGGTTCCCGGTCTATTCGCGGTCCTCCGCCGTCGCCCGGCGGCGCACCGCGAAGAGCACCGCCAGACCGGCGATGACGACGACACCCACGACGATGCCGATCACGACCCCGGTCGACGACGAGCCGTCCGAGGAGCCGTCGGAGTCCGCCGGGATGGCCGACCACCAGCTCCAGTAGCCGTCCTGCCCGTAGATGTTGCCCGCCGCCGACGGCATGGTGGTGATCGACTTGATCTGGTCCGTACGGTAGGCCTCGACGGCGTTCGGATAGGCCATGACGTTCATGTATCCCAGGTCGTACAGCCGCGACTCCATCTGCCGGACCAGGTCCGCCCGTTTGGCGGGGTCGTACTCGGCGAGCTGGCGCGCGTACAGCTCGTCGTAGGTCTTGTCGCAGATGAAGTCGTCGGTGGCGCCGGTGTCCTTCGGGGTCTGCGGGCGGGCCGCGCAGGTGTGGATGGACATCACGAAGTCCGGGTCGGGGTTGACGGACCAGCCGTCGAAGGCGAGGTCGAACTTCCCGGCCAGCCACGGGTCGGTCACGTTGTCCAGGCAGTTCAGGGTGACCCCGATGCCGAGCTTGCCCCACCACTCCTGGAGGTACTTGCCGACCGCCTTGTCGTTGGGGTCGGTGGCGTGGCACAGCACGCGGTAGTTCAGCGGCCTGCCGTCCTTGCCGACGCGCTTGCCGTCCGCGTTCTTCTTGTAGCCCGCCTGGTCGAGGAGCTGCCCGGCCTTCGCCGGGTCGTACGCCAGTTCCTGCGCGGCGGTCGGCTTGTAGAAGTACTGCGAGAAGCGCGGCGGGATGTACCCCTGGCCCTCGACCGCGTGGCCCTGGAAGACCTTGTCGACGATGGCCTTGCGGTCCACCGCCATGAACAGCGCGTGCCGCACCCGCTCGTCCAGCAGGGACGGATCGCCGTCACCGATCTTCGTGCCGTCCTTCGCCCGCGCGCCCGGGTTGGTGGCGAGGGCGTAGAAGCGGCGGCCGGGGGCGTCGTTGACGTGGATGTCCTTGTCGCCCTTGAGCGAGGCGGCCTGAGCGGGCGTCAGCGAGGGCGAACCGGCGACGAACGACACCTCGCCCTTGCGCAGCGCGGCGACGGCGGCGTCCTGGTCCTTGTAGTACCGGAACACCAGCTCGTCGAACTTGGGTGCGCTCCGCCAGAAGTCCTTGTTGGCCTTCAGCCGCACATAGCTGTCCGGCTTGTAGTCCGTGAGCACGAACGGCCCGTTGCCGACGATCGGGAAGGTCTTGTCGTTGTTGAACTTCGAGAGGTCGCCGACCTTCTCCCAGACGTGCTTGGGCACGATCGGCACATCGAGCGCGGTCATCGTGGCCTGCGGCTTCTTCAGCCGGATCACCAGCTGGGTGGGGCTGGGCGCGGTGACCTTCGCGAAGTTGGTGACGAAGCTGCCGTTGGCGGTGGCGGCGCCGTCGTCGGTCATCATCTTGTTGAACGTCCACGCCGCGTCCTCGGCGGTGGCCTGCTGCCCGTCCGACCACTTGGAGTCGGTACGGATCGTGTACGTCCAGGTCAGCTTGTCCGGCGAGGACTGCCACTTGGTGGCGAGGCCGGGGATGACGTGGTTGTCCTTGGGGTCGTAGTTCGTCAGGTACTCGTACATCAGCCGGTGGATGCTCGTACTGAGCAGCCGGACGGCGAGGAACGGGCTGAGCGAGTCGACGCTCTGCGCCACGGCGACGGTGAGGACCTTCTTGCCGGCCTGCTTGTCGTCCGCGCCGCCCGCGGCCCGCGCCGCCCGCCCGGCGTCCCCGGCCCGCGCGGATGCCGTGGTACCGCTCTGCTGTGCGGCCGAGGCGGCGGCGGGCGCGGCGAGCCCGGACGCGAGGAGGAGCGCGGCGGCGCCCGCGGTGGCCAGCAGCCGTGTTCTCGTCGGGCGGGCGCCGTGACGTCCGCTGCCGTGCTGATCGTGTGTGCTCATGGCTCGGTGACCTCGCGTCGTCGCACGCGCGGGACGCGGCGCGCGCCCCGCGCGAGGCGGGCTTGAACAGATGTGAACAGGCTGGAACGAGCTGTGCGGGCGCTGGAGCGCGCTTGATCGGGCTTGATCGAGATTGATCGGATGAGGCCGGCGGAATGAAAAGTGTGTCTATCAGCGGCAGTCTGCGCGCGTCAACGGTATGTCAAACCCCATGTGGCCTGCGGAAACAACAAGTCGACCGCACGTTCACCCACATTGGTGGAGACCATTGACGCCTTGCTGGTGACAGGGTGGCGGCCGATTCCCGCCGGTTCTGCCTGCGAACGTGCGAAGACCCGCTCCGCCGGTGGGCGGAGCGGGTCTTCAGGAGGTTCGGGCGGTCACACCGCTACGGGTCCGCCTACTGCTGCGGCGCGGGGGGCGGCGGATTCTGGCCACCTCCGGGGTGCCCCGGCTGGGGTTCTCCGGGCTGGGGCTGCTGGGGCTGCTGGGGCGGGTAGGGGTGCCCGGGGTGCTGGGGCGGCTGCGCCTGCGGGAGGGACTGCGGTGCGGAGAAGGGGCCGGGCTGAGCGTGCTGGCCGTACTGCTGTCCGGGGTGCTGGGGCGGCTGCGGCTGCGGCTGCGGCTGTGGGGGGTACGGGGCCGGGGGGGTGCCCGGGTGTCCGGGCTGTGCGGGGTAGGGCTGGCCCGGTTGACCGGCGTACGGCTGGCCCGGGAAGGGCGGCTGGCCGTACGCGGGCTGACCAGGTGTCTGCTGTCCGGGCATGGGCTGTCCGGGGTACGGCTGGTTCGGCATGGGCTGGCCCGGCATCGGCGGGGCCGCCACGGGGGGCGGGTTGCCGTCCGAGGTCCAGAGCCCGTGCGCCTGCTGGTGCCGGACGAAGTCCTCGGCGACCATGGCCGCGAGGTTGAAGTACGCCTCCCGCACCTTCGGCCGCATCATGTCGAGGTCGACCTCGGCACCGGCCGCCAGATGCTCGTCGAACGGCACCACGACGACCCCGCGGCAGCGCGTCTCGAAGTGGGAGACGATGTCCTCCACCTTGATCATCTTCCCGGTCTCGCGGACACCCGAGATCACGGTGAGCGAGCGCGCCACCAGATCCGCGTACCCGTGCGCCGACAGCCAGTCCAGCGTCGTACTGGCGCTGCTGGCACCGTCGACGGACGGGGTGGAGATGATGATGAGCTGGTCGGCGAGGTCCAGCACGCCGCGCATGGCGCTGTAGAGCAGACCTGTGCCGGAGTCCGTCAGGATGACCGGATACTGGTTGCCCAGCACGTCGATCGCGCGCCGGTAGTCCTCGTCGTTGAACGTCGTGGACACCGCCGGGTCGACGTCGTTGGCGATGATCTCCAGACCGGAGGGCGCCTGCGAGGTGAACCGCCGGATGTCCATGTACGAGTTGAGGTACGGGATCGCCTGGACCAGGTCGCGGATGGTGGCCCCGGTCTCCCGCCGCACCCGGCGGCCGAGGGTGCCCGCGTCCGGGTTGGCGTCGATGGCGAGGATCTTGTCCTGGCGTTCCGTCGCGAGCGTGGAGCCGAGCGCGGTGGTGGTCGTCGTCTTGCCGACGCCGCCCTTGAGGCTGATGACCGCGATCCGGTAGCAGGAGAGCACCGGCGTACGGATCAGCTCCAGCTTCCGCTGCCGCTCGGCCTCCTCCTTCTTCGCGCCGAGCCGGAACCTGCCGCCGGCCGCCGTCGGCCGCCCGCTGCGCGCCTTCTGCCGCTTGTTGTTGAGCAGCCGGTCGGACGACAGCTCCACGGCCGCCGTGTAACCGAGCGGCGCGACACCGGGGTTGGTGGGCTGCCGCTGGTCGTGCTGTATGGGCTGCGGCCAGGCGGCGCCGGTGCGCGGGTCGACCGGGGGCTGCGGCTGCTGGAGCGCGAATCCGTCCGGCTGGGCACCACCCGGCTGCTGCGCACTGTCGGGCTGGGGCTGGGCCGGTGCCTGAGGCCGGCTCGGCTGGGGCTGGGGCTGTGCGGGCTGCTGGGGGAAGCCGTAGCCGCCGGGCTGGGCCGGTGCGGCGGGCGGCAGGGGTGCGCCCGGCTGGGCGGGCGGGAAGCCGTAGCCGTTCGGCTGGGGGTGGGCCTGGGCCTGGGGCTGGGACGGCGGCACGGGGCCGCCGGGAGCGCCCGCGGCCTCGGCGGCGGGCGAGTGCGGGAAGCCGTAGCCGGCCGGGGCGGGAGGCGCGGGTGGCGGCGGAGCCTGGCCGGGGACCTGCGGCTGCGGGACGTTCGGCGGGAAGCCGTATCCCTGCTGCGGCGCGGCGGTCGGCGCGGACTGTCCGGGCTGCTGCGGCTGTGCCGGGAACGGCGGTTGGGGCTGGGGCTGCGGCTGGGGCTGCGCGGGCCACTGGGCCGCCGGTGCGGGTGCGGCCGGCTGGTACGACGGCGGCAGCGGCGGTACGGGTCCCTGCGGCACGGGCGGAGGCGGCCAGGCTCCCGGCGCACTCGGCGCACCCGGAGCGGTGGGCCCGGCGGGCGGCGCCGCGGGCGGCGCCGCGTCCTGGGGCGCCGGGGCGGGAGCGGCGGGGGGCGCGGCTGCGGGTGCGGCGGGGGGCACCGCGGCGGGTGCGACATCGGCTTCGGGCCGGTCGTCGGGCGCGGGGGAGGCGGAGCCCTCCGGGATGCGCGGTGCGTCGGGTGCGTTGGGCACGTCGGGTGTGCCGGGCGCGTCGGGTGTGTCGGCGCGCGGGTCGCTCGCTTCGCTGTCCTCCGCCTGGTCGGTGTCATCGGCGTCGTCGGCGTCGTCGGCGCCGACGTTGTCGTCGGTGCCGACGTTGTCGGACAGGCCCGTCTCACCGGCGGCGTCGGGTTCCGCCGACGCGGCGTCCTCCGGGTCGGCCGTCCCGGAGGCCCCGCCAGGGACGTCCTCCGGAGTTCCGGGGGAGGCGTCCGCGGAGACAGGCGCGGGCTCGCCCTCAGGAGCGTGACCGTCCTCGGCCGAACCCTCCTCCGGCGAGGTGCCCTGCTCCTCGATGTCCCGCTTCACGGAGATGGCGGAGAACCGCATGGTGGCACCGCTTTCGAGGTCACCACCGCCGGAACCCGCCCCCGCTTCCCGCGGATCCTGCTGCGCGGGCTCATGGCGCGGCGCGAACCCGCCGTCCGCCGGCAGCCCGGGTACGACCACCGGCGGCGGAGCCGTGAACGGCGCCGGGAAAGGCGTCTCGGCTGCGTACGGAGACGGCGAGGGCGACGGAGGCGGAGGCGGAGAAACGGACGGAGACGGAGGCGGGAGCGGCGGAGGAGGAGCGAAGGGCGCACCGGGCTGGGGCCCGGCCGGAGCGAAGGGCGCACCGGACGCGGCAGGAGCGCCGGGCGCACCGGGAGCACCGAATGCGCCCGGCGCACCCCCACCCGGCGTACCCGTACCGGGCGCGGGTGGCGGCGGCGGAGGCGGGAACGACACACCACCAGAACTCCCGGCCACCCCGGGGGCCCCGGTCGCCCCGGCGGCCCCACCGGTCTCGCGAGGATCACCGGCCGCCCCGCCGAAGGCACCGGTCCCGGGGCCGGGGCCCGCGGAGCCGCCCGCGCCGCCACCGGCACCTCCCTCGGAGGCCCCCTGCGGCTGCTGCGGCTGCTGCGCCTCCTGCGGCGGTGGAGCCTGCTGTTCCCCCGGGGTCCCGTACGCGTTCTGCGTGTACCAGGCGGGCGGCGCGTAGTCGATGGTGAACTCGCCGGTCGTCTCGATGGACGACTCCGCGTCGGGCTGGTCATCGCCGGGTGTGGCCCAGCCCCCGCGGATCCCGTCCCGATCGCTGCTCACAGTTCCTCCTGGTGTGGTCGGGCACGCTCATGCTGCCGGGGCGACCATGTCGTGTGGTTCCGAGTCGTCCGTAGTGGTTCGAGGCAGTCCGATCGCGCCGGCTCCCCCTGGGCCGTCGACGCCTGCTCCACGGGTTGTGGCATCGCGTCCGGTACCAGCCTAATCACCGTGAGCCGGGTCCCGTCAGGCCCGGCCGCCCCCGGGCACGCGCGCACCAGGTCACACCACGCTCGCGGGAGACCGGAGTCGGCCCCGACCGCACGGCGCACCCGTCGAACAAAACGGCCACAGAAGGACAGTTCAGTCCATCCTGCGGGGCGTACCCAACAATCCGGTCTCGGCATCGGTGGGCTGGGTCATCACGTACTGCCGGTCGCGGTCGCCGCACCAGAGGGTGACGCCGTCGGGCAGGGCGGGCAGCGACTCCCGCTCCGCCCGGGACAGCCCCATGACGCGCCCCAGCTCCGCCGCCTCGTCCGGCGAGACTCGCTGGACCCCCGCGAGCCGCGCCTGCCGCAGCAGCCGCGGGGCCACCGGACTGAGATAGGGCAGCAGCGTCAGCACCGACTGCCACGGACCCGAGCCCACCCGCCCGCGCGGCGGCCGCATCCCGCAGTCCCGCACCACGAGCACCGGAGTGCCCGCCGACGCGCCCTGGGGCGGGACTCGCCCCACCTCGTACACGGACAGCCCGTTCTGCCCGCCGCCCATGGCGTGCACCATCTGCATCCAGGACTGCGGCCGGCCGGTCTCCACGGCGACCCGCGCCCCGGTGGCCGCGGTGCGCAGCGCGAGCACCTGCGCCGTCCACAGGCCGCCGATGAGCACGACGTCGTAGGGCGTGGGCCGGTTGATGCCGAGCACCGCCGGGTGCCCCTCGGTGTCCACACCGGCGACCACGCCGTCGTCCCCGATGGGCAGGGCGAGAGCGTCGAGCTGCCCGGCGGACAGGACGTGCCGCCCGTGCCGGGGCCCGATCAGGCCGAGGCCGTGCCGCAGCCGCTCACCGGCCCGGCGGACGGCGGACGGCACGGCGCCGTCCGCGACCACCGCGGCGTCAGGACCCGGCGCAGCCGTGGTGCCGCGCGGAGCCGCCGGGCCGGGCAGAGCGGACGCGCCGTGCGGAGCAGCTGTGCCGTGCGGAACCGTCGCGCTGTGCGGAACCGTCGTGCCGGGCGGGACAGCCGTGCCCGGCGGGACGGTCATGGGTGCCGAAGGGGGGAACGTCACCGCGCACCTCCCAGCGGCAGCGTGGCCAGCATGCCCGGCAACTGCTCCCGGTCCAGTCTGCTCAGACCCGCGCCCGCCTGCCGCGCGGCGGTCTCCAACGCCTGCCGGGCCGCCACCAGTTCGTCGTCGCTGCGTCCGGTCACCCGCAGATGCCCGCACAGTGCCACGTCGCCCCGCTCGCCGGGCGCGAGGGTCAGGCTGAAGGTGGTGGCGAGGGCGGGTATCGCGGTGATCCCGGCGAGCAACTGCGGCAGCGACGCGCCGCCGTCACCGCCGAGCGGGGGCCAGCGCCGGATCCAGTACGTCGTATGTCTGCGGTTGTCGCACCGCCAGCTGCGGGCGGACTCCTGCGTCCGCCGCTCACGTGCCCCGGTCCGGCCCGCCTCGGCCGTCACCAGCGGATTGGCGCAGGCCGAGGTGGCGAGCGCGGCGATCAGCTCCTCCTCGTCGAGGACGGTCGCCCGGAAACCCGCCCCGGTCAGCCGGCTCGCCAGATGGTCCGCGGCGCGCACGACGCACTTGCGCGCTCCGGCCAGACCCCCGCCGCGCGCGGCGACGGCCTCGGGGCACAGCTCCGGGTCCAGCTTCAGCGCGATCCAGGTGATGCGCACAGCGGGCGCTCCCGTCAGCGCTTGGAGCGGCTGGTAGTTGGCCACCGCCACGGACTGCTGCGGCAGATGGAGCGCGGGCGCGGGCTGGGTGTGCTGCACGATCTGCGCCGACTCCAGCCGGATGCCGTCCACTTCGAGGGCGTCGCGCACCAGCGCCAGTGGCAGCGGCCGCCGGGTCCGCTCGGCGCGCAGCACCGTCGCGTCGGCCTCCACCTGGAGCAGCGCCGTCACGAACGTGCCGTCCCCGACGATGCCGACCAGGCGCCGGTCCCGCGCCCCGTGCGCGTACGTCCGCAGGTTCGGCTCGCACTCCACGGCCGGGACCAGCGCCGGTTCCGTGCCCGCGGGGACCGGTGTGCCCGCGGCGCGCCGCTGCCGTACCTTCAACGCGCGTGCGGTGGCCGCCCATTCGGGCAGCGAGCGGCCTCTTCGGCGCGCCACGGCCGACACCACCAGCAGCGCCGCGACCAGCACGGCGGCGGCCAGCGCCATCGGTCCGACCGCCCAGCCGACCACCAGGACCGCCGCGGCCAGCTCCAGCAGCACCAGCCGTCGCAGCCGGAACGCGCCGCCCGGCCCCTGCCGGACGCGCGGCTGCGCCGCGCCCGCGTCCCGCGCCGCGGGAGGCGCCCCGGGCCCGGCGCCGGCGGCCCCGGCACCGGACGTCCCGGCGCCGTCGGCCCCTGCTCGGCCCAGCGGTCGCGACCGCGTACCGGATGCCCTCACCGCTTCTCCCCGTCGTGCTCACAACTCGCCGCTCGCGACGGTGCACTTGGGCCGCCGCGAGGCCCCGGTACCCTACCCGCTCCTCCCGTTCGCTCAGACACCATGCATAGTAGGGGGCCGGTCTGACATCGCCGGGCGGGACGGGTGGCCGCGGACGCGGGACGGGTGCCCGCGGGTGGGGACAACGGGGAGACACAGGCAGAGATGGCATCACGGCGGGACGAACTCAACGCCTACACCTTCGCGAAGAGGCGCACCCTCGCGGCCTTCCTCCAGCCGTCGCCGTCCGGGTCCGAGGAAGGCGCGCCCAAGCCGCTGCGCGCCGTCGTGCCGGGCCTGGTCGCGGGCGCGCTGGCCATGGCGGTCTTCGGCGCCTGGGGCATGTTCCAGCCCACCGCACCGGCCGGCTGGGACAAGCCAGGCACCCGCGTCATCGTCGGCAAGCAGTCCACGACCCGGTACGTCGTCCTCAGGACCGGCGGCACCACCCGGCTCCACCCGGTGCTGAACCTCGCCTCCGCGCGCCTGCTCATGAACGACGCCGACTACCAGGTCATCCAGGTCGGCGACAAGATCCTGGACTCCGGCGAGCCGCCGCGCGGCCCGATCCTCGGCATCCCCTACGCGCCCGACCGGCTGCCCGCGGCCGACGACGCCGGCCGGGCCAAGCGCTGGGCCGTGTGCGAACAGCCCGGCGGCAAGGGCGAGACGACCCAGCAGGCGGCGTTCGTCCTGGCCCCGCGCGACGAGAAGAGGACGGACGACTCCCACCGCCTCACCGCCGGGGATGTGCTCTACGTCAGGACCCGCACCGGCGAGCGCTACCTCGTCGACGCCCAGGGCACCTCGTACGCGATCACCGGGAGCGAGTCCGACGCACTGACGACGGCGCTCGTCGGCTCCCGCAAGCCGCAGCTCGTCACCAAGGAGTGGCTGGCCACGCTCCACCCGGGCGACCCCCTCGGCTTCCCCCGGCTGCCCGACGGCGTCGGCTCGCCCGCCCATGTGCCCGGCCAGCTGTCGGACCGGGAGAACAAGGTCGGCACCGTCCTCAGGACGGAGACCGGCGAGGGCACCCGGTACTACGTCGTACTGCCCGGAAAGGCGCAGCCCGTCAGCGAGTTCACCGCCTGGCTCCTCGTCTCCTCCCCGCAGACGGCCCCGCTGGACATGAACGGCGCGGCGCGCACGGTCGGCCTCCAGGACTTCACCGCCGATCCCGAGCCCTTCGCCGGACAGGCCGCCCACTGGCCCCTGCGGCGCGCCCGCCAGGTCAACGACGTCTCCACCGCGTCGGGCCGCGACACCGTGTGCAGCGTGCTGCGCGGCGTCGGCGGCGACAACACGACATCGCTCAGCACCTGGGCGGGCGCCGACTACCCGGCCGAGATCACCGCCGACGGCACCGGCACCTACGTCACCCCGGGCACCGGCCTGCTGTACACCCAGCTCCAGGGCACCGAGACCGGCGCCGGAGCGCTCTTCCTGGTCACCGACACCGGCCTGCGGTACGCCGTCCAGGCCAACGGCGACAGCGACAGCCGCAAGTCGGGCATCGGCGCCGACGGCGGCAGGACCCGGGACGGCACACCCGAGCCCAGCGAGGCCCAGGTCAAGCTCGGCTACCAGAACGTACGGCCCGCCAAGGTGCCGGCCGTCTGGTCGGAGTTCCTGGCGAAGGGTCCCCGCCTGGACACCAACAGCGCCCGCCGCCCCCAGGGTTCGTGACCCGACCCGACCCGACCCGCGCTTGCGCGAAGAGCCCGTAGATCCAGAAGAACGAGGAGTGTGCCGAGCACGTGCTGCCGACGAAGGCGATCCCGCTGACCGCGGCCGTCCTGCTGACCGGCTCCGGCGCCGCGGCCTCCATGGCGCCCGTGCCCCCCTTGGTCCCCGCGCCCCCCGCGTCCGCCCTCCGCCTGGACGGCAGCGGCGCGTGCACCTTCCCCGCCGAGCAGGTCGCGGGCACCCCCTGGTCGCTCCAGCGGGTGCTGCTCGACGAGCTGTGGCAGGGCACCGACAAGGGCAAGGGGGTGCGGGTGGCGGTCATCGACACCGGTGTGGACACCAAGAACCCCCAGCTCGCCCCCGCCGTCGACAAGAAGGCGGGGCGCGACTTCCTGACGAAGGGCAAGGGCGGCGACCCCACGGACGACCAGGTCGGCCACGGCACGAAGGTGGCCGGCATCATCGCGGCCCGCCCCCGCAAGGGCACCGGCTTCGTCGGCCTGGCCCCCAACGCCACCGTCATCCCCGTCCGCCAGAACGACGCCGAGAACAGCGGCGACTCGGACACCATGGCCGCGGCGATCACCTACGCCGTCGACCGCGGCGCCCAGGTCATCAACATCTCCCAGGACACCACCAAGCCCCTGTCCGCCACCTCCGCCCTCGCCCGCGCCGTGCGCGAGGCCATCGGCCACGGTGTCGTCGTGGTCGCCTCCGCGGGCAACGACGGCCTGGACGGCACCGCCAGGAACACCTACCCCGCCGCCTTCGACGGCGTCCTCGCGGTGGCCTCCTCCGACCGCAACAACGAACGGGCCCCGTTCTCGCAGTCCGGCTCCTTCGTGGGCGTCGCGGCCCCCGGGGTCGACATCGTCTCCACCGTGCCCGGCGGCGGCCAGTGCACCGACAACGGCACCAGTTTCTCCGCCCCCTTCGTCGCGGGAGTGGCCGTTCTCCTCAAGGAGAAGCACCCCCACTGGACGAGCGCCCAGATCGTCACCCAGATCGAGCAGACCGCCGAACGCTCCGTCAACGGCCATGACGACTTCGTCGGCTGGGGCATCGTCGACCCCGTCCGCGCCGTCCAGGAGTCGGACCTCGCCCACCCGCCCTCGGCCCCCACCCCCGACCCGGGCCCCGCCAGGGCCCCCCTCCCCGACGTACCCCCCTTCTCCCTCGCCGAGACCCCGCACGAACGCGACCGCCGCTACGCCACCTACACCCTCGGCACAGCGGCGATCCTGGTCGCCGCCATCACCGGCACCGCGATCGTCCTCCGCGACCTGCGCCGCCGCCGCAACTGACCTGGAAGCCCTTTGCAGTTGGAAGGGCAACCCCGAGTGACTAAGGTGGCGGGGCGTACCACCTGTGAGGCCACGGGCGGTACGGCACGGGGGCGGCGCGACGCTGCGGCCACGCGGCGCGTGGGTGCGCGGCAGGTCTTGCCCGCCAGGAAGGCCCGGACAGTCGTCCGGGCGGACCCGTGGCGGTGGCGGAGGCCATCGCCGTTTCTCAAGGAGGGCGAGAAGGCATGACCCTTGCACACAGTGCACACGAACTGACGAAGCTCGCGAACGACATCCGCGACTTCCACGGTCAGGTGAGCGAGCGGGTGACATCGCTCAACCAGGTGGTCGACATGATCCAGGCCGGCTGGCAGGGCGCGGCGGGCAAGGAGTTCGACACCGTCCAGCAGGGTGTGAACAGGCACCTCAGGAAGCTCCAGGACGACCTCGTCGACCTGGAGGCGACGATGCGGGCGAGCGTCGGCGGGTTCACCGACCAGGAGCAGGAGCGCATCGCCGAGATCCGCAAGGTGGACAACTCCTACACGGTCACCAGCCGCATCACGGATCTCGCCTGAGTTTCGCGCCGCACCCACGAGGGAGACACGCACCATGAGCTTCAACGCCGACCGCACCGCCGTCAACTACGACACCGTCACTCAGGCCGCCAACGACGTCCGGGGCACCGCCAAGAGCCTCGCCGAGCAGCTGGAGGACCTGATGCGCCGGGTCAAGGCCGTGGCCGAGACCTGGGAGGGCGAGGCCAAGACGGCCTACGGCGAGATCCAGCGGGACAGCAGCGACCAGATGGCGCAGATGTGCCAGAAGCTGGCCCGCATCGCCCAGCTCCTCGACGACTCGGTCATCGGCTACCACGACACCGACAAGGGCAACGCGGCCCGCTTCCGGATGCTGATGGGCGGCTGACCGCCCCGAGCCCTCGCGGAGAGCAGAAGAGCGACGGGGGAGGCAGTGCGCGTGGCACTGCCTCCCCCGTCGCTTCCCGCCCCGGTGCTGCCTCAGCGGGGAGCCGACGCTCCGGGAACCGGAGTGCTCGCGGACCAGAAGTCGGAATGCTCGCTCGGTGCGGGGGGCTGTGAGCCGTCGTACACGGGTGCGCCTTCCCGTTGTTTCGGTGGTGCCACTGCCGACTTCTCCACGCACGGAGTCGTCACTTCGAATTGCGCCTGCCCTTGCTTGCTGAACAGTACGCGGACCTGAAAATCATCCGGGGCCATAAAATAGGTGGCAGGAGTGGTCTTGCTGTTGTTCGCACCGCGAGGGGTGAATCCTGCGCTCTTCCAATAGCGTTCCACGACGCCCAGGAAGCTGCCTCTCCGCTCTGCGGAGATAATCGTTGTGACGGACACCCTCCTCGACACCGAGCAGCTCAGGTCGGTGGAGATCCCGTGCACCCACGTGACTTCGGGAGTGATATGGCCCATCGTGTCGTACAGAATGCCGTCGGCTCGATCGGCTGCTTCCTGCATGTTCATGGATTCCGTCTTTCCTCCCTCTTTTCCGTCAAACATGCCGCATCCGGCAGTCAATGCCAAAAGGATCGCGATGACGCCGAGGCGCGCTTTCATCGACGTGCCTCCGGTGTGATACCGCCCGGGTTACCGGCGACAATGTTGGCGATACTGTCGGCAGACATCTGATCCTTTTCTGGATTGAAGTAGTTGGAATGCGCCTCTAGTGTCCACTGAGTGAAGGCATTCGGACCGTCCTCGGTGCGGAAGCGTGTCGCTCCGAACGCCTCACTGGCCGGGTCCTTGCCGAACCAGTTGTCGTCGTCCCCCAGATCGCCCAGCTCCGCGCCCGCCCCGGCACCGACCACGGCACCGCCCGGTCCGCCCAGGAGGAACCCGCCGGCGCCGCCGATGACTCCGCCGGCCACCGACCCCTTGGAAGGAGCCTTGCTGACGAGATCGTTCTCCGCCGCTCCGACGAAGACGTGCTGCTTGCCCACGCCGAGGTCCTCGGCGTGGTCCACACCCACGCCGGGACTTCCCAGCAGGATGTAGTCGTCCACATCCGGCATGCCGCCCGGCTGCTGGCTCGCCGTGCCCACGGTCAGCGAACCGTAGGAATGTCCTATGGCGGTGAGGTGCGGGTCGGCGTTCTCGTTGGTGGTGGCAAGAGCTCCCATGAAGCTCTGATAGGCGGGAGCGCCTCGCTGCGCGTCGCCCGTACCCGCGACATCCGCGCCCTGCGGTGCGTCGTAGCCGAGCCACACGATGGAGGCGCTGGACGGATCGATCTCTCGTGCGCCGACCGCCGTGTCCCTGGCGCGCTTCACCGTACCGTCCGCGAAGCCGCCGTCGAGTTTCGTCCCCAGGCCCGGAACGTAGGCCGACACGTTCTTCGAGGTGTCGGGATCTCCGAAGGACACGATCGCCCGGCCGTTGCCCTGGTCGCCGACGCCGAGGAGCAGCATGGGGGGCTGGCCGCCCGCTCCGAGCTGATCGTTGATCCCGCGCAGCCCGTCCAGCTTGGTCATGGACGCCTCGTCGCCCTGGGCCTCGAGCTTGCCCATGAGCTGCGGAAGGTACAGGCGGTTGGCTTCGTCGCGTGACACAGCCGGGATGCCGTCGAGGTTCCCGATGACATCCGGGTAGACGGCCAGGTACTCCGTCTGCTCCTCCTTGCTGAGGCCGTTCCACCAGTCCTTGCGCTCAGCCGGTGACCGATCGGTCGGAATGCCGTCCTTCAGCACGTCGTCGGCCGCGCCGTGCACGGCGGCCGTGTCGCCGCTGACATCGGCCCACGTCGACTCTGTGACATCCAGTCCCTCGGCCGCCTGGAGGCGCCGGATGGCCTTCGCGTACTGCTCGTCGATCTCAGTGGCCTGCGACAACGCGCTCGCGATGGTGTCCGCGATCTCCTGGGCCACGACGGCGTTCCGGTTCCCGGTCGTCATCGCGACGGCATTGCCCAGGGCCTGCCCGACGAAGTCGGTCTTGCCGGCTGCCGTACCGCCCTGCACCTGCGTGTCGCCCGAGCCCGTCTCCGGATAGCGCACGGACCCGTCGTCGTACACCTCGAACCCGGCCTGCTTCGCGTCCTGCAAGGCGTTCAGCAAGTTGCGCTGGAGCGGTGCCAGTTCCTCCGCCAGCCCGGTGAGAGCGGCGGCGATCAGGCCGCACTCGGTGTAGATGTACTGGTAATTGTTGCTGAGCCGGCCGAGTCCGGCGATGGCCCAGAAAGAGGCGTCGCCCACCTGTGTCATCGAGAGGCCGGGCGCTATCTCGTCGGTGACTCTGTCCCGGGAGGCGTAGGAGCGATTGCTGACGGCGGACCAACTGCGGGCCTCGTCGGTGAGCTCGGACAGCTTGAGGTTCCGAAGCTGATCGAGACTGATCACGGCTGCTCGCCCTTCTCGAACGGCTTGGCGGCCATGCGCTCGGCCGCGACGGCCGCCTTGATCCGTGCGCTGTTCTCCCCGTGATCCTTGGCGGCCTGCCGCATGGGCTGCTCCAGATTCTCGCACTCGTCACGAACGGCCTTGAGCCGGCGCTGCCAACTGCTCCTGACCACATCCATGGCGAGGACGGAAGCGAGCCCCGCGGTCCCTTCCGACCCCCGGCCCTGCTCCTCCGTGACCTGTGTCACCGAGGTGTTCGTGGTGGTCCTCAACTCGGCGAGGACCCTGGCTCCGTCGGTCCACGGGTGCTCCACGTAGACCAGTTCTCCATGTGCGCCTCCACCCGAACCGGCGGAAGCCAGCGACATCCGCGAGCTGTCGGCTGCGTCCGCCCCGGTCAAGGCCTGAGCGCGCGCAGTTGCCCACTGGTCTTCGAAAGACACGGGACGACCTCCTTGTTGGGTGACTGACTCTCGACAGGACCGGTGCTCGACGGCAGCCGGATCACGTCGACTGCCCGGGTCCACTGGGCGGTTGGTAAGGGGCCCGCGGAGGATGGTGATGCGGGTCCTGGCCCCTGTACGGGGGATACGGCGGCGCCGCGGGCCTTGCGGGCGGCGCCGCCGTGACGGCCGAGCGGCGTCGGGAGCGGCGCGTCAGGATTACGACGGCGACCCCGAGAAGAACCGCGGCCGCGATACCGAGGCCCAGCCACAGAACGGTGCCGTCCTCACCGGAGGTGTGCGAAGCCGTGGCGGACGGACTGGCCTGGTCCGGCTCCGCGGCCGCGGGGCGCGTCGGCTCCGCGGCGGTGGGGGACGCGGAGGCGGATGCGGCGAGGTCGGGGAGCGGGTACTCGTCCGCGGGCCCGGGGTCCCCGGGATCGGTCAGAGCGACACGCGGACGGACACCGCCGTAGCCGACGAAGTCGCTGCGCTTCTCACCGCCGGCGGGCTTGCTGGCGGTGTTCAGCATGACGCGGAGGACCTGGTTGTTGGTCCAGTCGGGATGCTTGGACCAGATGAGGGCGGCGGAGGCGGAGGCGATGGCGCTGGCGTCGCTCGTTCCTCGTGTCCTGCAGATCTGACTACCGCCGGTACAGGCGTGAACCATGTCCACGCCCGGAGCCACCAGGTCGACCTGCGGGCCCGACTGCGAGAACGGAGCCGTCTTGGCCTTCTCGTCCGCCGCACCCACCCCGACCACGCCGGGCGTGGCCGCCGGGTACTGCGTCACGTTGGACCTGTCGCCGTTGTTTCCCACGGCGGCGAACAGCAGCTTGCCCCGGGAGAGGGCGTATTTCACCGCTGACTTCAGCTCGGGTGTCTCCACATTCTGCGAACCGGGCGCGTCGGCGGTGCCCAGAGACATGTTGATGATCTGGGCATCGCTGTCGGCCGCGTAGCGGATGGCCGTGCTGAGTACGCGGGAGAACTCGGCCTTGTTGTCGAACCGGCCGTCGTCCTCGGCGGCGTAGCGCATACGAATCGGCAGGATCTTCGCTCCGGGAGCCAGACCGTAGGACCCGTCCAGGGACCCCCGGGCACCCGTGGCCGCGATGAGCGCGGCCATGTCGGTGCCGTGCCCGGCGATGTCCGTATGCTCGTCCCCCCGCTGGCCCGAATAGTCCATGCCGTCCAGGACCTGGCCTTTGAGGTCGGTGAGCGAGCCGTCGACGCCCGAGTCGATGAGGGCTACGGTGACGCCGCGTCCAGTACTGGTCCTCCACATGTCCTGCGCGTGCATGGAGTCCAGATGCCACTGGCGCGAGCGTACGGAGTCCGCGTGAGCCGGAGCAGCGGTGAGGCCGAGGAGCAGGGCACTGAGAGCCGCGGCCGCCGCCGACCGGCGCGGCCATTGCGAGGTGCTGTGACGCATATGCCTTCCTGGTGGGGGAGTGGCCTCGAGTCAGCCGACGACGGGGGGAAGGGGCGGACGGTCTCCGCGCTCCCAGGTCTCCTCGTCCTCGACGAGGTAATCGGGACGCCGGCCTTGCCGCCGGTCCTTGCGCGAGCCCGCCGACTCGGCCGGATTCGATGCCGCTCCGGTGCGGCCCGCCACGGAACCGGTCTTCGCTTCACCTCCCGACGAGGAGCGGACAAGACCCGATCCGCCCGGAGTGAAGGGACGTCCGGCGCCGCGGTTCTGCTGCACGGCCCGGTTGCCGATGACCCCACCGGTCTCCGATGCCAGCCGGCGACCGCCGGCAGCACCCCCCGGCGAACCGCCGGCACCGGGACCGCCGGTGGTGACTCCACGCGCCATGCCCGTCTGGCCCTGGACGTTGTTGTTGCCGATGACCGTGCCGCGGGCGACGCCGCTCTGAGAACGGCCGGGCCCGGAGGCCACAGGACGGCCGCCGACGATGCCTGTCTCCCGGGGCGGCGCGGGAACCCGGCCGGTCGCGATGCCCGAGGGACGGGCCGACTGGGGCGACCTGGACGGATGCACCACCTGCGAGGACGGGGTCGCGACACGAACACGCCCGCTGTCGCTGAACGGCGGTGGTGCGACTGCCGGTTGTGCGGTCGCCGGTACGTCGGAGCGGGGGACACCTGTCGGGGGCTGGGCCGGACCGGTGGTGTCCGGCGTCTGATGCCTCGGCAGCGTCTCCAGCCCGTCCAGGTCCAGGGATGCCGGCTGCGCCGGGACCACCTGTCGATCGTGCACGTGCGGGCCGGTCACATGCGTGGTGGTCTCTCCGTGGACGGTGTGGGACGCGGGGACCGCTCCTGCGGAGACACTCGTGCCACTCGTGCCGTACCGGTGTGCGCCTGTTGCCGGCGCACCGCCGATCGCGGGGCGGCTGCCTCCGGACAACCGGTCCTTGCCCTCGCTCGACCACCAGTCGTCCGGCCCCGTCCGTCCCGCCGGCGGCGTGAACGTGGGCGGCGGCACACTGTTCACCTGCTGGGCCGAGTACTCGTACGTCTGGGCCAGTTTCCGCAGCTGCTGGACGGCCTCGTGGCGTGCCGCGTCGATGCGGTGCTGGGCGGCCGTGGCGTCTGTGTGGGCGGTGCGGGCGGCCTGCTGGGCGTCGGGGTCGTTGTGGACGCCGGGCTGCTGGAGCGCCGTGATGGTCTTGTGGGCGTCGGCGAGGTCCGTCTTGGCGCGTGCCGTCTCCGAGGTGTCGGGCATGGCGGCCTTGGCCTCGGCGATGGCCTGGGACACCGTCTCCATCCAGCGTGAGGCGACCTCGGCGTACTCCCCGAGGTGCAGCGTCGCGCTCGCCGTCTGGCCGCCCCAGTCGCGGAACGAGTCGCCGCCCTCGCCCTGCCACTCCAGACCCTTGACGTGCTCCATGAGATCGGAGCCGATCCTGGAGATCGTCGAGGCCGCCTTGGCGAGCTTGGCGGCCAGGTGGGACGCCCCGGCCGTGTTCGCGGAGTGCAGCAGGGCGGCGAGCTGCTCGTGGGTCATGGACTCGAAGTCCGTACGGGCGAGCTGAGGCGCTCGGCTCTTCGGGTGTCCGCCCATCACCACTGCTCCTTGGTCTCGTCGGAACCGGATCCGGCCGGCTGGTCCGGCTGCTGGACGTACGGATCCCGCCCCACCACGTAATACCTCTCCGCCTCCGCATTGACCGCCCGCATCCGCGCCTTGATGTCCTCGTCGAGGTTCGCGTAGCCCACGCGTGAGGCGTGGACCGCGAGGCCCATGCCCTCGATCTGGGCGCTGAGGGCCTTCGAGAGGTTCTCCAGCTCGTCGTGGACGGCCGCGTAGGAGTCGTAGAGGAACTGCGCCTCCTTGAAGTCGGCGGAGCCCAGCTGGGCCCGGGTCAGGCGGTCCCGGCCGACCTTGCCGGGCGCGGCCTCGGACTTGTCCAGGTCCGTGAGCAGCTCGTCCACGCGCTGCTTGAACTTCTTCATGGCGTTGTGCTGGATGTCCAGCGCCAGCTGCGGGTTCACCCCCGCGAGGCTGTCGAACGACGTACCGGTGTCCGGTGCGTGACGCGTTCCGTCCGGCCTGCCGCCCCCGTGCGAACTCACCTCAGCCGCCTCCCCGTTGTTCTCCCCGTGCACTCCGCTCGGCCGAACGGAGTGTGTGACCCGGCCTGTTGCTCCAGGTCTTCGCGACGACCCTAGTGGCGTTGCGTGAGCAGGCCCACCTGCATGAGCGACGAGCCGCGCCTGCGGGACACGAACACGCCGCGGCCCGGCGGCATCGGACGTGCCCGGACGGTGCCGAGGAGGTCGCCCTCGCTCGGGTCGCCCGAAAGGACCAGGCCCTGGGCGCCCAGCTCCTTCACGCGCTGCATGAAGGGCTCGTACATGGCCCGCGAGGCCCCGGCCGCGCTGCGCGCGACGACGAACTTGACGCCCACGTCCCGCGCGAAGGGCAGATGCTCCACCAACTGGGCCAGCGGATTGCCGGAGTTGGTGGCCACCAGCTCGTAGTCGTCGACGATGACGAACAGCTGCGGGCCGCTCCACCAGCTGCGGTCGCGCAGCTCCTGCGGGGTGATGTCCGGCTTCGGCGCCCGCATCTCCATGAACTGGCGCACCGCGTCCATGTGGACCTGCATCGCCGACGCCATGGGCGCGTACTCCAGCAGATGCGACTCGGGCACCGCCTCCAGCATGGTGCGCCGGTAGTCGCCGACGACGATGCGGGCCTCGGCGGGTGTGTAGCGCTCGCTGATCTGCCGGGCGATCAGCCGCAGCAGGTTCGTCCTGCCGGACTCGCTCTCGCCGAAGACGAGGAAGAACGGATCGGTGTCGAGATCGACGAAGACCGGCTCCAGGTTCTCCTCGTCGATGCCGATCGCGATGCCGTGCTGCGGGAACTCGAAGCCCTTGGGCAACTGGTCGGCCGGGAACCTGCGGGGCAGCAGCCGGACCGCCGGGGCCGCGGGCCCCTGCCAGCCGTCCCGCACGGACCGGACGAGCCGCGCCGTCGCGTCCGCCAGGTCGTCCGGCGCGGACGACGAGTCGATCCGCGGCAGGGCCGCCATGAAGTGCAGCTTCTCGGGCACCTGGCCGCGGCCCGGCACACCCGTCGGCACGTTGGCGGCCACCTTGCGGTCGAACTCGGAGTCCATCGCGTCGCCGAGGCGCAGTTCGAGCCGGCCGAGGATCTGGTCCTTCAGGGCCGCCCGCACCTCCATGTAGCGCGACGCCGTCACCACCACGTGCACGCCGTGTCCCAGGCCCCGCCCCGCGATGTCGTGGACGACGGCCTCCAGACCCTCGTGGTCCGTCTTGAAGTTGCCCCAGCCGTCGACGACCAGGAAGACGTCGCCCCAGGGCTCGCCGGGCAGGTCGCCCGCCGCGCGCCGCCTGCGGTACGTGCCGATGGAGTCGATGCCGTGCGTCCGGAAGAACTGCTCGCGCCGGTTGAGGATCCCGGCCACCTCCGCGACCGTACGGCGCACCCGCTCCGGGTCCAGACGCGAGGCGACCCCGCCCACATGCGGCAGGTCGCCGAGCGCCACCAGGCCGCCGCCACCGAAGTCGAGGCAGTAGAACTGCACTTCGTGCGGCGTGTGGGTGAGCGCGAACGAGGTGACCAGGGTCCGCAGGACCGTCGACTTGCCCGACTGCGGACCGCCGACGACCATCATGTGCCCGGCCGCGCCGGAGAAGTCCCGGTACAGCACCTCGCGCTTCTGCTCGAACGGCTTGTCGATCAGACCGAGCGGGACACTGAGGGCGTCCGGCCGCGCGGACTCCGCCGCCTGGAAGCCGCGTTCGGCGGACACGGCGAGACCGGGCAGCAACTGGTCCAGTGCGGGCGCGCGGTCCAGTGGCGGCAGCCACACCTGGTGCGCGGGCACCCCCTGGCCCTCCAGCCGCTGCACGATCACGTCCAGGACCGTGTCGGCCAGCGCGTCGTCCTCGGGGCGGGCCGTCGGCGACGGACGCGCCGGGCCGGGCGCCGGGGCGGCCACGGGCACGGGCGGCGCGGTGAACAGCGCGGGGCGGCGCTCGGCCGGCCGGCTGTCGCGGGTGGCGTCCGGGCCGCCCGCGCGGTACGCGCCCGACACATAGGCGGCCTTGAAGCGCACCATCTCGTCCGTGCCGAACTTCAGGTACCCGGAGCCGGGGACGGACGGCAGGTGGTACGCGTCCGGCACCCCCAGCGCCGTACGGGACTCGGCGGCGGAGAACGTCCGCAGACCGATCCGGTACGAGAGATAGGTGTCCAGCCCGCGCAGCCGGCCCTCCTCCAGCCGCTGCGAGGCGAGCAGCAGATGCACTCCCAGCGAGCGGCCGATCCGGCCGATCTGGATGAACATGTCGATGAAGTCCGGCTTGGCCGTGAGCAGTTCGCTGAACTCGTCGATGACGAGCACGAGCGAGGCCAGCGGCTCCAGCGGGGCGCCCGCGGCGCGCGCCTTCTCGTAGTCGTGGATGTTGGCGTAGTTGCCGGCCGAGCGCAGCAGTTCCTGGCGGCGTTGCAGCTCGCCCCGTATCGCGTCGCCCATGCGGTCGACCAGGGTGAGGTCGTCCGCGAGGTTGGTGATCACGGCGGCGACGTGCGGCATCTGCGACATCCCGGCGAAGGTCGCGCCGCCCTTGAAGTCGGCGAGGACGAAGTTGAGCGTCTCCGAGGAGTGGGTGACCGCCAGGCCCAGCACCAGGGTGCGCAGCAGTTCCGACTTGCCGGAGCCGGTCGCGCCCACGCACAGGCCGTGCGGCCCCATGCCCTCCTGCGCGGCCTCCTTGAGGTCCAGCATCACCGGCCGGCCGTCCTCGCCGACACCGATCGGCACCCGCAGCCGCTCCGGGGTCGAACGCGGCCGCCAGGTACGGGCGACGTCCACCGAGGAGGCGTCGCCGAGACCCAGCAGCTCGGTGAAGTCCAGGTTGGCCAGCAGGGGTTCGTCGTCGTCCTGGCCGCCCATACGCAGCGGGGCGAGCTGCCGGGCCAGGGCCTCGGCGGCGGGCAGCGACAGCCCGTCCGGCACGCCCTCGTAGGCGACACCGCCGCCGGAGTCGAGCCACAGCCGCTCCGGGCGCACGACCACCGACAGATCGCCGCGCGGCTGGTCCAGCTCACCGGGGACGACCTCGACGACCGTCACCCCCTGCATCCCCTCCACGGCGGCGAACGCCGAGG
Source organism: Streptomyces sp. PsTaAH-124 (assembly GCF_000373685.1). Lineage (NCBI taxonomy): Bacteria > Bacillati > Actinomycetota > Actinomycetes > Kitasatosporales > Streptomycetaceae > Streptomyces > Streptomyces sp. PsTaAH-124. The sequence continues at coordinate 15,917 of NZ_KB892183.1, read as the reverse complement.
CGGGCGGGACCATGCCGCCGTCCAGCACGACCAGCACGTGCGGCCGGTCCAGCAGCGGCCGGCCGTCCCGGGAGAAACGCGGACGCCCCTCCAGGGTGCCCGCCAGCAACTGCTCCAGTTCGCCCAGGTCGTCGCCGAACAGCCGACGCGTGCCCGCGCCGTCGAACTGGCCCGCCACCTGGCAGTGCGGCAGCCACTTCGTCCAGTCCCAGCGGGGAAGCGCGCCCGGTGACGTCACCACGGCGACCACCAGGTCGTCGGGGGAGTGCAGGGTGACCGCCTGGGCCACCAGCGCGCGGGCCGCCGCCTGCGCACGCTCCGCCTCGCCGGACACGGTCACGTGGTAGAAGGCGCGCAGCGACAGCGCCACGGGCAGCCCGTCCAACTGGCCGTGCACCGCGAGGAACCGCTGCATCGCGCCCGCGCACAGCGGCTCCAGTTCGTCCACCGGCGCGGTGTGCGGCGCCACCAGGGGAGTGGCCAGCCGCTGCGGGCCGAGACCGATGCGCACCTGCCCGAAGTCGTCGTCCCCGGAACGGCGTTCCCACACCCGGCTGCCCTCGGCGACCACCGACCACAACTGCTCCGGCGCCGGGTGCAGATACAGCTGAGCGTCCCGCTGGCGCAGCGCCGTCCGGCGCACCGCGCGCCGGGTCTGGGCCAGATAGCGGAGGTAGTCGCGGCGCACGTCGGCCATTTGCCCTTGCGTACCGCGACGGTGCCGGACGATCTGCGAGACCACCATCGCCGCGGTCGACACCAGCATCACCACACCCATGATCCGCATGAACGGATGGGCGTTGGGCGACGCGAAGTAGAACACCACCGACGAGCCCATGCCGAGCGTCGGCAGGACCTGCATCAGCATGCCCTCCTGCTGACCGCGCGGCAGCTCGGGAGGAGTCTCCAATTGCAGGTCATCCGAGGGCACTTCGGGCGGTAGCGTGCGTGGTGGGCGCTTGATGACGATCTGGCTCACCGGAGCATCAATCCCTCGATACGGACGAACGGCCGCTCACCGGCACCCCCGTGGCGACGGTCGCCCTTCGCTTTGCGCCGATCCTACTGGCCGGTGCCGACGGAGCGTGCCGGTAGGGTGACGCCCGCAGCGTGCGCATCCGCGAACAGGGGGTCAGTGAAGGTGAGTACGTCCGCGGCGACGGGATTCTGCCGAGTCACCGTCGTGGCACCCGACAGCCGGATCGACGTGGCCCTCCCGGAGGACATCGCCGTCGCCGACATCTACCCGGAGATCCTGCGCCTGACCGGCCAGACCCAGCCCGTGGGCGCCCCCACCGGATACCACCTGGTGCGCCGCGACGGCCGCGTCCTCGACGGCGCCCGCACCCTGGCGGACGAACGGGTCCTGGACGGGGAGGTGCTCGGGCTCAGGCCGTTCGCCGAGTCCCTGCCGCCCGCGGTCCACGACGACGTCTCGGACGCCGTCGCCTCCGCCGTCGTACGCGACCGGCACCTGTGGAGCGACGACCTGCTGCGGGCGGCCGGACTGGCCGCCGGCGCACTGCTGTTGCTGCTGTGCGGCTTCGTCCTCTGGTACGCCGACCCCGTGCGCCACGACATGCACGGGCTGCCCGGCGTCGTCGCCGGCGCCCTCGGCGTGCTGCTGACCGCCTCCGCCGGCGTACGCGCCCGCGTGTACGCCGACCGGGCCGCCGCGGCCTGCCTGGGCCTCGGCGCCCTGCCGCTGCTGCTGATCGCGGGCTCCGGCATCGTCGGCCCCGCCGCCGGACAGGGCCCCGGCAAGCTCCAGTTCCTGCTGGGCTGCGCCACCGTCCTGGTCGCCGCCGTCGCCCTGGTCGCCCTCACCCCCGGCGGGGACGCGCCCTTCGTCGCCGCCGCCTGCGCGGCACTGGCCGGCACCCTGGCCACCTTCGCCGCCGTCCTCGCCGACGCCTCGGCCACCGCGACCGCCGCCGGCTGCGCCCCCGTCGCCGTCGGCCTGGTCGCCTTCCTGCCGGGGCTCTCCAGCCGCTTCGCCCGGCTGCCGATCGGCTACGCCTCGCCGCGTTCGGCCGCGCAGGACGACTTCGGGCCCGACCCCGCGCCCGGCCCGGACGGTCCGGACACCGGCCCGCTCGACGCCGAGCGCATCGCGGCCCAGGCCCGGCGCGGCCACGAGATGCTGCTCGGGCTGGTCGGCGGCACCGCGGCGGTCGTGGTCGCCGCGGCCGCCGTCCTCGGCTTCTCCGACGACGTGTGGGCGCAGCTCCTGGCCCTGGCCACAGGGCTGGCCATGCTGCTGCGCGCACGGCTGTTCCGCTACACCTCCCAGGTGTCCTGCGTCCTGGTCGCGGGCCTGGCCGCCGTCGCCCTGCTGCTGCTCGGCCTCGCCCTGCACCCGCCCGCCGAGGCCCTGCGCGACTTCGCGCTGCACGGCGACCGCGGCGCCCTCGACCTGCGCACCCTCTGGCTCACCGCCGCCGTGGCCGCAGGAGCCGTCCTGGTCACCGCGATCGGCCTGATCGTCCCGCGCAGCGGACTCAGCCCCTTCTGGGGCCGCTCCATGGAGATCGCCGAGGGCTTCGTCCTGCTGATCCTGGTACCGCTGGCCCTCGCCGTGCTCGGTGTGTACACCGCCGTCCGCTCGATGACCGGCTGACCCGACCGCTCGACCGCTCGACCGCTCGACCGCACGACCGCACGGCGGTGCGGCACGCGCGCGTGTGTGTGCCGCACCCCAGACCCCTGCCCGGACCGCCTCGCGACGCCCGTCCGGCGTGCGACGGCCCCGGGTGACGACCCGTACGAAGGGATTTTCTCGCGTGAGCTTCGGCCCGCCCCCCTCTCCCTACACCCAGTCCGCGCTCGCCGCGGACCGCACCCGCAGACGCCGCCGCATACGCGTGCTGGGCGCGGTGGCCGTCGTGGTGGCCGCCGCCGTCGGCGTGGGCGGCTGGATCCTGTCGTCCGCGGGGGACGACAGGCCCGCGGCCGCCCCCCGCCCGTCGGCCGCCCCGCAGAGCCCCGACGACATCCGCGAACTGACGGAGAAGACCCCGGTCACCCCCGAGGGCAAGCTGCTGGTCGAGTACCGGGAAGGCGACCTCGCCAAGACCGTCAAGGGCGACCCGCGGTACGCGCCGGGCACCTGGGCCACCGAGAAGGTGCTCGCCAAGGGCGTGGGCAACCGGATCGAGGGCCTGACCACCGCCGCCACGGGCGACGAGAAGGCGTGGACCCTCAAGCTCGACGGCCCCCTGTGCGCCACCAGCAAGCACCTCACCGCCGACGGGCGCACGGCGGTCGTGGTGCAGCCCGTGCGGTCCGGCTCCTCCGAGAAGTCGGGCGTCTGCGACCAGGTGGTGTTCTTCGACGTGAACACCGGCAAGAAGCTCTGGCAGGCGACGATGCCCTCGGCGGACAGGGCCTTCGTCACCAACACCAACCTGACCATGACCAAGGGCGTGGTGGCCGTCGCCTGGGGCCAGGGCTCGGTCGCGTACGACATGAAGAGCGGCAAGCAGCTCTGGAACAGCACGACCGTCTCCGCCTGCGAGGACAGCGGCTTCGCCGGCGGCCGTGCGCTGCTCGTCCTGGAGAAGTGCGGCGGCGAGTCGTCCGAGCCGACCTACCGGGTCGAGAAGCTGGAGCCGCGCACCGGCAAGCCCCTGTGGACGTACAAGGTGGCCGGCGGGGTCGAGGACGTCTTCCTGCCCTCGTCCGACCCGGCGGTGCTCGCGGTCGCGGCCGGCGACACCTCGGTGACCGACCTGATCACCCTCGACGGCACCGGCAAGCGCCTGGCCACCCTCTCCATGACCGGCTACGACCCCAAGTGCGGCGAACGCGACTTCGGCGCGGGCTACTTCGGCAAGGTGGAGTACTGCGACGGCGTCGTCGTGGGGCGCGACCACCTGTACGTCGTCAGCAAGGAGACCACCGAGCTGCGCCAGGCGGCCAACTGGATCGTGGCCTTCGACGTCCGCACCGGCAAGGCGGGCCGCAAGCTCGACGCGCGCCCCTCGCAGCCGATGGCCCCGCTCCAGATGAGCGGGGACGACCTGCTGGTCTTCCGGCGCAGCTACTCCACGATCGAACCGTCCTCGGTGATCCGCTGGAACCCGGCCACCGGCAAGGAGACGCCGTTCCTGTACTTCGGCCTCCCCGACGAGGACGGCGGTCTCGCCGACATCGAGCGGTCGGACATCCTCGTGGGGCAGGGCCGGGTCTACTTCGCCCAGCGCGAGCTGACCGCCGACGAGAAGCACCCGACGTACCCGGTGACGGCCGTCGTCGGCATCGGCAGCGCGGGCGCCCGGGACTGACGGACACGGCACGGGCGGCACGCGCGCGTGCCGCCCGTCAGCCGTTCACCGTCCGTCACCCGCACGGGGTGTGCGGCGGCGCCTCACTGCGCGTCGAGGCCGCCGTTGCGCTCGGTCGGCTCCAGATCGAACTCGCCGTCCCGGGCTCCCAGCACGAACGCCCGCCACTCCGCCTCCGTGTAGCGCAGCACGGTGCCGTGGTCGAGGGAGGACCGCATGGCCACGGCGCCGTCGGGAAGATAGGCGATCTCCACGCGCTCCTCGTGCTCCTCCGTGCCCGGTGCGCAGTGCCACTCCACGTCCGAGATGTCGAGCGCGTACAGTTCGTCGCGCTCGCGTTCCTTGCGTGCCTTGATCTCCGCTGCCGTCTCCGCCATCTCGCGGCGACCCCTTCCGACGTAGCCCTACGGTGCCAGCGACTCACCCTAGTGGCCGCGGCGCTCGTCGCGGGCCGCTCCGGAAACCCGGGGCGGAACGGCCCAGGCCGCCTGGTACCCTGAGTGACGGCCGTTTGTGTACGCATCTCCGGCGCCGCCGCAGGCATTCCTGCACGGGCCCTGGAGACCGCGCCCAGCGGACCCCGCCTCCCGAGTAACGGAAGCTCCCCGGAGACACAGACCTGGGGCACTCGGTGGCCGCTCACAGACCATGAGGAGTACGCGTGTCGCTCGACGCCGTCACGAAGAAGCAGATCATCTCCGAGTTCGGTACCAAGGAGGGCGACACCGGCTCCCCCGAGGTCCAGGTCGCTCTGCTGTCCCGTCGGATCTCCGACCTGACCGAGCACCTCAAGACCCACAAGCACGACCACCACTCCCGTCGTGGTCTGCTGATCCTGGTCGGTCAGCGCCGCCGGCTGCTCCAGTACCTGGCGAAGAAGGACATCCAGCGCTTCCGTGCGCTGGTCGACCGCCTCGGCATCCGCCGCGGTGCGGCGGGCGCCAAGTAGGACGCCGTGAAGGGAGCGGTTCCCGGTGAGGATCGGGGACCGCTCCCTTTGCCGTACGTGCGGAAACGTGCGGAGTGTCACTCACGCTTTGTAGTGTGGTAGCACGACGCGGACGGTAGGACACGGACCGCGGCACGAGACGGTGCGTACCAGCACGAGACGGTACGTACCGGACGCACCAAGCAGTACGACATACGCAACGAGGAGGAGCGCATCCCGCCGCCGCCGGTCCTCGGTAGTGGCCCCCGGGCGTACGAGCCCCGGGAGCTTCGATCGAAGACCGGCCCGCACCAGACGGAGCGCTTCTCCGCCACCGTCCCCCCGCCACACGGGCGGGGCGGGACGAAAGACGACAAGTAAACGGAGAAAACGCTGGTGGAGAACGAGACCCACTACGCCGAAGCCGTCATCGACAACGGTTCCTTCGGCACCCGCACCATCCGCTTCGAGACGGGCCGCCTGGCCAAGCAGGCCGCCGGTTCCGCCGTGGCGTACCTGGACGACGACACCATGGTGCTGTCGGCCACCACCGCCTCGAAGAACCCCAAGGACCAGCTCGACTTCTTCCCCCTCACGGTGGACGTCGAGGAGCGGATGTACGCGGCCGGCAAGATCCCCGGCAGCTTCTTCCGCCGGGAGGGCCGCCCCTCCGAGGACGCGATCCTCACCTGCCGCCTGATCGACCGCCCGCTGCGCCCGTCCTTCCGCAAGGGCCTGCGCAACGAGATCCAGGTCGTCTGCACCGTCATGGCGCTCAACCCCGACCACCTGTACGACGTCGTGGCGATCAACGCCGCCTCCGCGTCCACGCAGCTGGCCGGTCTGCCCTTCTCCGGCCCGATCGGCGGCGTCCGCGTCGCGCTGATCAACGGCCAGTGGGTCGCGTTCCCGACCCACACCGAGCTGGAGGACGCCGTCTTCGACATGGTCGTCGCCGGCCGTGTCCTGGAGGACGGCGACGTCGCGATCATGATGGTCGAGGCCGAGGCCACCGAGAAGACCATCCAGCTGGTCAAGGGCGGCTCCGAGGCCCCCACCGAAGAGGTCGTCGCCGCCGGTCTGGACGCCGCGAAGCCCTTCATCAAGGTGCTGTGCAAGGCCCAGTCCGACCTCGCCGCCAAGGCCGCCAAGCCGACCGGCGAGTTCCCGATCTTCCTCGACTACCAGGACGACGTCCTGGAGGCGCTGACCGCCGCGGTCCGCCCCGAGCTGGCCCAGGCGCTCACCATCGCCGGCAAGCAGGAGCGCGAGGCCGAGCTGGACCGCGTCAAGGGCCTGGCCGCCGAGAAGCTGCTGCCCGAGTTCGAGGGCCGCGAGAAGGAGATCTCCGCCGCGTACCGCTCGCTGACCAAGACCCTGGTCCGCGAGCGCGTCATCAAGGAGAAGAAGCGCATCGACGGCCGCGGCGTCACGGACATCCGTACGCTGGCCGCCGAGGTCGAGGCCATCCCGCGCGTGCACGGCTCCGCGCTGTTCGAGCGTGGCGAGACCCAGATCCTGGGCGTCACCACCCTCAACATGCTCCGCATGGAGCAGCAGCTGGACACCCTCTCCCCGGTGACCCGCAAGCGCTACATGCACAACTACAACTTCCCGCCGTACTCCACCGGTGAGACCGGCCGCGTGGGCTCGCCCAAGCGCCGCGAGATCGGCCACGGCGCCCTCGCCGAGCGCGCGCTCGTGCCGGTGCTGCCCACCCGCGAGGAGTTCCCCTACGCGATCCGCCAGGTGTCCGAGGCCCTCGGCTCCAACGGCTCGACGTCCATGGGCTCGGTCTGCGCCTCCACCATGTCCCTGCTGAACGCCGGTGTGCCCCTCAAGGCCCCGGTCGCCGGCATCGCCATGGGCCTGATCTCCCAGGAGATCGAGGGCGAGACGCACTACGTCACCCTCACCGACATCCTCGGTGCGGAGGACGCCTTCGGCGACATGGACTTCAAGGTCGCCGGCACCAAGGAGTTCGTCACCGCCCTCCAGCTCGACACCAAGCTGGACGGCATCCCGGCCTCCGTCCTGGCCGCCGCCCTCAAGCAGGCCCGTGACGCCCGCCTCCACATCCTCGACGTGATGATGGAAGCGATCGACACGCCGGACGAGATGTCCCCCAACGCGCCGCGGATCATCACCGTGAAGATCCCGGTCGACAAGATCGGCGAGGTCATCGGCCCCAAGGGCAAGATGATCAACCAGATCCAGGAGGACACCGGCGCCGAGATCACCATCGAGGACGACGGCACCATCTACATCGGTGCCGCCGACGGCCCGGCCGCCGAGGCCGCCCGCACCACGATCAACAGCATCGCCAACCCGACGATGCCCGAGGTCGGCGAGCGCTACCTGGGCACGGTCGTGAAGACGACCACCTTCGGCGCCTTCGTCTCGCTGATGCCCGGCAAGGACGGACTGCTGCACATCTCGCAGATCCGCAAGCTGGCCGGCGGCAAGCGCGTGGAGAACGTCGAGGACGTCCTCGGCGTGGGCCAGAAGGTCCAGGTCGAGATCGCCGAGATCGACTCCCGCGGCAAGCTCTCCCTGATCCCTGTGATCGAGGGCGAAGAGGCCGGCGAAGAGCAGAAGGACGACGCCGCCAAGTGACGTCCCGTGGCTTCAAGGCGACGGCCCGCACCTCCTCGGAGGCGCGGGCCGTCGCCCGTACCCAAACCCTGATCAAGGGCACCGCCGGCATCGGCACCGTCCGCAGGACCACCCTCCCCGGCGGCCTGCGCGTCGTCACCGAGACCCTGCCCTCCGTGCGCTCGGCCACCTTCGGCATCTGGGCGCACGTCGGCTCCCGCGACGAGACCCCCTCGCTGAACGGCGCCACCCACTACCTGGAGCACCTGCTCTTCAAGGGCACCGGCAGCCGCTCCGCCCTGGACATCTCCGCCGCCCTCGACGCCGTCGGCGGCGAGATGAACGCGTTCACGGCGAAGGAGTACACGTGCTACTACGCACGCGTGCTCGACACCGACCTGCCGCTCGCCATCGACGTGGTCTGCGACATGCTCACCGGTTCGCTGATCCGCGAGGAGGACGTCGACGTCGAACGCGGCGCCATCCTCGAAGAGATCGCCATGACCGAGGACGACCCCGGCGACGGCGTGCACGACCTGTTCGCGCACACCATGTTCGGCGACAACCCGCTGGGCCGCCCGGTCCTCGGCACCGTCGACACGGTCAACGCCCTCACCGCCGACCGCATCCGCCGCTTCTACCGCAAGCACTACGACCCGACCCACCTCGTGGTCGCCTGCGCCGGCAACGTCGACCACGCCAAGGTCGTACGCCAGGTCCGCGCCGCCTTCGAGAAGGCCGGCTCCCTGGGGAACACCGGGGCCGAGCCGATCGCCCCGCGCGACGGCCGCCGCGCGCTGCGCACCGCGGGCCGCGTCGAACTCCAGAACAGGAAGACGGAGCAGGCCCACGTGGTGCTCGGCATGCCGGGCCTGGCCCGCACCGACGAGCGCCGCTGGGCCCTCGGCGTCCTCAACACCGCCCTCGGCGGCGGCATGTCCTCCCGCCTCTTCCAGGAGGTCCGGGAGAAGCGCGGCTTGGCCTACAGCGTGTACTCCTACACCTCGGGCTTCGCCGACTGCGGCCTCTTCGGCGTCTACGCCGGCTGCCGGCCCAGCCAGGTGCACGACGTGCTGCGCATCTGCCGCGACGAACTCGACCACGTCGCCGAGCACGGCCTGTCCGACGACGAGATCGACCGCGCCATCGGCCAGCTCCGGGGCTCCACCGTCCTCGGCCTGGAGGACACCGGCGCGCTGATGAACCGCATCGGCAAGAGCGAACTGTGCTGGGGCGAGCACCTCTCCGTCGACGACATGCTGGCCAGGATGGCCGCGGTCACCCCCGACGAGGTCCGCGAGGTCGCCCGCGACATCCTGGGACAGCGCCCGTCCCTGTCGGTCATCGGCCCGCTCAAGGACAAGCAGGCCGCCCGCCTGCACGACGCGGTCGCCTGACGCCCGGCCGCGCCACCCCCTTCGGTCACGCGTCACCCCCTTCGGTCAAAGGAAGCAAGAGATGAGCAAGCTGCGCGTGGCGGTCCTCGGTGCCGGGGGCCGGATCGGTTCCGAGGCCGTACGGGCCGTCGAGGCCGCCGAGGACATGGAGCTGGTCGCCGCCCTCGGCCGCGGTGACAAGCTGGAGACGCTCACCGAGAGCGGCGCCCAGGTGGCGGTCGAGCTGACCACCCCCGACTCGGTGATGGACAACCTCGACTTCTGCGTGGACCACGGCATCCACGCCGTCGTCGGCACCACCGGCTGGACCGACGACCGCCTCGCGCGGCTGCGGGAACGGCTCGGCCGGTCCCCGGAGACCGGTGTGCTCATCGCCCCGAACTTCTCCATCGGGGCCGTCCTCACCATGAAGTTCGCCCAGATCGCGGCGCCCTACTTCGAGTCCGTCGAGGTCATCGAGCTGCACCACCCGGGCAAGGTGGACGCCCCCAGCGGCACGGCCACGCGCACCGCCCAGCTCATCGCCGCGGCCCGCGCCGAGGCCGGCACCGCCCCGGCGCCGGACGCCACGGCCACCGCCCTGGACGGCGCCCGCGGCGCGGACGTCGACGGTGTCCCCGTGCACGCCGTGCGGCTGCGCGGGCTCCTCGCCCACCAGGAGGTCCTGCTGGGCGGCGAGGGCGAGACGCTCACGGTCCGCCACGACTCGCTCCACCACAGCAGCTTCATGCCGGGCATCCTGCTCGGCGTGCGCCGTGTGGTGACCACTCCGGGCCTGACCTTCGGCCTGGAGCACTTCCTCGACCTGAACTGAGCCCTGGAACCATGCGCGCGAAGATCACCTATCTCGTCACGGCCGCCGTCCTGGTCTTCTACTTCGTCCTGGTCGGCAGCCGCGGCGTCCTGCTCATCGAGTCCGGCACGCTCGTGACGGTCACCTTCGGGATCGCCGTACTGATCCTGCCGGTGATCGGTCTGTGGTTCCTGTGGAAGAACACCGAGTTCGTCCGCCGGGCCAACCAGCTCGCCGCCGAACTCGACGCCGAGGGCGGCCTGCCCGTCGACCAGCTCAGGCGCACGCCCAGCGGACGGATCGACCGTGACTCGGCCGACGAGGTCTTCGCGCTGCGCAAGGCCGAGACGGAGGCGGCCCCCGACGACTGGCGCACCTGGTTCCGCCTGGCCGTCGCCTACCACGACGCCCGTGACACCCCCCGGGCCCGCAAGGCGATGCAGCGCGCCATCGCCCTGCACCGGGGCAAGCCCGTCCAGGCGGCCTGAGGCCAGGGCGAGGACCGGCCCGGCGACGCGTACCGGCTCAGCGCTGCCGGTACTCGTCCGCCCACGCCTCCAGCGTGTCCGCCGCCCGGTCGAACGCCGTCGCCCGGCTCAGGAAGTCGGCGTTGTGCGTGGTCAGCAGCGGCGGTACGGACTCCTGCGGGCGCCCCCTGCGGACCAGCAGCAGGGCCTGGCCCTGCACCGTCCGCGGCAGCCCGAGCCAGCGCACCGGCTGCTGGGCGGTACGGACGCTGACGACCTGGGCCCACGGGATCGTACGGGTGACCAGGAAGCCGGTCCGGCGCAGCCCGCGCGCGCTCACCCACACGCCCATGCGCAGCAGCCGCAGCGCGGCGGCGATGACGAGGACCCCCACGAGCAGGCAGACCGTGCCGCCGGTCAGCGCGCCGGTCAGCGCGATGACCACCGCCGACAGCATGACGAACGAGGCGATCAGCAGCACCAGCGCAGCCACCCCCACCCGCCAGGGGCCGGGGCGGTAGGGCCGCCGCCAGCGCTCGCGGTCGTCGAACGGCAGCGCGACATCGTCCGCTGCGTCGAAGGCGCGTTCGGCCGTCAGGAAGGACAGGGGCACGGCGGGTCCTCACTCAATCCACGCTGGGGCTGTGCCCGGTGAGGCTATCCGGCCGTGTCGTCGCTCACCACCCGCGGGGGGCCAAGGGGGTGGCAGCGCACGGGAGGGGAAGGGGGAACGGGAAGGGGATCCGGGAGGCCGGCGGCCTCAGCGGCCGTCGGAGGCCTGCTGGGTCTGTGTGGGGGAGTCCGTGGTCTTCAGTGCGGGCATCCCGAGCACCAGGGAGCCCACGAGTCCCGCGACGATGGTCAGGCCCAGCAGCCAGCGGCCGGCCAGCTGAGCGACGGACGCCCGCCGCCGGGGCGGGGGAGCGACATTGCTGCGGAACCGGTCGGCCTCTGCGACGAAGGAGAACGGGACGGGCTCGCGCCGACGGAACATCGGAGGTACGGCTCCCTTCGGGGGTCGGTCGGCCCCGTGCGGACTCGAACGGGTGTGTCTCACTGATACAGACGCATGAGTGACCGGAAAGGTGCCCTTTTCCGGAAAATTCATGGGGCGCGTGGGCGAACCGTTACCCGCGAGACGGCCCCCGTAGAGTGGGCGCCGCCCGACAGCCGTGCAAGGAAGGACCCCCCGCGCCGTGACCGACACCCCCGCCGACGACCAGAAGCCCAGCTTCCGCAGCGATGTCACCGTCGAGCTGGTCAAGCACACCGCTTCGGACGCGGACGTGCTCTTCGCTGCCCGCGTCTCGACCCTCGGCGAGCAGTCCCTCGACGAACTGGGCAAGGACCCCGAGCGCTCCCGGGGCCTGATCAACTACCTGATGCGGGACCGGCACGGCAGCCCCTTCGAGCACAACTCGATGACCTTCTTCGTCAGCGCCCCGATCTTCGTCTTCCGCGAGTTCATGCGGCACCGGGTCGGGTGGTCCTACAACGAGGAGTCCGGCCGCTACCGGACGCTCCAGCCGGTGTTCTACGTGCCCGACGAGTCCCGCAAGCTGGTCCAGCAGGGCCGGCCCGGCAAGTACGAGTTCGTCGAGGGCACCCAGGCCCAGCAGGAGCTGGTCGGCCGGGTCATGGAGGACACCTACCGCGAGGCGTACGCGTCCTACCAGGAGATGCTGGCCGCCGGGGTCGCCCGCGAGGTCGCGCGGGCCGTCCTGCCGGTGGGGCTGTTCTCCTCCATGTACGCCACCTGCAACGCCCGCTCGCTGATGCACTTCCTGGGGCTGCGCACCCAGCACGAGCTGGCCAGGGTGCCGTCGTTCCCGCAGCGGGAGATCGAGATGGTCGGCGAGCGGATGGAGGCCGAGTGGGCGAAGCTCATGCCCCTCACGTACGCCGCGTTCAACGCCAACGGCCGGGTGGCCCCGTAGCCCGCACCGGCGGCGCGCGCCCCTGTCCTTCCCCGGGGCGCAGCCAGGCACAGATGTACGGATCGGCTGCGCGAAGTGTCCGTATTGCGGCATTTATGGAAGTTATCTAGCCTGATCGAACGGACCCGGCACTGCTTGAACCCCCGAGCAGGCAGTGCCGGGCTCCACTCTTGTCACGACTTGTCGCCCGCCCCGAGGGCAGACCCCGGCCTGAGCAGCGAGTAGCGTGTTACCCATGGCTCCGACCTCGACTCCGCAGACCCCCTTCGGGCGGGTCCTCACCGCCATGGTCACGCCCTTCACGGCGGACGGCGCACTCGACCTCGACGGCGCGCAGCGGCTCGCCGCCCACCTGGTGGACGCAGGCAACGACGGCCTGGTCGTCAACGGCACCACCGGCGAGTCCCCCACCACCAGCGATGCGGAGAAAACGGAGCTGGTACGCGCGGTCGTGGCCGCCGTCGGAGACCGCGCCCACGTCGTGGCCGGCGTCGGCACCAACGACACCCACCACAGCGTCGAGCTGGCCCGCGCCGCCGAGCAGGCGGGCGCGCACGGCCTGCTCACCGTCACGCCGTACTACAACAAGCCCCCGCAGGAGGGCCTGTACCGGCACTTCACGGCGATCGCCGACGCGACCGGCCTGCCCGTCATGCTCTACGACATCCCCGGCCGCAGCGGGGTCCCCATCAACACGGAGACCCTGGTCCGCCTCGCCGAGCACCCGAGGATCGTCGCCAACAAGGACGCCAAGGGCGACCTCGGTCGCGCGAGCTGGGCCATCGCCCGCTCCGGGCTCGCCTGGTACTCCGGCGACGACATGCTGAACCTGCCGCTGCTCTCCGTCGGCGCGGTCGGCTTCGTCTCGGTCGTCGGCCACCTCGTCACCCCCGAGCTGCGCACCCTCGTCGACGCGTACACCTCCGGCGACGTCCAGAAGGCCACCGAGATCCACCAGAAGCTGCTGCCGGTCTACACCGGCATGTTCCGCACCCAGGGCGTCATGACCACCAAGGCCGCGCTCGCCCTCCAGGGCCTGCCCGGCGGACCGCTGCGGCTGCCCATGGTCGAGCTGACGTCCGAAGAGACCGAACAGCTCAAGATCGATCTTGCCGCCGGCGGGGTACAGCTCTGACAACAGGACTTCGCGAGATCTCTCGCACCGCCCGGATCCACCCGGAAACCACATCCGGGAACCGGGCACCACAACTGAACACGCACGAGAAACCGCAGGCCACCGGTGCCTGCGCAGTCCACAACGACAACTGCTTCAGCACGAAGTCACGCGCGCCACGTGCCCACCGGTACGTGGCGCGTGTGGTGAGGAGGGTCTTTTGAGTCACCCGCATCCTGAACTCGCGCCGCCCCCGCCGCTCGCCGACGGTGGCCTTCGCGTCACCCCGCTCGGCGGTCTCGGTGAGATCGGCCGCAACATGACGGTCTTCGAGTACGGCGGACGCCTGCTGATCGTCGACTGCGGAGTGCTCTTCCCCGAGGAGGAGCAGCCCGGAATCGACCTGATCCTGCCGGACTTCACGTCCATCCGGGACCGCCTCGACGACATCGAGGGCATCGTCCTCACCCACGGCCACGAGGACCACATCGGCGGCGTCCCCTATCTCCTGCGGGAGAAGCCGGACATCCCCCTGATCGGCTCCAAGCTGACCCTCGCGCTCATCGAGGCCAAGCTCCAGGAACACCGCATCCGGCCGTACACACTGGAGGTCGCGGAGGGGAACCGGGAGCGCATCGGCCCCTTCGACTGCGAGTTCGTCGCGGTCAACCACTCCATCCCGGACGCGCTGGCCGTCGCCATCCGCACCCCGGCCGGCATGGTGGTCCACACCGGCGACTTCAAGATGGACCAGCTCCCGCTGGACAACCGCCTCACCGACCTGCACGCCTTCGCCCGGCTGAGCGAGGAGGGCATCGACCTCCTCCTCTCCGACTCGACGAACGCCGAGGTCCCCGGCTTCACGCCGCACGAGCGGGACATCTCCGGAGTGCTGCGCCAGGTCTTCGCCGGCGCCGGCAAGCGGATCATCGTGGCGAGCTTCGCCAGCCACGTCCACCGCATCCAGCAGATCCTGGACGCCGCCCACGAGTACGGCCGCCGGGTCGCCTTCGTCGGGCGCTCCATGGTCCGCAACATGGGCATCGCCCGGGACCTGGGCTATCTGAAGGTCCCGCCGGGCCTGGTCGTGGACGTCCGCACGCTGGACGACCTGCCCGACCACGAGGTGGTCCTCGTCTGCACCGGTTCCCAGGGCGAACCGATGGCGGCCCTGTCCCGCATGGCCAACCGGGACCACCAGATCCGTATCGTCGAGGGCGACACGGTGATCCTGGCGTCCTCCCTGATCCCCGGCAACGAGAACGCGGTCTACCGCGTCATCAACGGCCTGACCCGCTGGGGCGCCAACGTCGTCCACAAGGGCAACGCCAAGGTGCACGTCTCGGGGCACGCCTCGGCCGGTGAGCTGCTGTACTTCTACAACATCTGCCGCCCCCGGAACCTGATGCCGGTGCACGGCGAGTGGCGCCATCTGCGCGCCAACGCCGAACTGGGCGCGCTCACCGGTGTGCCGCACGACCGGATCGTCATCGCCGAGGACGGCGTGACCGTCGACCTCGTCGAGGGCAAGGCCAAGATCTCCGGCAAGGTCCAGGCCGGCTATGTGTATGTCGACGGCCTCTCGGTCGGCGACGTGGGCGAGCCCGCGCTGAAGGACCGCAAGATCCTCGGTGACGAGGGCATCATCTCGGTCTTCGTGGTGGTCGACTCCACCACCGGCAAGGTCACCGCGGGCCCGCACGTCCAGGCCCGCGGCTCGGGCATCGACGACTCCGCCTTCGGCGCGGTCATGCCCAAGATCACGCAGGCCCTGGAGAAGACCGCCCAGGAGGGCATCGCCGACTCCCACCAGATGCAGCAGCTCATCCGCCGCACGCTGGGCAAGTGGGTCTCCGACACCTACCGGCGCAGGCCGATGATCCTCCCGGTGGTCGTGGAGGTCTGAGCCCGAACAGGCAGCGGGGCGCCTCGATTTGCATCGGGGCGCCCCGCTCCAGTACGTTTACGGCTCCGCCCAGCCGGGAACCAGGACGCCTCAGGCGCTCCGCACATGGTTGCCGGAGGGGGCGGGAAATCCGACTCAGAATCTCTGATAAAGTCGGAACCGCCGGAAAGGGAAACGCGGAAGCGGGAACCTGGAAAGCGCCGAGGAAATCGGATCGGAAAAAGATCTGATAGAGTCGGAAACGCAAGACCGAAGGGAAGCGCCCGGAGGAAAGCCCGAGAGGGTGAGTACAAAGGAAGCGTCCGTTCCTTGAGAACTCAACAGCGTGCCAAAAGTCAACGCCAGATATGTTGATACCCCGTCTCCGGCCGTCATGGTCGGGACGAGGTTCCTTTGAAGAAAACACAGCGAGGACGCTGTGAACCGGGGGAACATTCCTTCCCCTTGGTTCCGCTCTCGTGCGTGTCAACCGGCTGAATTAATTTTCTGGCCGA
>NZ_KB892182.1:0-80086 GCF_000373685.1 Streptomyces sp. PsTaAH-124 | reverse complement strand
TACGAGGAGCACATCGCGCCGAACCTGAAGGACGGCGACGCGCTGTTCTTCGGGCACGGCCTGAACATCCGCTACGGCTTCATCAAGCCCCCGGCGGGTGTCGACGTCTGCATGGTCGCGCCCAAGGGCCCCGGCCACCTGGTGCGCCGCCAGTACGAGGAGGGCCGCGGCGTCCCGTGTCTGGTCGCGGTGGAACAGGACGCCTCGGGCAGCGCGCTGGACCTGGCGCTGTCGTACGCGCGAGGGATCGGCGGGACCCGGGCGGGTGTCATCAGGACGACGTTCACCGAGGAGACCGAGACCGACCTCTTCGGTGAGCAGGCCGTGCTCGCGGGCGGGACGACCGCGCTGGTGAAGGCCGGTTTCGAGACGCTGGTCGAGGCGGGCTACCAGCCGGAGATCGCCTACTTCGAGTGCCTGCACGAGCTGAAGCTGATCGTCGACCTCATGTACGAGGGCGGCCTGGAGAAGATGCGCTGGTCGATCTCCGAGACCGCCGAGTGGGGCGACTACGTCACCGGCCCGCGCATCATCACCGACGCCACCAAGGCCGAGATGAAGAAGGTCCTCTCCGAGATCCAGGACGGCACCTTCGCCAAGAACTGGATGGACGAGTACCACGGCGGCCTCAAGCGGTACAACGAGTACAAGAAGCAGGACTCCGAGCACCTGCTGGAGACCACCGGCAAGGAGCTGCGCAAGCTCATGAGCTGGGTCGACGAGGAGGCGTAAGCCTCCGGGCAGAGGGGTCGGAGCCGGTGCTCCGGCCCCTTCGCCGCACCCGGGGCGGCGCCGCCTCCCACGGCGGACCGGCGGCGTTGTCCACCCCGGCCAGCCACGGACGGGTGATCCTTCCGCAGCGGCGTAATACGACGCACGCGACGCCACTACACTGCTGCACAACAACGCGTCAGGCCCACAGCGTCGTGCGTCTTCCACGCGGCTAGCATCCCGCCCACTCCACCGCCTGCGGCCGTCGGGACGGCCGTCCGCACGCATTGGATTTGTGAGGACTCACGTGAGCTCGAAACCTGTCGTACTCATCGCTGAAGAGCTGTCGCCCGCGACCGTCGACGCACTCGGTCCGGACTTCGAGATCCGGCACTGCAACGGCGCCGACCGGGCCGAACTGCTTCCGGCCATCGCCGACGTCGACGCGATCCTGATCCGCTCGGCCACCAAGGTCGACGCCGAGGCCGTCGCCGCCGCCCGCAAGCTCAAGGTCGTCGCCCGCGCCGGTGTCGGCCTGGACAACGTGGACGTCTCCGCCGCCACCAAGGCCGGCGTGATGGTCGTCAACGCCCCGACCTCGAACATCGTGACCGCCGCCGAACTGGCCTGCGGTCTCCTCCTCGCCACCGCCCGCAACATCCCGCAGGCCAACGCCGCGCTGAAGAACAGCGAGTGGAAGCGCAGCAAGTACACCGGTGTCGAGCTGGCCGAGAAGACCCTCGGCGTCGTCGGCCTCGGCCGTATCGGCGCCCTGGTCGCCCAGCGCATGTCGGCCTTCGGTATGAAGGTCGTCGCCTACGACCCGTACGTGCAGCCCGCGCGGGCCGCGCAGATGGGCGTCAAGGTGCTGACGCTGGACGAGCTGCTGGAGGTCTCCGACTTCATCACCGTCCACCTGCCCAAGACCCCCGAGACGCTCGGCCTGATCGGCGAGGACGCGCTGCACAAGGTCAAGCCGACCGTGCGCATCGTCAACGCCGCGCGCGGCGGCATCGTCGACGAGGAGGCGCTGTACTCGGCGCTGAAGGAGGGCCGGGTCGCGGGCGCGGGCCTGGACGTGTACGCCAAGGAGCCGTGCACCGACTCCCCGCTCTTCGAGTTCGACCAGGTCGTCTGCACCCCGCACCTGGGCGCCTCCACGGACGAGGCGCAGGAGAAGGCGGGCATCGCCGTCGCCAGGTCGGTGCGCCTCGCCCTCGCCGGTGAGCTGGTGCCGGACGCGGTCAACGTCCAGGGCGGCGTCATCGCCGAGGACGTCAAGCCGGGCCTCCCGCTCGCCGAGCGCCTGGGCCGCATCTTCACGGCGCTCGCCGGTGAGGTCGCCGTCCGCCTCGACGTCGAGGTCTACGGCGAGATCACCCAGCACGACGTGAAGGTCCTGGAGCTGTCCGCGCTCAAGGGCGTCTTCGAGGACGTCGTCGACGAGACGGTCTCCTACGTCAACGCGCCGCTGTTCGCGCAGGAGCGCGGTGTCGAGGTCCGCCTGACCACGAGCAGCGAGTCCGCCGACCACCGCAACGTGGTCACGGTGCGCGGCACCCTCGCCGACGGCGAGGAGGTGTCGGTCTCCGGCACTCTGGCCGGACCCAAGCATGTGCAGAAGATCGTCGCCGTCGGCGAGTACGACGTCGACCTCGCGCTCGCCGACCACATGGTCGTCCTGCGCTACGAGGACCGTCCCGGTGTCGTCGGCACGGTGGGCCGGGTCATCGGCGAGGCGGGCATCAACATCGCCGGTATGCAGGTGGCCCGCGCGGGCGTGGGCGGCGAGGCGCTGGCCGTGCTGACCGTGGACGACACGGTTCCGGCCGGGGTGCTCGCGGAGGTCTCGGCGGAGATCGGGGCCACCTCGGCCCGTTCCGTGAACCTGGTCTGACGCGCCGGAGGCCGGGGCCGCCCGGCCGACGACGGCGAGACTCACGCGAGGCACCGCAAGGCGCCGGGTGAGCTGGAGTTCCCAGCTCACCCGGCGCCTTTCGCGTGCCGCCCGGCGCTCAGGCGAGCACCTTCTCGGGCTGCGCCTGCTCGGTCTCCTCGACCGCCTCGGCCGCCTCGTCGGCCCGGACGCTCACCCGACGCAGGGTCGCCGTGGCCGCGATCCCGGCCAGGACCAGCAGGGCCGCTCCGGCGAGGGCCGCGCCCTGCATCCCGTGGGTGAAGGCTTCGCGGGCCGCGGTGACCAGGGCCTCTCCGGTCCGGCCGGGGAGCTGTCCGGCGACGGCGAGCGCGCCGCCCAGGGTCTCGTGGGCCGGGGCGGGGGCACCGGCCGGGATGTCGTGGCGGTAGATCGCCGTGCCGATGGAGCCGAGCGTCGCCATGCCCAGCGCCCCGCCGAACTCCGAGCCGGTCTCCAGCAGCGAGGAGGCGGCGCCCGCCTGCTCCGCCGGGGCCGCGCCCAGCGCCAGGTCGGTCATCTGGGAGATCACCATCACGATGCCGGAGGAGAGGACCGCGCAGGCCGCCAGGACCAGCCAGAGGGAGTCCGTGCCCGCCACGGCCAGCATCCCGTAGCCCGCGGCGCCGATGGCGAAACCGGCGGTGACGACGTAGGCCCGGTTGACGCCCTTCTGCACCAGCTGGGTGGCGACCGGGGCCGCCATGCCGATCGGCAGCGAGGGCAGCAGCGCCCACAGGGCGGCCTCCATCGCGCTCTTGCCGAGCACCGACTGGAGGTACTGCGTGGTGAAGAAGGCCGAGCCCATCATGGCGAACGAGGAGATCAGGTTGAGGACGACGGCGGGGGCGAAGCCGCGGCCCCGGAAGAGGGCGGGCGAGATCATCGGGGAGGCGGCGGTGCGCTGGCGGTGGACGAACAGGGCCGCGAAGAACAGACCGGTGGCGATCGAGGCGACGTAGAGCGGGTGGACGCCCTCGGAGGGGATCTCCTTGAGGCCGTAGACCACGGGGAGCACGGCGGCCATCGACAGCGGCACGCTGATCAGGTCGAAGCGGCCGGGGGCGGGGTTCTTCGACTCGGGGAGCAGGATCGGGCCGAGCACCAGCAGCAGCGCCATCGCGGGCAGGTTGACCAGGAAGACCGAGCCCCACCAGAAGTACTGCACCAGGATGCCGCTGAGCACCGAGCCGAGCGCGATGCCGGCCGTCATCACACCGGACCAGATGCCGATCGCCTTGGCGCGCTGACCGGGGTCGGTGAACATCGTGCGCACCAGCGCCATGGTCGAGGGCATCAGGGTGGCACCGCCGATGCCGAGCACCGCGCGGGCCGCGATCAGGGTCTCCGCGCTGTTGGCGTAGGCGGCGACCAGGGAGGCGGTGCCGAAGGCGGCGGCACCGATCAGCAGCAGCCTGCGGCGGCCGATGCGGTCGCCGAGCGAGCCCATCGTCATCAGCAGCCCGGCCAGGACGAACGCGTAGATGTCGAAGATCCACAGCTGCTGGGTGCCGGTGGGCTCCAGGTCCGCGCTGATCGCCGGGATGGCGAAGTAGAGGACCGAGACATCCATCGAGACCAGCAGCAGCGGCAGCATCAGCACGCCGAGGGCGGTCCATTCGCGGCGGCCGGCGAGACCGGCCCGGGTCGTCGTGCTCGTCGAGTTCGTCATGACCACGAATGTACACACGTCTTAAACGCTTGTCTAGTACGGGCGTATAGGTCATCCGTATAGGTCATCCGTATAGGACGGATGTATGGATCCGCGGGTAGGCTGGACGGCATGGGACATCGTGAGGATCTGCTCGACGGCGCGAAGCGCTGCCTGCTGGAGAAGGGGTTCGTGCGGACGACCGCGCGCGACATCGTCAAGGAGTCCGGGACCAACCTGGCCTCCATCGGCTACCACTACGGCTCGAAGGACGCGCTGCTGGTGAAGGCCTATGTCTCCCTCGTCGAGGAGATGAGCGGCAGCGGCGGCCCCGCCTGGTCGGCGGCGGCCGGGAGCGGATCGGCCCCCGGGTCGCTGGAGCGGTTCCAGGAGGTCTGGGAGCAGATCATCCGCTCGGTGCCGGCCTCCCGCCCCACCTGGCTGCTCAGCCTGGAGCTGATCCTCCAGGGCGACCGGCTGCCCGAGGTGCGCAAGCTGCTCGCGCAGGCCCAGGAGGAAGGCCGCTCCGGCATCCTGCCGCTGTTCACCGACGTCCCCGAGGCCGATCTCGACAAGGAGGCCGTCGACACCGAGGGCCGCCTCTACCAGACCCTCCTCCAGGGCCTGATGGTGCAGTGGCTCTTCGACCCGGACACCGCCACCCGCGCCGACCAGCTCACCGAGGGCCTGCGCCGGGTGCTGGCGGGCGCCGCGCAGCACGCCTAGGACCTGTCCCGGCGGGCAGCCCGCGCCGGGCGGCGGCCGCGGCTACAGTCGCGCCGCCTTCAGCGCCATGTGCAGCAGCAGCCGGTCCTCGCCGTCGTCCAGGTCGAGCCCGGTGAGCTGCTCCACCCGGGACAGCCGGTAGTAGAGGGTCTGGCGGTGCACGCCCAGCTCGGCGGCGGTGCGCCCGGCCTGCCCGGCGCAGTCCAGATAGACCTCCGCCGTACGGGCCAGCTCCTGGTGGGCGGGGGAGAGGAGCGGCGCCACCGCCGCGTCGTGCGCGGCCTCGCCGGTCAGCGAGGTCAGCAGCCGGTACGGGCCGATGCGCGCCCACTGCGCCACCGGACCGAGCCGGGGTTCCGCGCGCGCCGCGCGGGCCGCCGCCACTGCCTGCGCCCACGCCGTGCCCAGCTCGGCCAGGCCGGTGCGCCCGGCGGCGATCCCGGCCGCCGCGCCCGCCGCACCGCCCGCCGTGCCCCCCGCCCCGCCGCCGGGCGCCTGCTCCAGCAGCCGGGTCGCCGCCGATACCGCCGGGGTCGGGGTGTCCGCCGAGCGCAGCCGCACCAGCAGCGCCAGGCACTGGTCCGCCGCCCCCCACGGCACGGTGCACAGGGCCGTCGCGCCCGGCAGGGTGCGCACCGAGGGCGCGTCGTCCGGGTCGGCCGAGGGCCAGGGCGCCACGCACACCATCGTGTGCGGTCCCTCCGCGCGCGGCCCCAGCGCCGTCCGCAGCTCGGCCACCGCCATGTCCCGGGGCCAGCCCCGCTCGGCGGTCAGCACCGCCCGCAGCTCGCGGGTGAGATCGGCGCCGTGCTGCGCCTCGTCGGCGAGCAGCGCCCCGATCCGCCCCGTCACCCGCATGGCCGCGGTCAGCTGAGGTTCCGCCGGACCCGGGTCGTCCACCAGCAGCCAGACATAGCCGAGGACGACTCCCCGGTGGCGTACCGGCAGGCAGATCCGCCCCCGGTAGACGCCCGCCTCCGGGGTGGGCGGGATGCGGACCGGACCGGTGGCGCGGGTGATGCCGAAGCCCTCGAACCAGCGGCGCACCGCGGCCGTGGAGCGGCGGGTGAGGATCGAGCGGGTGCGCACCGGGTCGAGCGCGGCGGGATCGAGGTCGCCCTCGCTGTCGTAGGTGCCGAAGGCGATCAGCTCGAAGTTCCGGTTCTCCAGGGTGGCCGGAGCGCCCAGCAGCTCCGAGATCTCGTCGATCAGCTCCTGGTAGTCGCCCTTGTAATCCGCCGTCACCCGGGCATTCTCCCGCATTTCCGCGGACCCTTCATACATATGTCTGAGATCGGGTCCGCGGATGCGTGACAGCTGTCGATGGCCGACGATCACACGGATCCCTAACTTTCACAGTGGTTCTCCGTGCCGTTCCCGATCGGTCGGGTCGCGGCCTTGTGCTCACTGTTGTGGAGGTGCCCCGTGCTGGGTCCCGTGATTCTCGCCGCGTCGCGCAGCGACCGGATTCGCCGTCTCGTGTCGGCGGCTCCGGTGACCAAGCAGGTCGTGGACCGCTTCATCCCCGGCGAGACCGTGGACGACATCGTCCCCATCGTCGCGGACCTCACCGGCAAGGGCCTCGACCTGACCATGGACGTGGTCGGCGAGGACATCACCACCCCGGAGCAGTCGACCATCGCCCGGGACGCCTACCTGGCGCTCGTCGACCACATCAAGGACCTGGACCTGGGTCCGCGCGTCGAGATGTCCGTCAAGCTGACCATGTTCGGGCAGACCCTCCCCGGCGGCCACGAGCTGGCCCTCGCCAACGTCCGCCCGGTCGTCGAGGCCGCCGCCGCGATCGGCACCACGGTCACCCTGGACGCCGAGGACCACACCACCCTCGACTCGATGTTCGCCATCCACGAGGAGCTGCGGAAGGACTTCCCGCAGACCGGCTGCGTCATCCAGGCCTACCTCTTCCGCACCGAGGCCGACGCGCGCCGCCTCGCCGCGAGCGGTTCTCGCGTACGGTTGGTGAAGGGCGCCTACAAGGAGCCCGCCGAGGTCGCCTACCAGGACAAGCACGAGATCGACAAGGCGTACGTGCGGATCCTGCGCACGCTGATGGACGGCGACGGGTACCCGATGGTCGGGTCCCACGACCCGCGTCTCATCTCCATCGCGCAGGAGCTGGCCCGCACGGCCGGCCGCAAGCTCGACGAGTACGAGTTCCAGATGCTGTACGGCATCCGCAGCGACGAGCACCTGCGCCTGGCCGCCGAGGGCCACCGTATGCGCGTCTACACCGCCTACGGCACGGACTGGTACGGCTACTTCATGCGCCGCCTGGCGGAGAAGCCGGCCAACCTGCGCTTCTTCGTCCGCTCGATGGTCAGTAAGGGCTGAGCGAGCCCACCGCGCCCGCCGTACAGCTCGAAACACCGCTCAAGTCAAGGAGTTACGGAACACATGGACGCTGTGACCCAGGTCCCCACCCCCGTCAACGAGCCGGTGCACGGCTACGCCCCCGGTTCGCCCGAGCGGGCCCGGCTGGAGGCCAAGCTCAAGGAGCTGGCCGACCACCCGGTCGACCTGCCCTGCACCATCGGCGGCGAGAAGCGGATGGGTGGCGGCGAGCGCTTCGACGTCGTGCAGCCGCACAACCACAAGGCGCGCCTGGGCACGTACGCCAACGCCACCCGGCAGGACGCCCAGGACGCCGTGGACGCGGCGCTCGCCGCGGCCCCCGCCTGGCGCGCGATGTCCTTCGACGACCGCGCGGCGATCATCCTGCGCGCCGCCGAGCTGCTGGCCGGCCCCTGGCGCGAGACCATCGCCGCCTCCACGATGCTCGGCCAGTCCAAGACCGCGCAGCAGGCGGAGATCGACAGCCCCTGCGAGCTGGTCGACTTCTGGCGCTTCAACGTGCACTACGCCCGCCAGATCCTGGCCGAGCAGCCCCCGGCCAACTCGCCGGGCGTGTGGAACCGTCTGGACCACCGCCCGCTGGAGGGCTTCGTCTACGCGATCACGCCGTTCAACTTCTCGGCGATCGCCGCCAACCTGCCCACCGCGCCCGCCCTCATGGGCAACGTGGTGATCTGGAAGCCGTCCCCGACCCAGACGCACGCCGCCGTGCTGCTCATGCAGCTCCTGGAGGAGGCGGGCCTGCCCAAGGGCGTCATCAACCTCCTCACCGGTGACGGCCTGGAGGTCTCCGAGGTGGCCCTGAACCACCGCGACCTGGCCGGCATCCACTTCACCGGCTCCACCAAGACCTTCCAGCACCTGTGGAAGACGGTCGGCAACAACATCGAGAAGTACCGCTCCTACCCGCGCCTGGTCGGCGAGACCGGCGGCAAGGACTTCGTGGTGGCCCACCCGTCGGCCGACCGCGCGGTGCTCAAGACCGCCCTGACCCGCGGTGCCTTCGAGTACCAGGGCCAGAAGTGTTCGGCCACCTCCCGGGCGTACATCCCGGCCTCCATCTGGAACTCCGGCTTCAAGGAGGAGTTCGCGGCCGAGGTCGACTACCTGACCATGGGCGACGTCACCGACCTGTCGAACTTCATCGGCGCGGTCATCGACGAGCGGTCCTTCGCCAAGAACAAGGCCGCCATCGACCGGGCCGAGGAGGACCCGTCCTGCACGATCGTCGCGGGCGGCTCCTACGACGACTCGGTCGGCTACTTCGTGCGCCCGACCGTCATCGAGTGCTCCGACCCGGAGAACGAGGTCTTCACGACCGAGTACTTCGGCCCGATCCTCGCCGTGCACGTCTACGAGGACGACCGGTACGACGAAATGCTCACCCAGATGGAGTCCGTCTCCGACTACGCCCTCACCGGCTCGGTCGTCGCGGGCGACCGCGCCGCCGCCGCGTACACGATGGAGAAGCTGCGCTACGCGGCCGGCAACTTCTACATCAACGACAAGTCGACCGGCGCCGTGGTCGGCCAGCAGCCCTTCGGCGGCGGCCGCTCCTCCGGCACCAACGACAAGGCCGGCGCCCCGCAGAACCTGATGCGCTGGACCCTGACCCGCGCCATCAAGGAGGCGCTGATCGCGCCGACCGACTACACCTACCCGCACATGGGCTGACACCCGCACCGCGGGTGACACCCCGCACGCGCCGACGGGCCGGTCCCCGGAAAAGGACCGGCCCGTCCGCGTGTCCGCCCGGCACACTGGCCGTATGACCTCGACGTGGACGCACGGCGCGCACGGCCCGGACGGCGGGCACGGCGGCGGGACGGCACCGCCGCCCGGCGAACAGGTGATCACGGACGACGGCGTCCGGCTCTGGGCCTGGCGCACCGGGCAGGGCACCGCCCCGCTGGTGCTGTGCCACGGCGGACCCGGCCTGTGGGACATGTTCGGGGACGTGGCCGCGCTGCTCGCCGACCGGGCCGACGTGGTCCGCTGGGACCAGCGCGGCTGCGGACGCTCGGCGCCGTGCGACGGCCCCTGGACCGGCGAGCGGTTCGTCGCGGACCTGGATGCCGTACGCGCGCACTTCGGCTTCCCGCGCGTCACCCTGCTCGGCCACTCCTGGGGCGCCCAGCTCGCGCTGAGCCACGCGCTCGCCCACCCGGAGCGGGTGGCGGCCCTGGTGTACGTCTCCGGTACGGGCATAGGCCCGGACGCCGGCTGGCACCCGGCCTACCAGAAGAACTTCCGCGCCCGCCTCGCCGAGGACCCCGCGCGCCTGGCCCGCTGGCGGGAGCTGACCGGCCGGGAGCCCCGCTCGCAGGAGGAGCGGCGCGAGGCGGCGGTGCTGCGCTGGTCCGCCGAGTTCCCCGACCGGGAACACGCCCTCGCGCACGCCCGGCGCATGGCGGAGCCCTGGTTCGGGGTGGCGGAGAGCTGCGCCGCCGCGCTCGCCTCGGAGCGCGCCCGCACCTGGGGCACACCGGAGCTGGCGGCTGCCTGTCGTCGGCTCGACGTGCCCGTGACGATCGTGGACGGCGCCCTCGACATCCGCCCCCGTACCGCCGTGGACTCCCTGGCGGCAGCCCTGCCCCGGGTGCGGCGCACGATCCTGCCCGGGGCCGGGCATCTGCCCTGGGTGGAGGAACCCGCGGCCTTCCGCGACGCCGTGGCGGCGGCGCTGTGAGCGCCCCGGAGCGCCGGAGCCCCGGCGCGCGGCTGCGCACCGCCCACACGGCCGACCTCACCGCGGCCGAGCTGAGCCCGGTCCGCTCCCTGCTGTACGACGCCTTCGACGGCGACTTCGACGCCGAGGACTGGGACCACTGCCTGGGCGGCCTGCACGCCCTGGTGCACGACGAGCACGGGCTCGCCGCGCACGGCTCGGTCGTCCTGCGCCGGGTCCGGCTGCGCGGGCGCTGGCTGCGCACCGGGTACGTGGAGGCCGTCGCCGTACGCCGGGACGTGCGCCGCACCGGTCTGGGCGGCCTGGTCATGGACGCCCTGGAGGGGATCGTCACCCGCGCCTACGACCTCGGCGCGCTCTCCGCGAGCGACGACGGCGCCCGCCTCTACGCGGCCCGGGGCTGGCGGGCCTGGTCCGGGCCGATCGGCGCGCTGGGCCCGGACGGCGCGGTGCGGCTGCCCGAGGAGGAGGGGTCCACCTATGTGTGGCCGGTGCCCGCCGCCGCGTCCGATCCGGATGCCGAACTGCTCTTCGACTGGCGCGACGGCGACGTGCTCTGACCGGCGCCCTGACGTTTCCGCAGGTCAGATGGGGTGTCATCGGAGTGCGGACGGCGCCGTCGTCTCAGATAGTAGGACGTCCGAGTAATGATGCAGACAGGCGCGCATACCTCATTTAGCTTGGAAGAAGCCGAACGTCTCGCTGGAACCAGCGAATGGCGGTCGTGAGCCGGGCCCGTGCGCAGGTCACCCCTGCGGCCTCGCTCCCCGCCCCTTCCGGCGTCCCGCACCTGTGTGGTGCTCCCCTTTTCGAGACCTCTCGTGTCCGACCGCGTCCGCGCGCGTCCTCGCGGGGTGTCCCGAAGGATTCCCGAAGGAGTCGATCCCCCATGGCCGAGACGACCGTCCGCCGCCGCGTCCGCCACGCCTCCCGTACGAGCGAGTCCGACCGCAAGAACGCCGCCGCGGCCCTCCAGCGCGCCCTCGACCGCCGGGACAACGGCGGCGAGACCGGCCACTGAGCCGTTCCGCCCCCGTCCCCGTCATCCCCCCATGTCCACATCCCGGACGCTCTGTGTCAGCTCTCGGGACGAGCGGTAGGGTGCCGACATGTCTCGCAGCATCGATCTCGCAGTGATCCCCGGTGACGGCATCGGCCAGGAAGTGGTGGCCGAGGGGCTCAAGGTCCTCGCCGCCGCGCTCCCGCAGGATGTGAAGCTGGAGACCGAGGAGTACGACTTCGGCGCCCGGCGCTACCACGCCACCGGTGAGACCCTCACCGACGCCGACCTCGACGCCCTCAAGGGCCACGACGCGATCCTGCTCGGCGCGATCGGTGACCCGTCGGTGCCCTCGGGCGTCCTGGAGCGCGGCTTCCTGCTCAAGCTCCGCTTCGCCTTCGACCACCACGTCAACCTGCGGCCGAGCAAGCTGCTGCCCGGCGTCGCCACCCCGCTCGCCGGTGACCCGCAGATCGACTTCGTCGTCGTCCGCGAAGGCACCGAGGGCCCCTACACGGGCAACGGCGGCACCATCCGCAAGGGCACCGAGCACGAGGTCGCCACCGAGGTCTCCGTCAACACGGCCTTCGGTGTCGAGCGCGTGGTCCGCGACGCCTTCGCCCGCGCCCAGGCCCGTCCGCGCAAGAAGCTCACCCTGGTCCACAAGAACAACGTGCTGACCTTCGCCGGTCACCTGTGGACGAACATCTTCAACAAGGTGGCCGAGGAGTACCCCGAGGTCACCACCGAGTACATCCACGTCGACGCGGCGACCATCTACCTGGTCACCCAGCCCGAGCGGTTCGACGTCATCGTCACCGACAACCTCTTCGGCGACATCATCACCGACCTCGCCGCGGCCGTCTCCGGCGGCATCGGCGTCGCCGCCTCGGGCAACATCAACCCGAGCGGCGCCTACCCGTCCATGTTCGAGCCGGTGCACGGCTCGGCCCCGGACATCGCGGGCCAGGGCAAGGCCGACCCCACCGCCACGGTGCTCTCCGTCGCCCTGCTGCTGCGCCACCTCGGCTACGAGGCCGAGGCGACCCGGATCGAGGACGCCGTCTCCGCCGACCTCGCGGAGCGCGGCTCGCTGCCCGAGCGCACCACCGCCGAGATCGGCGACGCGCTCGCCGTACGAGTAGCCGGCTGACCCGCCGACTCTCGAAACTTTTCGAAGCCGCCGGGTCGCACTCCGCGCCCGGCGGCTTCCCCCTGTCCGCCGCCGGGTGCCACCATCGGACCCAGGGCCGCATTCACCCCGTTTTCTCACGCCACGGCCGCCGCGCGATAATCGAACGCGGAGCCGCGACATGAGGGAATGCTCGGACGTCCTAGCACCGGCCACGTGCCGTGCGGGAGTGAGCGCGGCCCGTCACAACAACTCGGTGAAGGACACCCACTCATGACGACGCCCACGATCGAGCTCAAGCCCTCGGCCCACCCACTCGCCGCCGCGGAGCGCGAGGCGCTCATGGCGAACCCCGGATTCGGCCGCCACTTCACCGACCACATGGTGACGATCGGGTGGACCGAGGGCCGGGGCTGGCACGACGGCCAGCTCGTTCCGTACGCGCCGATCCCCCTCGACCCGGCCACCACGGTGCTGCACTACGCCCAGGAGATCTTCGAGGGGCTGAAGGCGTACCGCCAGCCCGACGGCTCCGTCGCCACCTTCCGCCCGGAGAAGAACGCCCGGCGCTTCCAGGCGTCCGCGCACCGGCTCGCCATGCCCGAGCTGCCCGTCGAGACGTTCATCGAGGCGTGCGACGTCCTCGTCCAGCAGGACAAGGACTGGGTCCCGCCGCACGGCGGCGAGGAGTCCCTGTACCTGCGCCCGTTCATGATCGCCACCGAGGTCGGCCTCGGCGTCAAGCCCGCCAACGAGTACCTGTTCATCGTGATCGCCTCCCCGGCCGGCGCCTACTTCCCCGGCGGCGTGAAGCCCGTCTCCATCTGGGCCTCCGAGGACCGGGTCCGCGCCGTCCCCGGCGGCATGGGCGACGCCAAGACCGGCGGCAACTACGCGGCCTCCCTACTCGCCCAGGCCGAGGCCGCCGCCCAGGGCTGCGACCAGGTCTGCTACCTCGACGCCGTCGAGCACAAGTGGGTCGAGGAACTGGGCGGCATGAACCTGTACTTCGTCTACGGGAACAAGATCGTCACGCCCGCCCTCAGCGGCTCGATCCTGGAGGGCGTCACCCGCGACTCGCTGCTCGCCGTCGCCCGCGACCTCGGCTACGAGGCCGAGGAGGCCCGGGTCTCGGTCGACCAGTGGCAGCGCGACTCCGAGAACGGCACGCTGACCGAGGTCTTCGCCTGCGGCACGGCGGCCGTGATCACCCCGGTCGGCACGGTCAAGCGGGCCGACGCCCAGTGGCAGCAGTCGGGCGGCGAGCCCGGCGAGGTGAGCATGCGGCTGCGCCAGGCGCTGCTGGACATCCAGCGGGGCATCACCGAGGACAAGCACGGCTGGATGCACCGGCTCGGCTAGGACCCGACCCGGTCCGTCGCACGCGCACACCGAGGGCCGCCGCAGACACCCGTCTGCGGCGGCCCTCGTGCGTCTGCGTTTGATCGCCGCTCAAACACCTATGTGCGTGAGAACGGTCATAGCGCGCGGACATCCTTTTCCTTCCGGCCTTCCCCGCTTAGAGTGACGTTCTAACTGATGGAAGACCAGGAGGTGCCGCCGCGTGCGACTGACCCCCACCGAGCGGGACCGGCTGCTGCTCTTCGGGGCCGCCGAGCTGGCCCGCGCCCGCAGGTCCCGCGGCCTCAGGCTCAATGTGCCGGAGGCCACCGCGCTGATCGCCGACACGGTGTGCGAGGCCGCCCGCGACGGCGCCCGGCTGGCCGAGGCGATCGAGCGCGCCCGTACGGTGCTCGGCCCGGACGACGTGCTGCCCGGTGTCGCCGACGTGGTCACCGAGGTCCATGTGGAGGCCGTCTTCGACGACGGCTCACGGCTCGCGATCGTCACCGACCCGCTGGCGGGCGGCAGCCTGGGGGAACAGGCCCCGGGCGCGCTGCTGCCCGGACCGCAGCACGCCGACCCGGAGCCGGCCCTGCGCCTCACCGTCACCAACACCGCCGCCGTCCCGGTCTCCGTCACCTCCCACTTCCACTTCTTCGAGGCCAACCCGCGCCTGGACTTCGACCGTGCCGCCGCCTACGGCATGCGGCTCGCGGTGCCCGCCGGGTCGTCGGTGCGGTTCGGGCCGGGGGAGAGCGCCGAGGTGGGCCTCGTGCCGATCGGCGGCGCCCGGGTCGCCATCGGCTTCGCCGGACTGGTCGACGGCCCGCTGGACGCCCCCGGCGCCAGGCAGGAGGCCCTGCGCCGGGCCGCCGCCTGCGGCTACCTGGGCGTGTCCGCGACGGAAGCGGCGGGACCGGAAGCCGCCGGGACGGAAGCCGCCGGGACGGAAGCCGCCGGGACGGAAGCCGCCGGGACGGAAGCCGCCGGGACGGAAGCCGCCGGGACCGAAGCCGCCGAAACACAGGCCGACCGAGCGGAACCCCCCGCACCCCCGGCCCCCGCACCCCCAGCCCCCGACGCCCCGGCCCCCGACGCCCCGGAAGGAGACGCCCGATGAGCCGTTCCAAAGGACGCGAGGTGAGCCGGGCGNTACGAGGAGCACATCGCGCCGAACCTGAAGGACGGCGACGCGCTGTTCTTCGGGCACGGCCTGAACATCCGCTACGGCTTCATCAAGCCCCCGGCGGGTGTCGACGTCTGCATGGTCGCGCCCAAGGGCCCCGGCCACCTGGTGCGCCGCCAGTACGAGGAGGGCCGCGGCGTCCCGTGTCTGGTCGCGGTGGAACAGGACGCCTCGGGCAGCGCGCTGGACCTGGCGCTGTCGTACGCGCGAGGGATCGGCGGGACCCGGGCGGGTGTCATCAGGACGACGTTCACCGAGGAGACCGAGACCGACCTCTTCGGTGAGCAGGCCGTGCTCGCGGGCGGGACGACCGCGCTGGTGAAGGCCGGTTTCGAGACGCTGGTCGAGGCGGGCTACCAGCCGGAGATCGCCTACTTCGAGTGCCTGCACGAGCTGAAGCTGATCGTCGACCTCATGTACGAGGGCGGCCTGGAGAAGATGCGCTGGTCGATCTCCGAGACCGCCGAGTGGGGCGACTACGTCACCGGCCCGCGCATCATCACCGACGCCACCAAGGCCGAGATGAAGAAGGTCCTCTCCGAGATCCAGGACGGCACCTTCGCCAGGAACTGGATGGACGAGTACCACGGCGGCCTCAAGCGGTACGACGAGTACAGGAAGCAGGACTCCGAGCACCTGCTGGAGACCACCGGCAAGGAGCTGCGCAAGCTCATGAGCTGGGTGGACCAGGGCGCCTGACGCGGGCGCACCACCCGACGCCCGCCGCACCGGTCATGGCGCGGCGGGCGTCGGGCCCGGGTCCCGGGTCAGGTCCGTGCGGTCCGTGCGGTGGTCACCGCTCCGGCCCCGCGGCCCACGGGTCGCCCGCGATGGCGTCGGCCAGGGCCGCCGCGCACCCGGCCAGCATGCGCTCGCCCTTCTCCGCGCTCGCCGTCCGGGCGTCGCCCGCCGCCCCGGACTCGGTGATCCCGTCGAAGGACACGAACCGGTAGACCGGTTCGGTGGACTCCGCGGGCAGTGTGATCGCCGGTCCCCGGGCGGCGTCCAGGTGCTCGGTGCGCACCAGTTCGGGGTGGGCGGCCATCATCATGGACGTCTCCCCCTCGCAGGCGTGCATCAGCGCGTCCTGGGTCTCCAGGGTGTCGCGGATCACCTCCCGCCCGGCACCGAAGTAGTTGGCGAACGCGATCGGCGTCCCCAGTTCCACGGTGAGCTCGTTGGTGAGGGCGTTGAGGGCACTCATGTTGCCGCCGTGGCCGTTGACGATCAGGATCCGGGAGAACCCGGCGCGGAGCACGGACCGGCACAGGTCCCGCAGCAGCGCGTGGTAGGTGGGCAGGCTGAGGGTGAAGGTGCCGCCGAAGGCGACATGGTGCTCCGCCAGACCCGCCCAGAGGGACGGGGCCACCACGACCCGGGTGTGCGCGGCCGCCAGGTGTGCGGTCCGGCGGCACACCTCGGCCGCCAGCAGGTCGTCCACGCCGGTGGGCAGATGGGGGCCGTGCTGCTCGGTCGACCCCACCGGCAGCAGCACCACCGCGTCCTCGGCCGCCAGTTCGCGCAACTGTGCGGCGGTCATGCGGTTCCAGTGGATCTCGCTCATGTCGGCAGGGCTCCTTCACAGGGGGCGGTCGGACGCAGGAGGGTGGTCGGGCCGGGACCTGGGGGGATGTCTCCGGCCGGCCCGGCGGCCCGCCGTACCCGGGTCAGAGGTGGTCGGCCTCGACGACGGCCTGCGCGAAGGCGGTCGGGGCCTCCTGGGGCAGGTCGTGGCCGATGCCCTTGAGCGTGTGGTGCGCGTACTTGCCGGTGAAGAAGTGCCGGTACATCGAGCCGTCGCCCGGCGCCGCGGTGAACGGGTCGCGTTCGGCGTCGAGGGTGACCGTGGGCACCGAGATGTACGGCTGCGCGGCGAGCTGCTTCTCCAGCCGGTCGTAGCGGCGTTCGCCGTCGGCGAGGCCGAGCCGCCAGCGGTAGTTGTGGATCACGATGGCGGCGTAGTCCGGGTTCTCGAAGGCCCGGGCCGTACGCGCGAAGGTGGCGTCGTCGAAGCCCCAGGTCGGGGAGACGGTGTCCCAGACCAGACGGCACAGGTCGCGCCGGTTGTCCTTGTCCACCATCGCCATGCGGCCCCGCTCGGTGGCGAAGTAGTACTGGTACCACCACGCGTACTCGGCCTGGGGCGCCAGCGGCTTCTTCTGCGCCGCGACATCCGTGATCAGATACCCGCTCACCGACACCAGGGCCTTCACCCGGTGCGGCCACAGGGCCGCGATGATGTCGGCGGTGCGCGAGCCCCAGTCGAAGCCGGCGAGCACGGCCTTCTCGATCTTCAGGGCGTCCATCAGGGCGATGATGTCGAGCGCGATGGCCGACTGCTGGGCGTTGCGGAAGGTGTGCGAGGACAGGAAACGTGTCGTGCCGTGGCCGCGCAGATAGGGCACGATCACGCGGTAGCCCTGCGCCGCGAGCAGCGGGGCGACGTCGACGTAGCTGTGGATGTCGTACGGCCAGCCGTGCAGGCAGATGACGACGGGGCCGTGCTGGGGCCCGGCCTCCGCGTAGCCGACGTCCAGCACCCCGGCCCTGACCTGCTTCAGCCGGGCGAAGGAGGTGTGGGTGCCGGGGGTGATGTCCGGGACGGTCGGCGCCGGCGCGCCGCCCTTGCCCGGGGCGGCAGAAGCGGCCTGGACGCCCTGGAGGCCGACCAGCGAGGCCGCGGCCGTGCTCAGGCCGACGGCCTTGCTGAAGTTCCGCCTGTTGATCATGTGATTCCTCCGTCGTGCGTGCTCGGTGCCCGCCGCGCGCGATGCGCGCGGACCGGGCCCCGGGGCTTGTTCGTGGGATCACCGCGAGGGACGGCGCGATGACTGTCGCACAGCTCCCGTCACCAGTCAAACAGGTGACTCATTATCTCCCGTCGTCAGTCGGACGGCACCTCGGGGCCGTCGAGCAGCCCCGCGAGGAAGCCGTCCAGGTCCAGCCGGCCCGTCTCCGTACCGGCCGGGACCAGCTCGTAGGTGTGGTCGAGCCACTCCGCCAGCGGCGGAACGGGAAGTTCGAAGAGGGCCCCGACGTCCTTCGACATGAGCTGCAACCAGGCCGTCGCCCGTGCCTCCAGGTGTGAGGGCCACACCTGGATGTCGCCGACGCCGCTCATCGAGTGGAGCCCCTGGTGGAGCAGGTCCCGGCCGATGCGCCAGGTGGCCTGGGGGCCGTCCTCGATGAGGAAGGTGACGGTGACGACCAGGGGCGAGTCCGGGTCGTAGCGGAACTCGGCCCGGATCTCCTGCCACTCCAGCATGTCCAGCATCCGGTGGATGTCCAGACGGAGCAGAGGCAGGCTCGGTGACGCGGTGCACTGGCTGCGCACGTCCTGGTGGTCGCCGCTCATGACGGGGTGTCCTTCCGTGAAGCGGGGGCTGGCGGCATTCACTCTCGCTCCGGACACCACTGCGGCACATCAGTCAGTTGACGGTGCGAGACAGCCGCCCGTACGCGGCCGGGCGGCGGCCGCGGCCCGCGCGCCCGCACCCGGTCCGGCCGCCGGACCCCCGCGACGGGCAGGGCCGCCACCGCCCGCGCGGCGGCCGGGAGACGGCCCCTGTACGGGCGGCGGGGAACATTAAGTCATTCGACTGTTCCGGCCGCGAGGGGCCTGAACGATGCTTGAACGGTCGCCCGTATGCCGGTGCCGGATGTCCGCTCCCTGTGCGGCACACCCAGGGTCTTCCGCCCACGGGGGCGGTGCCAGGTCCGTGCGCCCGGCCTGACCGAACGAGAGGCCCCAGCCGTGAACAGTACCCCCGTCGTCTTCATCCACGGAGCGTGGTTCCACGCGCTGTCCTGGGAGGCGTGGGCCGACCGTTTCACCGGCCGGGGCTTCACGGTCTGGGCACCGGGCTGGCCCGGCGAGCCCGACACGGTGGGCGAGGCCCGCCGCCGCCCCGAGGTGCTGCGGGGCCTCGGACTCGACGCGCTCACGGACCACTTCGGGCGCCTGACGGCGTCCTTCGACGAACCGCCCGTGCTCATCGGGCACTCGGTGGGCGGGCTCGTCGTGCAGCACCTCCTCGGCCACGGCCTCGGCCGGGCCGCGGTGGCCGTCGCGCCGGTCCCGGTCGCGGACGTGCCGCCGCCGCGGCCCGGCCGGGCCCCCCGCTGGACGCCGACGGCGGACGGGGACCCGGCGGTGCCCCTGTCGCCCGAGGAGTTCCGGGACGTCTTCGCCAACACCGTCGGCGCCGAGGAGTCGGCCCGGCTCTACGACCGCTACGTCGTCCCGGCGCCCCGCAGGCTGCTCACCGATCTCGGCCACGACGGCCCGGCCCCGCACCCCCGTGCCGTCGCCGACGTCCGCAACACCGCCCGCGGGCCGCTGCTGCTGATCTCGGGGCAGGAGGACCGCGTGGTGCCCGACTCCCTGACCCGGGCCGCCTACAAGCTGTACGGCGACTCGGTGGCGGTCAGCGACCTGAAGCAGTTCGCCGACCGCGGCCACACCCTGACCGTGGACAACGGCTGGCGGGCGGTCGCCGACCACGTCCTGGACTGGCTCGCCGAGCAGGGAATCCACGGGAGCGGGGCGGACCGATGAGCGGGCATCGCCCACCGGCCCGCCCCGATCGCGGCGAAGCGTGCCGGGCTCAGTCCCGCGCCGCCTCCTGGCTCTTGCCGAGCGCGTCCCGCAGTGCGGCACGCGAGGTGATGCCCAGCTTGGGGAAGACGCGGTAGAGGTGGGAGCTGACGGTGCGCGGGGACAGATGCATCCGCTCGCCGATCTCCTTGTTGGTCAGCCCGCTCGCAGCGAGATCGGCGATCCGGCGCTCCTGCCAGGTGAGTGCCGACAGGTGTGCGGAGGTCTCGCGCGCGGAGACACCCGACGCGCGCAGCTCGGCGCGGGCCCGTTCCGTCCAGGTCTCGGCGCCGAGCCGTTCGAACGTCTCGGCGGCCGTGGTCAGCAGCGGGCGCGCGGCCTTGGGTCCCTGGGTGTGCCGCAGCCGGATCCCGTGGGCCAGCCGGATCCGGGCCGCCTCGAACGGGAAGTGGGCGGCGGCCGGATGTGTCTCGGCCCGCTCGTACATGTCGGCGATCTCGGCCTCCTCCGTGGCCGTCATCGCCAGCGCCCCGTAGGTGATCATGGCCAGCCGGGGCGAGACGGCGGGCAGTCCCGCGTCCCGCGCGGCCAGCGCGTGCCGCCTGGCCTGCTCGGAGCGGCCGGTGTGCACCGCCGCCTCCACCAGGTCGAGCAGGGTGCGCGCGGCCTGGTGCCCGTACGGGGTGAAGGTGCCGGGCGCGGTGACACCGATGGCGTGCAGATACGCGGCCTCGTAGTCACCCTCGCTCAGGGCCGCGGCCGTACCGGCGGCGTCGGCGAGCTGGGTCAGGAAGCCCACACCGCGCGGGCGTGCCCAGGCGTCGACCATGGCCTGGAGTTCGCGCGCCCGCTCGACCCGGCCCCGCTGGGCGGCGACCAGCGCCAGGTACGCCCGGGTCTGCTGGGCCAGCAGCGTGTAGCCGTGGGACGCCATCAGATCGAGGCCGCGCTGTCCGGTGCGGTCCGCCTCGTCCCACTCGCCGACCGCCATCTGGTCGAGCATGATCAGGTGCAGCATGGTCATCCCGACGCCCAGGGCGCCGGTCTCCAGCTCGCGTTCGACGATGCGCTGGAGGTGCGGGCGGTACTGGCCGAGGATGTCCACGTGGTACGCGCAGACGGCCAGGCGCATCACGTCCCAGGGCTCCAGCTCGGAGAGGTCGGCGAAGGCCCGCTCCACGCGGTCGGCCAGACCCGCGCCGTGCAGGACGACGTCGCCCCAGGCGTCGCGGTAGATCAGTGAGCGCTCCGTCACCAGATCGCCCAGCGAGTCGAGCAGTTCGCGGGTCTGCCGCCACGACTCCGGCTCGCCCGCGTACTGCTCGATGCCGAGGAGCAGGTTCACCAGGCGCAGTAGGACGTCCGGGGTGCTCGCGGCGCCCTGGTCGCGCAGCTTCCCGATGGCCGCGGCGACCTGGCGCCGCGAGGACCGTACATCCCCGTCCTCGTACCACGACATGTAGGCGGAGGTGGCCACCGCCGACAGGCTCTCGTTGCGGCCGGTGGGCAGCTCGGCGTCGACGAGCTGCTGCGCCTGGTCCAGCAGGCCCGCGTACCCGGCCGTGAAGGCGGCGTTGCTGAGTCGGCGGGAGCGGCCCTCGTGGCTCTCGCTCAGCTCGGCGGCGCGGGTCAGCCAGGCCACCGCGGTCACCGCGGAGCCGCGCCGGGTCGCCGAGTCCGCGGCCGCCTCCAGGGCGGTGGCCACCTCCTCGTCGGGGTCGATCGCGGCCGCCGCGAGATGGGTGGCGCGGCGCTCCACGTCGTCGCGGTGGATGCGGGCGAGGTCCGCGTGGGCGGCCCGCCGCTGGTTGGGGGTGGCCAGCTGCACCACGGTGGAGCGCACGAGCGGGTGGCGGAAGACGAAGTCGCCGCCGACCGGGTCCGTCTCCAGCAGCCCGGCCGCCA
Source organism: Streptomyces sp. PsTaAH-124 (assembly GCF_000373685.1). NCBI lineage: Bacteria > Bacillati > Actinomycetota > Actinomycetes > Kitasatosporales > Streptomycetaceae > Streptomyces > Streptomyces sp. PsTaAH-124. Next base: position 58,896 of record NZ_KB892182.1, on the reverse strand, counting down.
CCGCCTCGTCGGCGTCGCGCATGCGGTAGCGCAGCGCGGGGGTGTGCGTGGACGCCGCCGCGGTGCCGACTCCGTCGAGCGCGCCGCGCAGCAACTCCTCGCGCACGGCGTCGCCCAGGGCCTCGACGCGGGTGCCGTAGACGTGCTGGAGCCGCCGGGGCAGCGGGACGCCCTGGAAGGCGAAGGCGCCCTCCCGGCCGCGGCCGGACCGGTTGCCGCCGAGGAAAGGGGGCAGTTCGAGCAGGGCCAGCGGATTGCCCCGGGCCTGGTCCAGGACCAGCCGGCGCGTCTGCTGGTCGAGTCCGGGATGGCACAGGTCCAGGAGTTCCTCGGAGGCCGCCTCGGTGAGCGCGGGGACCGCCACCTCGGGGAGCGCGGCCGTGTCGAAGCGCGACGGGATGTCGGAGCGCAGCGCGATCAGCAGCTTCACCGAGCTGCCGGTGAGCCGGCGGCCCGCGAATCCGCACACGTCGGCGCTGGAGGCGTCGAGCCACTGGCCGTCGTCCAGGATCAGCAGCAGCGGCTTCTCCGAGGTGGCCAGGGAGAGCAGGTCGAGCACGGCGATGCCGAGGGACATGACCGAGGGCGGCCTGCCCTCGGTCTGTCCGAACACCGCGTCGAACGCGGCACGGTGGCCCTTGTCCAGGGCCTCGATGTGCGGGAGCAGCGGGTAGAGGATCTGGTGCAGCCCGGCGAACGGGAGGTCCGACTCGGCCTCCACCCCGGCGGCCCTGATCACCTCGTGTCCGGCGTCGGCCGCCAGCGTGGCGACATGGTCGAGCAGGGCACTCTTGCCCACGCCCGACTCGCCCCTGAGGACGAGTGCCTGTCCCCCGGTGGCGGTGACGAGACCGGACAGCCGGGCCCGTTCCCCGTCCCGGCCGATCATGGTGCTGAGCGACTTCACGGCGCCCCACTCCCTTCCCCACCGGGCCGGAACCCGGGCCCCGTACGCCGCTCGCATCGCCCGGCGCGGCCCGCGGCGGAGAACCGATCGCCCTGTCGTGCTGCCGAGCGGTGGCCGTGTCGCATGTCCGCCTCCCCCTCCGTCCAACCCCGCACACGCCCAGCGGCGTCAGCGCCGAAGGAAGTGTGTCATCCCGAATGGCCGATAAGTCGCCTCGTCGGCCAGATTAAGCGGACCATAGAGTCCGGTCAATCGAGCGACAGGGCCGCCGGTCCTCGCCGGGAGCCTGCTCACGAACGTCCTGAACCCTTCGGCGACCGGCGACTTCCGGCCAACCATCCACATGTCCGGTGACACCATATCTGGGTTAGAGTCACACGTATCTACGCCGTCGGGTGATGTGCGGAGATGCGCACATGTGAGGGATCCGGGGGCAGGGGGTGAGGCAGCAGTGGAGTGGGCCATGAGGGGCGCCTGTCGCAGGAACGCCGAGCAGATGTTCGCCGAGGGCGCCGCGCAGAACGGGGCGAAGAGCGTGTGCTACCGCTGTCCCGTGCGGATGGAGTGCCTGTCCTACGCGCTGGACCAGCGGATGGAGTACGGCGTGTGGGGCGGCATGACCGAACGCGAGCGCAGAGCGCTGCTGCGCCGCCATCCGGGAGTGTCCTCGTGGCGGCAGGTCCTGGAGAAGGCGTACGCGGGACACGAGGCCGCGGAACGCGAGGCCGCCGCGCGTGACATCGCGGCACGACTGGAGCACCGGGGGCCGGAGGCCGCCTGAGCGGCCGCCGGCCGCCGCGTGGCCGGATCGCGCTCTTGCGCCGTCCGGGCGGGAAACGGTTGATTCTCCTGTAGAGAACGCACGTTCTTTCTCCCGCCGGCCGTTCTCGTGCCGCGCGTCGTGCCCGCCCTGCGCCGCACTTCGCGTCATGCGCCGGGCCGCGCGTTCTCACCCCCCATTCGCCGATCCGAGGGACGAGAAATGTTCGACCGCCGCACTCTCCTCCGCGCCGGTGGCACCGCCGCCGCCGGCGCGCTCGGTGCCGCCGCGCTCACCTCCGCCCAGCAGGCCGCCGCGACCCCGCTCCTTCCCCACGACCACCCGGGCGGCCCCGTCGATCCCACCGACCCGACCGCGGGTGTCACCCGCACCCTGCTCCAGCAGCACCCGTCGCCCGCCAAGGGCTGGGCGGCCGTGCAGACCCTGGTGCAGATCCCCCGGCACAAGCAGTCGGGACGGCACAGCCACCCCGGTGTGGAGGTCGGCTACATCATCCGGGGCGACGTGCTGATGGAGTTCGACGACGCCCCCGCCCTCCGGCTGCGCACCGGGGACCCCTTCTTCATCCCCTCGGGCGCCATCCACAACGCCCTCAACGTGGGCACCGTGACGACGATGATGCTGTCGACCTACGTCGTCGACGAGACGAAGCCGCTCGTGACCACCTACTGATCCGGCTCGCCACGCCTCATGCACACCTGCACACCTGCACACCCGTGCATGTTTGACCCTCCGTGAAACACATGCCTAGGATCGCTGACCGGACCCTATGGTCCGGTCAGCTCGCCCGTCGGCACCGAGAGAGTTCAGACATGCAACACGATGTGTCCCACCCGTCCGACCGGCCCGCCGACGGACAGGGGACCGCCCCGGCCCCGCTCTCGGTGCTGGACCTCACCCTGGTGCGCGAGGGCCAGGCTCCCGCGCAGGCGCTGCGGGACACGGTCGCCCTGGCCAGGTCGGCGGAGCGGCACGGCTTCCGGCGCTTCTGGGTGGCGGAGCACCACAGCTTCCCCGCCTCGGGCAGCCCGGCGCCCGCGGTACTGCTCGCCCATCTCGCCGGGGCCACCGGCACCATCCGGCTCGGCTCGGGCGGGGTCATGCTGACCAACCACGCGCCCCTGGTGGTGGCCGAGCAGTTCGGTGTCCTGGAAGCGCTGCACCCGGGGCGCATCGACCTCGGGCTCGGCCGCAGTCCCGGGGGGCTGTCCTCCGTCGCCCGCGCGCTGCGCCGGGCCCCGGAGGACCCGGGCACCGACGCCTTCCCGTCCCTGGTCGAAGAAGTGCTGGGCTTCCTGGGGTCCGGCTTCCCCGCCGACCACCCCTACAGCCGCGACCGGGTGCACGTGGTACCGGCGGCGCCCGGCCTGCCCGTGTGGATCCTGGGATCCGGCACCACCGGCGCCCAGGTCGCCGCCCGGCTCGGGCTGCCCTTCGCCGCGGCGTACCACATCAATCCGGCCCAGGCGCTGCGCGCCGTCGACCTGTACCGCTCCGGGTTCCGCCCCTCGGCGGCGCTGCCCGAACCCCGCGTGATGATCTCCGTGAACGTCACCTGCGCCCCCGAAGCGGCGGAGGCCGCGCGCCTGGCCACGGCCGGCGCCGTGTTGATGATGCGGGCCCGGCAGGGCGTCCAGAGCGCCGTGCCCGGCGCGGACACGGCGGCCGTTCTCGCGCGTACGCCCGAGGAGCGGGAGTTCGTCGACGGCTGGCTGGGCACGGTCGTGCACGGCACACCCGGCACGGTCCGCGCGGGACTGGCCGCGCTGCACGCGCGTACCGGGGCCGACGAGCTGATGCTCACCTCGCTGATCCCGGACCTCGCCGAGCGCGAACGCTCGTACGCGCTGGTCGCGGCCGAGTTCGGGCTGTCCGGGCCCGCTCGCTAGTCTGTGCACATGACATCGGGCGCCACCGAAAGGCTCCACCCCCGGGAGCGGTTGCTGACCACCGCGGAGCGCCTGTTCTACGAGCGGGGCATCCACACCGTGGGCGTCGAGCAGCTGGTCGCGGAGGCGGAGGTCACCAGGGCGACCTTCTACCGGCACTTCGCCGGGAAGGAAGGGCTGGTCCTCGCCTACCTCCGGGAGCGTGACGCCCGGGTGAAGCGCGCCGTGGCGGCCGTCCGCTCCGCGCACCGCGGCCGCGACGCCGTGCTGGGCATCATGGACGTGGTCGGCCGGACCGTCACCCGGCCCGGCTTCCGCGGCTGCGGCTTCATCAACGCGGCGGCCGAGTACCCGGACCCGGACCATCCCGTGCGCAGCTGTGTGGCGGAGCACCGTGAGTGGTTCCGCGGTGTGCTGCGCGAGGCCGCCCGCGAGGCCGGGCACCGCGAGCCCGACCGGCTGGCACGGACCCTGGTCCTGCTGCGGGACGGCGCCATGGTGAGCGGCCATCTCGACGGACCGCGGGACGCGGTGGCGGCGTTGCGGCAGGCGGTGCTGGAGCTGCTGGACGCCGGGTGACGACCGGCGCCGGAGCCGCGCGGTGGTGGCCGCCGCCCGGTCGCCCGGCCGCGCCCGGCCCGCCCGATCATGGCCGGCAAGGGGGGTCCGAGGGTCCCTACGGCCCCCGGCGGTTCAGCCGCGGACCGAGGCGGGCGTCCGCAGCGGTTCCAGCGCGGCGGCGAGGGCGGATTCGAGGTACGCGGTGCGTCCGGTGGTCTGGAGCATGAGGACGCCGCCCTGCACGGCGGTGAGGACGACCCGAGCCCGCTCGGCCGCCGAGCCCTCGCCGGGCCGCATCGCCTCGGCACCACGGACCAGCGCGGACTCCCACGCGTCGAACAGACCGGTCACCACCGTGCGCGCCTCGGGCGAGGACTTGCCCAGCTCGGACGTGAGGCTGCCCAGCGGGCAGCGCCGCCCCAGCTCCGTGTAGTGGTCGATCACCGCTCGGCTCCACTGCTGCCAGGACTCCCAGCTCGACAGGTCGTCCAGATACGGCTGCTGTGCCTGGAGCACCTGGTCCGCCTCGTGCTGCGCCACGGCCACGAGCATGTCGGCCCGGCCGTCCGGGAAGTAGTGGAACAGCTGGCTCTTGCTGGTGGACGTCGCCGCGCGCACATCGTCGAGGGTCGTCTCCGCGGCGCCCTTCTCCCTGATGAGCAGCGCGGCGGCGACCACGATCCGCAGCCGCGTCGCCGCGCCCTTGGCCGTCATTCCCTTGTTCATACGCTCCATCATCGCATATGAATGGACCTATGGGTCCACTCATGTGCGAGGCCGGACCGCGCCCCTCACACCGCCGGGCGCCTGGCCGCCACCAGGACCGGGCCGCCGGGGACGGTGGGGAAGGTGTGCGTCTCCCCCAGTCCGGCGGCTTCGAGCGCCGTCGCCATCGCGGCGGTGTCGTAGGAGTTGCCGCCGTTGCGCACCGCGGCCCAGCGGCCGACGGACCGGCGCAGCGGGTCGTCCGAGGCCGGGTTCGTGCCCGCCACCAGCCAGCCGCCCGGGACCAGGGCGGCGGCCAGCCGGGGCAGGGCCGGTCCCAGGGCCGGTTCGGACACGAACGGCGCGGGCAGCCAGACCAGTTCGTACGCGTCCCGCTCCGCCAGCCCGGCGACGTCCTGCTGCCGCAGCGTGATCCGGTCCGCCACCGCCGCGGGCACCGTGGCCAGTTCCGCGCGCGCCAGGCGCAGCACCCGGCCCAGGACGTCGATGCCGTCCACCCGGGCCTGCGGGAAGCGCTCGGCCAGCACGGCGGCGAGCGCGGCGACGCCGGTGCCGACGTCGAGCATCCGGGCACCCGGCGCGGCCAGCCGCCCGCCCAGTCCCGCGAGGCGCGGCACCACCTTGTCCGCCAGCGCCCGCCCGGTGGCGGCCGAGGCCCGGCCCTGGTTGAGCAGCACCTCGTCGGGCTGCGCCGACCAGCCGCCGAGCGCCGGTCCGGCCGGTCCGCTCGCCCCGGCCGACCCCGCCGACCCGGCCGACCCGCTTGATTCGGCCGCGGCCGACACCGCCTGCCGCAGCCCGCTCAGCCGCGCCTCCACCGCGCTGCGCGCCGTGGGCGCGTCGGCCGGTGTCAGCGAGGGATGCACGGTGAACCCGGTGCCGTCCCGGCGGACCAGTCCCGCGCTCTCCAGTACGGCGGTGCGCTGCGGATCGGCGGCGAGCACGTCCATGAGCGGGGTGTCCAGCGCGTCCCGCAGGGTGCCGGTGAAGGCGGCCAGCGCCCAGGCGGCGGCCTCCAGGGCGGCGACCGGGTCACCGCCGAGATGCGCGGACGGCTCCGGAGCGGACTCGGGGGACGCGGGCACCTGCTCGGGAACTGCGGACACGGGAAACCTCCGTACGACTGGGCGACACATGGGTGGGACGTCATGTGTTTCTCCTTCACAGTACGGCGCCCGGCCGGAGAAACCCGACGCACACCCCGAGACATGCGTCACCTGCTTGACAGGTGACGCCGACCGATGCCAGACTTCGGGCATCCGGACACGACGGAACCATCCGCCGCGGACCCAGCGGAGGTCGACGATGAACATCAAGATCACGGTGGACGGCGCAGCAGCGGCCCGCCAGGCGCGGTTCGGCAAGCTGCCCGAGCGCATCTCCTACGCCGACATGGTCGAGGAGACGCAGGCTGGCCCGAGGAGTTCGGCGGACGACGCCTACGACCCCGAGGTGCGTTTCAACTGCCTGGCCGCCGACCTCGGCCTGTAGTCCGGCAGACCGGACGGCCGACGGAGCTCCCGGCGGCGCGCCGGGGTCCACCGCCGCGCACATTTCTTCCGCGCGACGTGAACCCCGGCCGCCCTCCGGCCCGTTGAGCCAGATAGAGACCCCCCGCCGCCACGGTGATCAATTGGCTGGCCTGGTGGCGGGGTACGGGGTGGTCGCCTTCGCTCACTTCCCCCGAAGCGATGGCGGCCATCTCCGAGGATCCTGCGCGCTCCGCCGTACACACAGTGTCGGAGCGCGGCAGGCGCGGCCGGTGCCTGGGACTCCACACCGAGCCGCCGCGGTCGGCGGCCAACTGCCGGGCACGCCGACCGCACCCGGGTGCGGCACACGGCTCTGCGCGCACCCGGCCACCGCTGCCCCGCTCCTTGCTTGCCATGCCTTCTGGAGCGGGGCAGCGCTCTGTTTCCCGGAAGACGGACGCCAGGAGGACTCTCGATGATCAGCAGGCGCAGACTCACCCGGATTCTGGCCACGGCCGCGTCCGGTGCGGGCATCGTCCCGGCGGCCGGGCGCGCCGCCGCGCTCCCCGCCGAACAGGCCGCCGCTCCCGCCGCTCCCGCCGCGACGGGCCGGTCCGCGGGACTCGGACCCGTACGGCACGTACGGACCGACGTGCTGAGCATCGCGTACCACGTGGCCGGTCCGGTCCACGGCACCCCGGTGGTCCTGCTGCACGGCTGGCCGTTCAGCCCCGTCGGCTCCTACGCCGAGGTCGTCCCCGCGCTGGTCCGCCAGGGCTACCGCTGCTACGTGCCGTATCTGCGCGGCCACGGCGAGACCCGCTTCCTGCACCGGGACACGTTCCGCTCCGGGCAGCAGGGTGCGCTCGGCGCGGATCTGAAGGACTTCCTGGACGCGCTGGGGATCCGGCGGGCCGTCTTCGCCGGTTACGACTGGGGCGGGCGCGCCGCCGACGTCGCCGCGGTGCTGTGGCCCAAGCGCTGCGCGGGCCTGGTCTCCGTGAACAACTACCTCGTCCAGGACATCGCCGCCGCCCAGAACCCGCTGGCCCCGTCCGTCGAGTCGGGCTACTGGTACTTCTTCTACTTCCTCACCGAGCGCGGTCGCGCGGGCCTGGAGCAGAACCGCAAGGAACTCGCCCGCGTCGTCTGGCACCGCAACTCCCCCGAGTGGCGGTTCACCGAGGCCGAACTCGACCAGGCGGCCACCCTGTGGAGCAATCCCGACTACGTCGAGACGGTGATCCACAGCTACCGCCACCGGCTCGGCGCGGCCCCGGGCGACCCCCGGTACGCGGACATCGAGCGCAGGCTGGCGGGACAGCCGCCGGTCACCGTGCCCACCGTCACCCTCGACGGCGCGGCCGACGGCGTCATCCCGTGGACCGACGGCACCTCCTCCGCCGCCCACTTCACCGGCCCCCGTGTGCACCATGTGGTCCAGGGCGCCGGCCACAACCTCCCCCAGGAGCAGCCCGGGGCGTTCGTCTCCGCGGTCCTCGAAGTCTCCGCCCTCGCATGAGCGCTCCGGCGCCAAAGGAGAAGGGCGCACCGCCGGAACCGGGCCTGCTCGACCAGGCACGCTCCTCGTACGAGACACATGTACGGAGCTGCACCCGGTGCGCGGCCGATGGCCGGCCGTGCCGCGCCGCGGAGCTGCTCCGGCGGACCTACGACAACTTCCGCCGGACGGCGCGCCGTTCCCGGGGCACCGGGTCGGGCGCCCCTTCCGGCACATCGTCCGGAACACCTCCAGAAAGTCACCAGTCAGACCGGTGATATCTCTTGCTTTCCCTTGCGTCACCTGTCAGAGTGGTGACGCAAGGGAAAGCGTCGTCACAGGCACGTATGCGGCGACGCATACGGCACACGAGGAGGACACCGACATGAGGACCAGCAACCCGATCTTCTCGCGCAGGGGCTTCGGGCGCGCGGGCGGCCAGGACCCCGCCGCGCGGCAGGCGCAACCGCAGCCGGTGGCCGCCGCGGCCGGCGCCGTGGCCGGCACACCTCCCGCCGCGGAACCGACGGTCAACCCGTACGCCGCCGCCTACGGAGACACCGGTGCCTCCCCCGTCAAGGACACCACCGCCGCGTCCACCGCGATGACGCTGGACGACGTCGTGGTCCGCACCGCCGGGACACTGGGCACGGTGGCGCTGGCGGCCGTGCTCTCCTGGGTGCTGCTGCCCGTCGACGAGGCGAACATCGGCCGCTCCTACGGCATCGCGGTGGGCGCCGCACTCGTCGCCTTCGTGCTGTCGCTCGTGCAGACCTTCAAGCGCAGGCCCACCCCGGCGCTGATCCTCGGCTACGCGGCCTTCGAGGGTGTCTTCCTCGGTGTCATCTCCAGTGCCACGTCGACCTACCTCTCCCCGGGTGTCGTCGTCCAGGCGGTGCTGGGCACCTTCGCGGTCTCGGCCGGTGTGCTGATCGCCTACCGGATGCGCTGGATCCGCGTCACCCGCCGCTTCCACGGCTTCGTCCTGGCCGCGGCCACCGGCTTCCTCCTGCTGATGGCGGCCGACCTGCTGTTCTCCGCCTTCGGCGCGGGACACGGCCTCGGCTTCGACAGCGGCGCGCTCGGTGTGGTCTTCGGCATCGCCGGCATCCTGCTGGGCGCCGCCTTCCTGGCCCTGGACTTCAAGCAGATCGAGGACGCGGTCGCCTACGGCGCCCCGCGCGAGGAGTCGTGGCTGGCGGCCTTCGGGCTCACCCTGACCCTGGTGTGGATCTACCTGGAGGCGCTGCGTGTGCTCTCCCTCCTCCAGGGCGACGACTGACGCACCACCGCGGACCGCCCCGGTCCACCCTCGCCCTCTCCCCCGCTCCCCCTCTCCCCTCTCCCTCGGTGAACCTTCCCCGGTCCGCCGTCCGTGTTGCCGATGGACCTCAGGAACCCGGCACAGGGAGAGACGTATGACGACGCAGGCCCGGGGAATCCCCGAAGCCGACGGCCGGGTGGTGCTCAGCCCCGAGTTCAAGGCGGACGCACCACGGAACTACGAACGGCTGCGGGCCCTGGGCCCCATCCACCCCGTGCGGTTCGCCCCGGGACTGGACGGCTGGCTGGTCGTCGGGCACGACCTGGCCCGGCAGGCGCTCACCCACCCCGCACTTCTGAAGGACGCCACACCGGCCGCCGAGACCCTGGAGGCGGCCGGTTTCATGTTCCACCGGCCCCAGGACGGCCTCGGCGCCCAGATGCTGGAGTCGGATCCACCCCGGCACACCCGGCTGCGCCGCCTCGTCTCCAGCGCCTTCACCCCGCGCCGTACCGCCGAACTCGCCCCTCGCGTCGAGCAGATCGCCAACGACCTGCTCGACGCTTTCGCGTCCTCGGGCGAGACCGACCTCGTCGAGGCGTTCACCGCGCCCCTCCCGGTCACGGTGATCGCGGAACTCCTCGGCGTGCCGGAGGAACACCGCGAGGACTTCCGCCGCTGGTCCTCTCTCGCGCTCCAGGTGACCGACCCCGGGCACCGCGCCGCGCTGGCGGGCCTGCACACCCTGCTGCGCGGCCTCATCGAGGACAAGCGGCGCGCCCCCGGGGACGATCTGCTGTCCGCGCTGGTCGCCGTACGCGACGAGGACGACGGGCGGCTCTCGGAGGACGAACTCGCCGGCACCGCGATCCTGCTGGTCATCGCCGGCCACGAGACCACCGTCAACCTCCTGGGCAACGCCCTGCTCGCCCTGCTGTGCCGCCCCGGCCAGCTCGCCCTGCTGCGCGAACGCCCCGACCTCGTGCCGGGCGCCGTGGAGGAGTTCCTGCGCCACGACACCTCCGTGGAGCGGTCCTCGAACCGGTACGCGGCCGAGGATCTCGAACTGGGCGGAGTGCGCATCCCCCGCGGCGGGATCGTCGCCGTGGCCCTGGGCTCCGCCGGGCACGACATCCCCCTGCCCGACGGCGGCGACCCCGCGGACCTCGACGTGGCCAGGACCGGCGCGCGCCACCTGGCGTTCGGCCACGGCATCCACCACTGCCTGGGCGCCCCGCTGGCCCGCCTGGAGGCGGCCGTCGCCCTGCGCACGCTGCTGGCCCGGCTGCCCCACCTCGAACTCGCGTTCCCCGCAGACTCGTTGGCGTGGATCCCGTCCGGGATGATGCGCGGCGTGCTCAGCCTGCCGGTGCGCTACCGCACGGTCTGAGCCCGGCCCGACACCAAGCGGAAACGTCTCGGCCCGCACCGTGAACGGTGCGGGCCGAGGCGTATGACGCTCCGTCAGGGAGCTTGTGCAGTAAGGGATCAGACCGTCTGGGTCCGCAGCTGGCGGGCCTTCCAGGCCAGCAGGCCGGCCTGGGCGATGAAGAACACACCGCCGCCCGTGGCGTAGACGGACAGGACGTCGAGCGAGGGGTTGTCGCCCGCGGCCTGGATGACGTAGAAGGCGCCGACCAGGACGGACAGGCCGCCCGCGATCAGCATCGGCCACTGCTTGCCCAGCTCGGGGCCGCGCCGCCGCACGCCGACGGTCACCTGCGCCGCGCCGGAGACGACGGCCCAGGCACCGAAGGTGGCGAGCACCGCCGCCTCCCCGCCGGCCGCGGCCACGCCCACCGCGATGGCGGCGAGGGTGCTCAGCACCCCGTTGAACGCCGTCACGTTGCGTTCCGAACCCTCGGGCAGGGCCCGGTGGTCGATCAGCGAGGAGACCGCGTCGATCAGCGGGTAGACGACCAGCAGGGTGACGGCGGCCGCGCCGATGGTGTCATGGGCTCCGGCGAAGGCCACGGCCCAGACCACGGCCAGGACGCCACGGATCAGGTACAGCCTCAGCAGGGAGGAGCGTTCGCCGTCGGCCGTGGTGGTTCCGGTCGTCCGGGTGTTCGTGGTCATGGGGAGCCGGCCTTTCTGGAGGGCTTGTCGGGGAGGGGTCGGTCAGTGCCGGCCGGCGGGGACGCAGCGGAAGTTGCGGGCGTCCGCCGGGTCGCCGTGGCCCTTGTAGTGGGACACGAGCGGGTAGCGGCACAGGTCACGGGTGACGGTCTTGCCGTCCGCGGTGGTGAGGTTGGCGGTGAGCGTCTTGGGGGCCTTGCCGTGCTCGACCCACTGGGTCAGGGCCGCCAGGTCGTTGACGTTGCCGCCGTCGAGGCCGCAGTGCGCGGTGCCCGGGGCGAGGAAGAGACGGTAGAAGTCGTCGACGCGGTGCGTGCCGCCGAGCGTGCGCTCGACGCGCTCGCGGTAGTCCACGGTGCCCTGGGTCGGGATGAACGGGTCGGCCTGGCCGTGGTAGGTGAGGAGCTTGCCGCCGGACTTGCGGAACGCCGACAGGTTCGGGTCGTCGGTGCCGATGACCTTGTCGAACTCGGCCTGGGACTGCTTGAACAGTCGGGTGAACTGGTCGTACGTCAGCTTCGAGACATCCAGGCCGGGCTGCTTGGCCACCCAGGACGCGGTCCAGGCGGCCGGGACGCCGAACGGGTCGGCACCGGCGAGGCCCGAGAAGTCGGCGCCGACCGGCAGGCCGTACCAGAGCTTCTTGCCCGAGGTGGTCCGGGGACCGTCCCAGATCTTGCGGACCACGGCGGCGTCGGCCGCGGAGATGGTCTCCTCCTTGCCCTCGCAGACGACCTTGGTGCCGATCAGGCGGCGCGGGTCGAAGTTGCAGTGCGCGGCGTCGGAGATCAGTCCGTCCTTGACCCCGTCGAGCTTGTCGCAGGCCTGGAGCGCGGCCTGGTTGAAGGCCTTGAACTCGCAGTCGGTGGGGCGGTTCTTCTCCTGGTTGATGACCACCTGCGGCCAGAGGGTGGCGACCTCGAACTCGTCCCAGTTGACGGCGGGCGCGTTGGCGAGGATGCCGTCGTAGTCGCCGGGGTGGCGCTGGGCCTCCATGTAGCCCTGGCGTCCGCCGGTGGAGCAGCCGGTGAAGTACGCGTAGGAGGGGGCCTTGCCGTAGACCGAGTCGATGACCTGCTTGGCGACGAGCGCGGTCTCGTGCTGGGAGCGGTCGGCGAAGTTCTTCAGCAGGCCGGTGTTCACCTTGCCCTTGCTGTTCAGCGCCCAGCCGATGTCGAGGACGTCACCGACACCCGCGTCGGTGGTGGCGGCGGCGTATCCGCTCTTGACGGCGGTGCCCAGACCGACGCCGTTGTCCCCGGCGGCGTAGGCCGCGCCGCCGAGCGCCTGGAGACGGCCGTTCCAGCCTTTCACCGGCAGCCAGGTCCGGATCTTGGCGTGGTCGTTGTCACCCGGGTGGGTGAGGGTGACCGTCACGTCGCAGAAGGCCGGGACACCATCGACCGAGCCCCCGAGGAACCCGGTGCCCTTGATGGTGCCGCCTTCCTGGCGGACCGTGGTCACGGACTCCACCTTGGTGCCGGACGGGGCCTTCACGGAGACGGTCGAGCAGTTGAGCGGAGCGGAAACCTGGCTTTCGGTGGCCGCCGAGGCGCCGGCCGGCAGGTACACCGCGGCCGCCAGCGGCACGCCGGCCGCGAGGACGGTCAGAAGTCGTCTCATGACGTTCCTATCGTGAAGTGGGTGTGTGCCTGTCAGCGGCACCACATGTGCGGGGCACGGCGGCGGGACAGGAAGGCCGGGCCTTTGTCTCCCACCACCTGGGGACCCTCGCCCGTTCGCTGGGAAGAGACTGACACGGAACGCATCACCAGTCAAGGCGGTGACGTGCGGTCGTGACCGAACGGGGAGGGAAAAGTCTGGAGGTTTCTCGCCTCCCGGGGGAGGCCGACACCCATGACTCTGCCGCAGCCGCGCCAATGGCACATCAGTCACATGACGGTAAGTCGCCGCACCCGTGAAAGGTCCACACCTATGCGTCACACATGTGTGTCTCTGCCGGGCATTGGGTCATTCGACGGACCGGCCGGGTTCCCCGGCGTCCGCGGGGATGTCCATCTCCAGCCACACGGTCTTGCCACGCCCGTTCGGCGAGGTGTTCCAGGTGTCGGCCAGGGCGTCGACGAGGAAGAGTCCGCGGCCGTGCTCGGCCCGCGCGCAGCCCTCGTCGGACAGGGAGTAGAGGGCGGGTACGGGCGGGTCGCTCGCCGAGTCGCGCACCTCCAGGCGGAGCCGGTCCGCGTAGACCCGCAGCCGCACGTCGACGTCGCTGCCCGCGTGCACGAGGGCGTTGGTGACGATCTCCGAGGTGACGAGTTCCACGTCGTCCGACAGGTCCGCCAGGCCCCAGCCGCACAGCCTCTCGTGCACGAACTCCCGGGCCTGCCGCACCCCGCGCAGATCGCGCCGCTGGATGGAGAGGTGCCCGGTCCTGGGCACCCGCCCGGTGTCCGGACCCTCGTAGCGGGCCAGCAGCAGCGCCGCGTCGTCGCGTCGGCCGCGCGGCCCGGGAGCCCGGCCGAGCAGCCGGTCCGCCAGATCCTCCAGCCGGGCGTCGGCCAGGTCCCCCGCGGGGCCCGCGGCCTCGGCCAGGGTGCCGGCCTCGTCCTCGCGGGCCTCGAACAGCCCGTCGGAGTACAGCACGAGCACCGAGCCGGGCTCGACGGTGTGCTCCCGGGCCCGGTAGACCCCGGGTTCCGGGAGTCCGAGCGGTACGTTGGCGGGGGCGTCCAGCGTCCGTACGGTGCCGTCGGGCAGCCGCAGCAGCGGCGCCGGATGGCCGGCGAGCGCCACCTCGGCCGTCCCGTCCTCCGGGTCGAGGGCGACGACACAGCAGGTGGCGAGGGACTCGGTGCCGAGCCGGGCGAGCAGCCCCGCCGTGCGCCGGAGCAGCGCCGCCGGTCCGTGCCCCTCGCTGGCGTAGGCGGCCACGGCGGTGCGCAGCTGGCCCATCGCGGCGGCGCTCTCCATGGTGTGGCCCTCGACATCGCCGATGACCAGCGCGACCCGGTCGTCCGGCATCCTGATCACGTCGTACCAGTCGCCGCCGACCTCGGCGGTGGCGGCGGCCGGCTGGTAGCGGGCCGTGGTGGTCAGTCCCGGCACCTCGACGAGGGCGGGCGGCAGCAGCCGCTTCTGGATGCCCTCGGCGAGCGCCTGCCGCTCGGCGTTCAGCTCCACCCGCTCCACCGCCGAGCCGAGCAGGCCCGCCATCATCGTGAGGACCGCGCGTTCGGCGGGCGAGAAGGACCGGGGGCCGCCGTACGCGAGGGTGCACAGGCCGACGACGTGCCGGTTGCCGCTGACGGGGACGTCCACGACATGTCTGCTGCCGACGAGCGGGAGGTGCGCGGTGACGGGCCGGGGAGCCGGTTCCGCGCCGGGGCGGGACGCCTGGGGGCCGGGGCCGTCGGCGATCAGCAGGGTGTTCCCGCGTACCGCGCGCACGGCGGGTGTGCCGGTGTGCAGGCCGCTGCCGTGCAGTTCCCGGACCAGGCCCTCGGTGTCCCCGCTGTGTCCGAGGACCCACATGCGTCCTTCGGCCACACACGACAGCACCATGGCGCGGGCCTGGAAGGGTCCCATGACGCAGAACCGGGCGGCGGCGGTGACATGGTCCATCGTGGTCGCCTGGTTCAGCAGGTCGGCCAGGCGGTGCAGGGGGAACATCAGGCTGCGGCCCGCCGAACCGGCGACGCCCGGCATGCCCCAGGGCCCGGCGGGGTCCGCGTCGGCGGACGACTCGGCGCCCCGCACCGGCACGAGCACCGGAAGGTTCGGGGAGACCACCGGGACGCCCCGCCGGTGCAGCGCGGAAAGCGCGGTGGAGAGCCGGCCGGCGATCCGGGCCAGTTCGGTGCGGCGCCCGGGTCCGTAGCCGTCGGTGCCCTCGGGCCGGAGCACGGTCAGGCTGCCGAAGCGCGCCCCGGCCGCGGTGAGCGGGGCCGCCGCGGCGAGGTAGGGGTAGGGGCAGAAGGTGCAGCCGGGAATGTGTGCGCGCGGCGCGTCCGGGTCGGCCAGGACCGCCACCTCGCCGCCCGCCAGGGCACGGGCGGAGGCGTAGGAGGCGTCCAGGGGCATACGGCCGGGCAGCGTGAACACGGAGGGCGGGCCGCCGCCGATCATGGCGATCCGCAGTTCGGTGCCCTCGGGGCTGAGCAGATAGACCGCGGCGGTGACCGCCTCCAGCCGTTCGGCGGCCTCGCGGACGGCGTCGTGCAGGGCCGCCGCCAGTTCCTCGCCCAGCGTCCCTGCGGGGCCGCTCTCGTGGGCGCCCCGGTCCGATCTGCTGCCGCTCACGGAGGTGCTTCCTGCTCCAGGGGAGGGGGACCGGAATCCCGTGTCAGCCGTCGTCGGCGTTCTCGCGTGTCTTCCCGGACACGGTACCCACGGGCTCCTCCTCCAGCCACTTGGCGTGATGGCGTGTCGCCCAGGCGCGGTCGACCCAGCCGGTGCGCATGCCCAGCCGCGCCTCCGGGTCCTCGTACGCCTTGCGCAGGTGTCCGAGGAGGACCGCGGCGATGGCCCAGGCGAGGACGTCGTGCACGAAGATCGCGCTGGTGCGGGAGATGAAGGGCAGCAGCCCCATGAACCACATCAGCAGGCCGGTGAACATCATCACCAGCACCGCTCCGGCGATCCAGCCCGCGTACAGCTTCTGGCCCGCGTTGAACTTCCCGGCGGGCCGTGCCTCGGGGCCGCGCAGCCTGCGGCGGGCCGCGCGCAGCCAGCGCCGGTCGTAGACCGCGAAGCGGTTCAGCCGGCGCAGGTCCGCGCGGAAGGCGGGCGAGAGCAGGCCGAGCAGGACGGGGGCCGGGAGCAGGATGCCGGACCACTCGTGCACGGTGGCCACCAGGTGGCGGCGGCCGACGAGCTGGGCCAGCGGCCCGAAGTAGAGGCAGGCGGCGGTCACCAGGCAGAGCAGCATCAGGTACCCGGTGGCCCGGTGCACCCAGCGCTCGGCGGCCGTGAACCGCCTGATCCGGCCGGGCCGTTCAGGCCGCGTGCCGGTCGGCGCCGTCGAGCCAGCCGTCGACCGCATAGCCACGCTCCTCCCAGAAGCCGGGGACGACCGAGTCGGTGACCGAGATGCCGGACAGCCACTTGGCCGACTTGTAGAAATACATGGGGGCCACGAAGAGCCGGACCGGCCCGCCGTGTTCATGGGTGATCGGCTTGTCCTGCATGTTCAGCGCGACGAGCACGTCGGAGCGGCGGGCCTGCTCCAGGGTGAGGCTCTCGCTGTAGGCGCCGTCGAAACAGGTGAAGCGGATCGCCTGGCCGTTGTCGCGCACCCCGGCGTCGTCGAGGAGGTGGGAGAGCTTCACCCCTTCGAAGGGTGTGTCGTCCACCCGCCAGCCGTCGGTGCACAGCACGTCGGCGACGACCCGGGTCTGGGGCATCGCGCGCAGGTCGGCGAGCGTGTACGTCCTCGGCCGTTCGACCAGGCCGCCGATCCTCAGCCCGTAGTTCGTCTCGTCCTTGTGCGGGACCGAGCCGACGATGCTGTAGTAGCGGAAGCCGCCCGGGTTGGGCAGCAGTCCGGTCAGTCCGGTCGAGTCGACCTGGGATGCCTTGGCGAGGAACCCCTCCCAGCCGCTCTGGAGGTAGGGCGCGGCGGCGAGTCCGGCGGCCCCCGCACCGAGCATGCCGAGCAGCGCCCGGCGCCCCACCGGTGCCCCTTCGGCCGCCTTCTTCCTGGGCTGTTCCACTGCCATGGTCAGTGCTCCTTCGCAGTCACGGTGAGTCCCCGCCGCTCCGGGTCGGCGGCGGGCACACCGACGCATGCACACCTCCGGAACGCACAAGACACATGTTTTCGTGCCCGTTCGGAGAGCGTACGTCATCACCTTAGCATCGTCACCCATCAGAGCGGTGACGATGATGCCGACAGTGCGGGCACACTCGCGGAAGAATGTCCGAATCGCCGGAGAGTGCGGCTCCACTTTTTGGACTTGCGAGTCCATTCGAATGCTTCTACGGTTCGTACCACGACCGCTCGACCACACGTTTCTCTATTTCTCTGCGGAGAGGTATCACCCCCATGCATGCGATCCACATCAAGGAGCACGGCGGCCCCGAGGTCATGGAGTGGACCGAGCTGCCTGATCCGGTCCCCGGCCCCGGCGAGGCACTGGTCCGCCTCGGTGCCGCGGGAGTCAACTACATGGACACGGGCGCCCGCGGCCAGGGCGCACCCGGCTGGGCCGCGCCACTGGTCCTGGGCGCCGAGGGCATGGGCTACGTGACCGCGCTGGGCGAGGGCGTCGAGGACCTGGCCGTCGGTGACCGGGTGGCCTGGTACTACCACCCCGGCAGCTACGCCGAACTGCTGGCCGTTCCGGCGGACTCGCTGGTCAAGGTGCCCGAGGGCATCAGCGACGAGACGGCCGCCGCCCTCATGCTCCAGGGCATCACCGCCAACCACTTCAGCACCGAGACCTACGCCGTCAAGCCGGGCGACACGGCCGTGGTGCACGCGGCGGCGGGCGGCGTGGGCCTGCTCCTCACCCAGATGATCAAGGCCCGGGGCGGCACCGTCATCGGTCTGGTCTCCCGCGAGGAGAAGGTCGCCGTCGCCGAGGAGGCCGGCGCCGACCACGTGGTGGTCTGGTCCGGCGGCGGCTTCGAGGACCGGATCAAGGAACTGACCGGCGGCGAGGGCGCCGACGTCGTCTACGACGGCGGCGGCACGGAGACCTTCCGCTCCTCCCAGCTCGCCCTGCGCCCGCACGGCGTGCACGCCTACTACGGTCCCATGATGGGCGTGCCGACGTTCCGGCCCACCGACCTGCCCAACAGCATCCTGCTGTCGTACCCGGTGATGTCCCACCACGTGCCCACCCGCGAGGCCCTGCTGCGGCGGACCGGCGAGATCTTCGACATGGCGCTCGCCGGGAAGCTCAAGGTCCGCATCGGCGGCCGGTACCCGCTGAAGGAGGCCGCGCGGGCGCACGCGGACATCGAGTCGCGCCGGACCACCGGCAAGCTGCTGCTCCTGCCCTGACCGGCCGTGGGCGGCGGCACATGTGTGCGGGCGGGCCCGCGCATGGGCGGCGAGAGCGCGGAACCCGCTCTCGCCGCCCATGCTGTTAAACTGGAAGCGACCTTGATCCTTTCCTGAGGAGCTCAGACATGGTGGTGGACGACGACATCTCCGGGTGAACACCCGGACCCGACAGGCCACCGGCCGGTGCGTACGAGGCATCGCCCAAGTGGTCTCCGTGTCGTCCCCTCACGCCCCTCGTCTGTCACTGCCGGGGCACAGCTGTCTTCCGTGCCCCGGCCTCTCTCCTCATGAGGTCGCCTCCATGTCCGACGCCTCCGTCGTCTGCTCGAACCTGTCCTTCACCTGGCCCGACGACACCCCCGTCTTCCAGGACCTGTCCTTCGCCGTCACCCCCGGCCGCACCGGTCTGGTCGCGCCCAACGGCACCGGCAAGAGCACCCTGCTCAAGCTGATCGCCGGTGAACTGCGGCCCGGCAGCGGCTCCGTGTCCGTCTCCGGCACCCTCGGCTACCTCCCGCAGACCCTCCCGCTGACCGGTGAGCTCACCGTCGCCGAGGTGCTGGACGTGGCCGCGGTCATCCAGGCCATCGACGCCGTGGAGTCCGGCGACGTCGACGAGAAGCACTTCACCACCATCGGCGACGACTGGGACATCGAGGAGCGCACCCGCGCCCAGCTCGACCGCCTCGGCCTGGCCGACCTCACCCTGGACCGCAGCCTGAGCACGCTCAGCGGCGGCCAGGTCATCTCCCTCGGTCTCGCCGCCCAGTTGCTCAAGCGGCCCGACGTACTGCTGCTCGACGAGCCCACCAACAACCTCGACAGCGACGCCCGGCACAAGCTGTACGACGTGCTGGGCGACTTCACCGGCTGCCTGCTCCTGGTCAGCCACGACCGCGCCCTGCTCGACCGCATGGAGCGCATCGCCGAACTCGACGGCGGCGAACTCCGTTTCTACGGCGGTAACTTCACCGAGTACGAGGAGGCGGTCCGGGCCGAGCAGGAGGTCGCCGAGAAGAACGTCCGCAATGCCGAGCAGGAGCTGAAGCGGGAGAAGCGGGAGATGCAGCAGGCCCGCGAGCGCGCCGAGCGCCGGCAGAGCAACGCCGCCCGCAACCTGAAGAACGCCGGGCTGCCCCGTATCTTCGCCGGGAACATGAAGCGCGGCGCGCAGGAGTCGGCGGGCCGCGCCGGACAGGTGCACGCGGGGCGGGTCGGCGAGGCCAAGGCCAAGCTGGACGAGGCCGGGCGCGCGCTGCGCGAGGAGCAGCGCATCACCCTGGACCTGCCGGAGACCCATGTGCCCGCCGGACGCAACCTGTTCCTCGGCGAACAGCTCAAGGTGCGCCTCGGCGACCAGGAGGTGTTCGCCGGTGCGGGCGTCGACCTGGGCATCCGGGGCCCCGAGCGGATCGCGCTGACCGGGCCCAACGGCGCCGGCAAGAGCACCCTGCTGCGGCTGCTGAACGGCGATCTGACGGCGGACAGCGGTGAGCTCAAGCGGGCCGACGGCCGGATCGCCTATCTCTCGCAGCGGCTGGACGTGCTCGACCTGGACCGTACGGTCGCCGAGAACTTCGCCGACCACGCGCCGCAGCGCCCGGAGGCCAAGCGGATGAACCTGCTCGCCCGCTTCCTCTTCCGCGGCGCCCGTGCCCATCTGCCGGTCGGGGTGCTCTCCGGCGGTGAGCGGCTGCGCGCCACCCTGGCCTGTGTGCTGTGTGCCGAACCGGCCCCGCACCTGCTGCTCCTGGACGAGCCGACGAACAACCTCGACCTGGTCAGCGCGGGCCAGTTGGAGAGCGCCCTCAACTCCTACCAGGGCGCGTTCGTGGTGGTCAGTCATGACGAGCGGTTCCTGCGGGAGATCGGGGTGAACCGCTGGCTGCGGCTGTCCGGCGGCGAGCTGAAGGAGACGGCGGCCCCCGAGGTGTGAGCCGCAGGTGTGTGTCCGTAAGGCCCGCGTCCGAGGCGTACACCGCCCCGCGGGCCGCACACCGCTCACCTCCCGGAGGTTCTCCGTGCCTCAGCCCGCCCTGCTCGCCCATGACCTCGTGCGCACCCTCGGCGACCGCCGGGTGCTCGACGGGGTCTCCCTGACCGCCTCCCCCGGCCACCGCATCGGGCTGATCGGGGAGAACGGCGTCGGCAAGTCGACGCTGCTGCGCCTGCTGGCCGGCACCGACGAACCCGACGCCGGCCGGGTCGTCCGCCCGCCCGATCTGGGCTTCCTCCAGCAGGAGATGTCCTACGACGCGGGGGCGACGATCGCCGACGTGCTCGACGACGCCCTGCGCGAGGCCCGCGCGGACCTCGCCGTACTGGAACGCCTCACCGAACAGCTCGCGCGGACCGCCGAGGACGCGCCCGGGTACGCGGCGCTGCTCGACGCGTACGGCGCCCGGCTCGAACAGGCCCAGGAGCGGGAGGTCTGGGACGCCGACCGGCGGGCCGCGCTCGTCCTGGACGGCCTCGGCCTCGGCGCCTTCGGGCCGCAGCGCGCGCTCGGATCGCTGTCCGGCGGCCAGCGCGGGCGGCTGGCGCTGGCCGCGCTGCTGGTCCGGCGGCCCTCCGCGCTGCTGCTGGACGAACCGACCAACCACCTCGACGACGAGGCCGCCGCCTTCGTCGAGGAGCAGGTGCGCGCGCTGCCCGGAGTCGTCGTGGTGGCCAGCCACGACCGTGCCTTCCTCGACGCGGTGTGCACGGACCTGATCGACCTCGATCCGGCGGTCGGGGGGCCGGTGCGCTACGGCGGCAACTACAGCGCGTATCTGGCCGGGAAACACGCCGAGCGGGAGCGCTGGGAGCGGCGCTGGGCCGAGGAGCAGGAGGAACTGGCGGCGCTGCGGGTGTCCGCCCAGATCACCGCGCACCGGGTGGCACCGGACCGGGGTCCGCGCGACTCCGAGAAGATGGGCTACGGCCACCGGGCCGGCCGGGTGCAGAGCCAGATCTCCCGGCGGGTGCGCAGCGCGGCCCGCAGACTGGAGGAGCTGGAGCGTGCCCAGGTCGGTGAGCCGCCCAGGCCGCTGCGGTTCGCGCGCACCGTACTGGCCGCGCCGGTGGCGGCGGACGCCGACGGGCCACTGGTCGCGCTGGACGGCGCAGGGGTGCCGGGGCGGCTCGCGCCGGTGCGGGCCGAGGTGGCGGCGGCCGACCGGCTGCTGGTCACCGGCGGCAACGGCGCCGGGAAGTCGACACTGCTGGCGGTGCTCGCCGGGCGGCTCGTGCCGCAGGGCGAGGTCAGGCGGCGGCGCGGGCTGACGGTGGGGCTGCTCGCGCAGGACACCGTCTTCGAGCGGCCGGAGCTGTCGGTCCGGGACACGTATGAGCGGGCGCTGGGTGCCGAGCGGGCCGAGGCGGTGCCGCTGGGCGCGCTGGGGCTGCTGCACGAGGCGGACCTGGACAAGCCGGTGGGCCGGGTCTCGGTCGGGCAGCGGCGGCGGCTCGCGCTGGCCCTGCTGGTGGCCCGGCCGCCGCAGTTGCTGCTGCTCGACGAGCCCACCAACCACCTCTCGCCCCGGCTGTGCGACGAACTGGAGGCGGCGCTCGGCACCGGGCCGGGCGCGATCGTCCTGGCCAGCCATGACCGCTGGCTGCGCGAGCGCTGGCAGGGCCGGGAGATCCGGCTCGGTTCCGCGCGGGAGGGGTGGGCCGGCACGGGACGGTGAACTCCGCGCACAACTGAATACCGGCTGGACAGGTGACGACTCTTGCAGAGGCAGCGGTCACCTGTCAAAATGGTGACATGAATCTTGACCATGTCTTCGTGTGCGGCAATCCGGTCCTGGACTTCGCCGCTACGCTGCGTGCCCGCCGTACGCTGCGATTTGAAATGTTCGTGACACCGGACCGCCTGGACGCCTGGTTCCTGGAGTCCGGTGTCGTCGACGCCGTCACCCCGAGCGAGCAGGCCGACGTCGAGCAGGCCACGGCGCTGCGGGAGGCGATCTACCATCTGGTCACCGCGCGCCGCCTGGGCGAGGAGTACGAGGCCGACGCGCTGGACCTGGTGAACAGCACGGCGCGCACCCCGTCCGCCGTGCCCCAACTGACCCCGGAGGGCCGCCGGACCGAGGCGGGCCCGCAGGAGGTGCTGTCCACCCTGGCCCGGGAGGCGGTCGAGCTGCTGAGCGGCCCGGACGTGCCCCTGCTGAAGGAGTGCGGCAACCCCGAGTGCACCCGTGTCTACATCGACCGCTCCCGGGGCATGCGCCGCCAGTGGTGCGGCATGGAGTCCTGCGGCAACAAGATCAAGGCCGCCGCGTATCGCGCCCGCAAGAAGACCGCGCCCGCCGCGGCCTGAGCCACGGCACGGCACGGCTGCCGCGCGCCCCGGCTGCCGCACGGGCGCGGACGCGGCAGCCGGCGCCGCTCAGACGCCGACCGCGAGGGCCTTCAGGGTCTTGCGGAACCTGCTCAGCAGCAGGCCCCTGAACCAGCGCAGCGGCGGCGGGAAGTTCGCGTACATGTGGTCCCGTCCGGTCACGGGCTCCGGGTGTTCGAGGAAGCCGAAGACCAGGTGCGGGCCGCTGCGCGGGGCACCGTCCGTGACCGCCTTGCGCAGCCGGACGACATCCGCGTCGGGCACCTGCGGGAACAGCTTCTCCAGCACCGGCTCCTCGGCCGCGAGATGGCCGGCCAAGATGTCCCGGACGCTCTGCGCCGCCTGGGCGCCCCGCTTGACCGCCAGGCCCAGATCCTGGCCGGCACCGCTCTGCGCCGTGCCGGCCAGCTGATCGACGGCCGCCGTCAGCGCGTCGAGGTCCTGGTCCAGCGCCGCGTGCTCCGCGCTCAGCCGGTCGAGCGAGGCGACGGCGTCCGGGAAGCTCTCCCGCAGCACCGGCCAGAGGAGTTCGTCCTCGCTCTCGTGGTGGTGATGCACGAAGGCGACGAGCCACCGGACGGTGGACACCAGTGTCTTCACGTCGACCGGCGCGCCCGCGTCCAGCCCGGCGAAGGAGTCGGCGACGGCCTCGGTGCCCCGGGTCATGATGCCGTGAACGGCGAGAAGTTCCTCGAAGAGGCGGGCACCCTCGTTGAGCGGTGCCTGGGTGGCGGACATGTGCAGCGCCTTTCTCCGTATGTGCGGCAAGCCCCGCCGCCCGGATGTGCGCGGATGTGCGCGCCCGGCGACGTCGGGGACGACGACCGTACTGGCGTGCGGTGCCGTTTCGGTGCCGGACGACTGACGCGACATGTTCCGCCGGCCTGACGCGCACAGGGACGGTCCCGGCAGGCGGCGATCTCAGAGCGCCGCGCGCCAGTCGGCCCGGAAGACTCTCTCCGGGGCCACGGCGGCACTCGCCGAGAAGTCCTCGAAGTCCATGTTGGCGAGTTCCAGGTTGACGCTGATCGGATGCACACCCTGCGGTTCGGTACGGAACACCCGGCCGTGCTCCGTCAGGGCCGCGTACTCCGCCTCGTCCTCGCAGTCCGCCCGGGTCAGCGTCGTCACCGCCAGCAGGGCGCGCAGCGGCGAACCCATGGTGACCGCGTCCGCGACGAACACCACGCTCAGGTCCTCGCCGAGATGCTCGTCCGCCAGCACCGCGGTCAGCACGTCGTCCACCGTGGCGCCGTGCCACGCCGGGTCGTCCACCAGCCACGACTCCTTCTCGCCGAAGTCGTCGGGCTCGTCGAGGGCCGTTCTGACCTCCTGCCACACCCGGTCGTCGGCGTAGTCGGTCCGGAACACGACCGGCACGAGCTCTCCGCGGCGGCGGGTGTCGGGCAGCGACCTGGTCATGCTTCTCCTCGGCGGACGCCAATGGGGGAGGGACGGGCCGGGCCGGCAACGGGCCGGGGATCCGGCCGTCCAGGGGGATCGCGGGTGTGACACACCTCGCCGGACCGGTCCGTGTCCGGCCGGGCACGGACGCTACCACACACAAATATGTCCACCGGGACAGGAGTGCACCGCCAGGTGTGACCCGGGCGGGACGGAGACGGCAACGCGCCCGGTATGGGACAAGGCTCCGTCCGCACGGCCGGATGACGTAGAGTCCGCGCCGCGCAAGGGCGTCGTATCCCGCGTCGGCACACAGGGAAATTCCGTCACTCATGGTCAAGTGACTGACGCGCGCGAGGAACGTCACGCGCGACAGTGGAACAGCAGACACCGGCACACACATCCGTCACACCCGACTGCTTGACAGGCGGAGTCCACGAATGAGACGGTTGCGTCACCGTTTTAACAGGTGACGTAGACTGACCGGCTGACACGTACGGAAGGGCAAGGACGGCCAAGGAATGGACGCGGTGCGTTACTCGATCCTCGGGACGGTCCGCGTCCTGCGCGGGGAGACCGAGCTGGAAGTGGGTCCGCCCAAGCGGCTGGCACTGCTGTCCCTGCTGTTGCTGCGCGCACCGGGCCCGATGACCCTGAGCGAGGCGGTCGACGTGCTCTGGGCGGAGGAACCCCCGCCCAGCGCGGTCAACGTCGTGCACCGGCACATCGGCGCGCTGCGCCGCGTACTGGAGCCGGAACTGCCGAGCCGGACCAAGGCCAAACACCTGATCCGCGCCACCGACGGATACCGGCTCCTGGTCGACACCTCCACCTCCGATCTGCTGCGCTTCCGCGGTCTGCGCACCCAGGCCCAGCTCGCCCTGCGGGAGGGGGAATCCCAGCGCGCCGCACGGCTGTTCACCCAGGCCCTGGAGCAGTGGCGGGACCCGGTCGTGGCAGCGGGCACCCCCGTGGCCCGGCACCCGCTGTTCACCTCGGTGGGGCACGAGTTCGTGGCGACCGTCAAAGAGGCCGCCGACGTGGCCCTCACCGCGGCGCCCGACCTGGTCGAGGAGATCCTGACGGGGCTGCGCCGGGCGGTGGACAGCCATCCGTTCGACGAGGCCCTGCACTCCAGGATCATCGCCGCCCTGGCCGCCACCGGCCGACAGGCCGAGGCCCTGCGGCAGTTCGAGGCCATCCGGGACGTCCTGGCCGAGGAACTCGGCGTCGAACCCGGCCCCGGCCTGCGCGCCGCGCAGCAGCATCTGCTCCAGCACCAGGTGTCCCGCGCACCGGGCGCCGGACCGGCCCCCGCGGACCGGCCCGCGCCCGGACCGCAAGCCGGTGTTCCGGCGCGTCCCGCCCAACTGCCCGCCGACCTGCCGGTGTTCGTCGGACGGCACACGGCACTCGACCGGTGTGCGGAACTCCTCCCGTCCGAGGGCGCGCACCGGCCCTCCACCGTCATGGTCGTCTGCGGCATGCCCGGTGCCGGGAAGACAACGTTGGCAGTTCACTTCGCCCACCAGGTCGCCGACCGCTTCCCGGACGGCCAGATCCATCTCGACCTCCAGGGCCATCATCCCGTCTGCCGCCCGCTCGACCCGCTCCAGGCCATGCGCGACATCCTCGACGCCCTGGGGGTCGGCCGTCGGCACACCCGGACCAGCGGCGCCGCCCTGACCGCGCTCTACCGCGGCACACTCGCCGCCCGCAGACTCCTCGTCGTCCTCGACGACGCCCGGGACAGTGAACAGGTGCGCCCACTGCTGCCCGCGGGGCCGGACAGCCTCACCCTGGTCACCAGCAGGCGCCGCCTCGAAGGGCTCGCCGTCACCCATGACGCCCGCGTCCTCGGTCTCCGGCCCATGACCCGGGGCGAGAGCCTCCAGCTCCTGGACCTGCGCATCGGCACCGACCGCACCCTGGCCGAACCGGAGGCCGTCCGGGACATGGCCGACAGGTGTGCGGGCCTGCCGCTGGCCCTCACCCTCACCGCCGCACGGGCCCAGACCAACCCCACGTTCTCACTGACGGCCCTGGCCGCCCAGCTCCACGAGGACTCGGACAGCCTCGCCCCGTTCATCAGCCACGATCCGCGCACCGACCTGCGCCGTTCCTTCGAACGCTCCTACCGGACACTGAGCCGGGACGCCGCCGCGCTGTTCCGTCTGCTGACCCAGCATCCGGCGCCGGACATCGGGCTGGCCGCCGCCGCGAGCCTCGGTGGTACGGATCCGCGCACCGTCCGACGGCTCCTCACCGAGCTGAGCGACCACAGCCTGCTCACCGAGACCTTGCCCGGCCGCTACGTCTGTCATCCCCTGCTGCGCACCTACGCCACCGAGCTCACGGACACCGACGACACACCCGCCGCACGCGCCGAGGCGTTCACGCGGGTGTTCGAGCACTATGTGCACACTGCCGACGCCGCCGCGGAACTGCTCGCCCCGCACCGCGACCCCAAGGCCGCCACGCTGCCGCCGCCCCGCCCCGATGTCCGGCCGCAGCTGTTCACCGAGCGCACCGAGGCGGCCGCCTGGATCGCCGCCGAACGCCCCGGCCTCCAGGCACTCGCCCGTACCGCGCGGCACGATCCGTGCACCGAGCCGTCCCGCGGGCGGCTGACCGCCGCGCTCGAACTCTCCCTGCACCTGGCCGGTCGCTGACACCTGCGCCGAGGACCGGCCCTCCCCCGGGGCCTGCCGTCCTCGGCACACCCGTCCGGCGCGCCCGCCCCGCTCAGGCGGCTTCGAGCCGCGCCACGCTGCGCAGCTTGCGCAGCGCGTTGTGCTGCCGCGACTTCACCGTACCCGCCGGTACTCCGAGGATGCCCGCGGTCTCCTTGATGGTGCGGTCGCACAGATAGATGTGTACGAGCACCGCGCGGTGCTCGGGCGACAGCCGGCGCAGCAGCGGCCTGGCCACCAGGCTGTCGTGCACCGGTGCCGTGTGGTCGGCCCCGGACGCCGGGTCGTTGTAGGTGGCTCCCACCACCTCTTTCCTGGCGTGCGGCTTGCGTACCCAGTCGATGACCAGATGACGGGTCACGGTGAAGAGCCACCCGCGCACCGAACCGTCCATCCCCAGCAGCCGGTCGATGTTCCGCCAGGCGCGGATGATGGCCTCCTGTACGACGTCCTCGGCGATCCCGTGATCACCCAGCATCTTCTCCGCGTAGGAGACAAGCCCTTCCCGGTGCTCCGTCATGATGGCCCGGAGCAGCTCTGCTCGGTTCACAGCCGTGGGGGGCGTAGCCATAATTCTCTGAACCATCCTGGCTCTGTGTCATGCAGCGACCGGGGACCGGAACTGGCCCCGCACACGCACTGTAGGCAGGCACAGGTGTCAGAAGACTGTCGCATTTGTGACGCCTTCATGCCGACTCATACGTATGAAGCCGACGGCCGACCCGAATCGCTCCCCATATAGGGCGAAACTATCTCAAAACAATGACTCATCGCGCCATGAGGGTCTTCATCTCTGCCCGATCCTGACAGCTTCCATACATGGTGTGACGCACATCATGCACCTCGACGGCGATACTTGGACACACCCGCCGCACACTCACACCGGAACCGGCCGGGCGGGTGTCAGGTGCGCGGGGCGGCCTCGATCACGAGCTTCGAGTCCTTGCCGGCGTTGCCGGTCGTGCCCTGCGCCAAGAGCTTCCAGCCACCACCGGTGGGGTCCACGTTGAGGCCGCCCACGTAGAACGTGTCACTGCTGGTGTTGTATCTGCCGATCGCGCTGATACCGGTCTGCCTCCCGCCGCCGTAGTTCACGATGTCGAAGATCTGGCAGCTTCCCTTGGCGACGGTGGCGGTGGCCACCCCCTGCTGGTCCTGTGCCGCGGTGTTGAACACCAGGTAGGCGGCGTAGTTGCCCTGCGCGCAGAGCTGGACGCGGCCGGCGCCGATCGAGGCGGTCGCCGCCTGCGCCGGACCGCTCGACAGCAGGACTCCGGAGGCCAGGGCCACTCCGGCGACGGTACCGGCGGCACGCAGGGAGAGGGACTTGACGGACAAGGGAACACCTCTGGGTGTGAGGGAATCTGACGGGCAGACACATGCTAGGGATCACATGTTCGACAGACAAGGCTCGCTGGCATGTGTCTGCCCGTCCACGTGGTGTCGCCGGCCCGTCAGACGCGCCCGGTGACCGCAGCCGTGTTGTACCCCTCCGCGTGCACCACCGCCCGGTTCGAGGGCAGCGCCCCGGCGGGCCAGGACAGGGTGACCGTCCGTGCCTCGCCGGGCAGCAGCCACAGGTAGTTGTCGCCGTAGAGCGTGGGCAGCACCCGCTCGCCGCCGTGGGCGTCCAGCAGCGAGAGGCGGACCATCGCGGCGACGGCGCCGCCCTGGTTGCGGACGGTGGCCGTCGCCTCGCGGCGGTCGCCGTGGCGGGAGACAGAGGAGGCGGACACGGCGAGCCTGACCTGCTTCAGCCCGTTGAGCGCGCGCATCGCCTCGGGTGTGCGGTAGCGCCAGTAGGTGTTGCGGGACAGCGTCTGTCCCCCGGCGCTCCGCAGACTCAGCCGCAGCAGATGCAGGTCGGGCAGGTCGTCGGTGAAGGCGGCGGTCAGGGCCCGCGTGGTGGCGGCGGCCGGGACGTCCACCCGGGCACCGCGGACGGGTCCTCTGCGGCGGCCGTCGAGGGCGTACGTCTCGGCGGTGACCGAGGCCCCGCGCAGCGCGGTCCGGGTGTGGTTGACGGCGATCACCTTGCCCTCCACCGGGTCCGCCTGGACATGCAGGGGCTCGCAGGCACAACGGGAGCCGTAGTAGGCGCCGTTGACGTCGAAGTCGTAGTCGTAGGTCTGCCAGACGGTGCTGTGCCAGGCCGGGTGGGACATCCAGAGCATCAGGCCGCTGGCGTCGTCCCACAGATGGGCGTTCCAGGCCTCGAACATGGCGCGGAAGTTCTCGTAGTTGACGAACTGCGCCTTGACGGCGAAGTCGTCCAGGTCGCGGGCGGCGCCCAGGCGGGTCTCGATGGCCGCCTTGTAGTTCTGCGGTGCCTGGTTCCCGTGTTCGCTCCAGTCGTGGTAGTACCAGGCGCCGCGGATCGGCCACTCGGGTTCGCCGCCGGTCATCCGGCGGGTGCTGGCGGCGGTGGAGACGACGGGCATGCCGATCTCGGTGTGGAAGCCGAAGTTCTTGCTGCCGTAGGTGGCCGGGTCGAAGTATCGGGCGGGTTCCACCCAGCCGTAGGGGCCACCGCCGGTGATGATGCCGCCGGCGGAGTTGTTCTGGTAGAGGATGCCGGGCGCGCCCTTCTCGACAGCCTCGCGCATGCCCTGGTCGATCGCGGCGGGCGGGTTGCCCTCGTTGGCGCCGCACCAGACGGCGACGCTCGGGTGGATGCGGTAGCGCAGGACGGTGTCGCGGGCGATGGCGTTGTAGGCGTCGTGGTCCGGCGGGTCCATGCTCCAGGCGTTGGGGAAGTCGTTCCACACCAGGATGCCGTGCGCGTCGCAGGCGGCGTAGAACTCCTCGCGGTTGCTGCTGCCGACCCAGTTGCGGATCATCGTGAAGTTCATGTCGCGGTGCATGCGCACCGCCGTGTCCATCCGGTCGGCGGGCATCCGGCGCAGCAGTTCGTCCCAGCCCCAGTTGCCGCCGCGCACCAGCACCCGCACACCGTTGACGCTGAGCTTCAGCGGGTCGGGTGTGTTGGAGACGGTCGTGACGTCGCTCCAGGTGTTCCCGTCGTCGGACACCTTGATCGTGTACGTCTTCGGGTACGCCTGCTCCCACAGGACCGCGACCCGGTCGAAGCGACGGGCCGAGCCCAGGTCGACCTGGAGCCACTGGTGGTCCTCGTAGGCGGAGGACCAGCGGGTGCCGGGGTTGCCGTCGGTGGCGTACGCGGCCGGGTGCCCGTCGCCGTCGTCGCTGGAGGCGGTCGCCGTGCGGTGCAGGGCGAGGTCGGTGCCGGGCGCGGTGCTGTCGACGACGGCCAGCGACCACAGCGAGTTGCCCCAACTGGTGTTGCGCAGACCGCAGTCGATGCGCACGTACCGGGCGGTGCGCGGGGCGAAGTCGGTGACCCGCAGACTGGCGTCGCCGCTGTTGAAGGGCAGCGGCACGGCCGTGTTGTCGACGGCCTTCGCGTCCGTCCAGTCGGTACCGTCCGCCGACACCTGCACCACGTAGGTCAGCGCGTACGCCTGCTCCCAGACCAGGTCGACCCGGTCGAAGTCCTGCACCGAGCCGAGGTCCACGCGCAGCCACTGGTCGTCCTGCCAGGCCGAGGCCCAGCGGGTGGCCGCGTCGCCGTCGGTGACCTGGCCGGGGCCGTGGTCCTCCTGGTCCTGGCTGGAGGCGTCGGCGGGGGCGTGCAGGGCGAGGTCGGTGCCGGGCCGGGCGGAGTCGAGGACCGAGAGGCCCCACAGGGAGCTGCCCCAGCCGGTGGCCCGGGTCAGACAGCGGATCCGTACGTACCGCGCGTGCCGGGCGCCGAGGTCCACGGACTGGGTGTACGCGTCGGCGGACGGGGTGAAGGGCAGCGGGGTGTCGAAGGCGTAGCCGAACTGGCGGATGCCGAAGCGGGTCGTGCGCCGGTCGCTGACCGTGCCGTCGGTCTCGGCGGTGAGGGCCAGCTCGTGCAGGACGGGCTCGCCGAGGCCGTTGGGCCACCACAGGTCGGGATTCTTGATCCGCAGCCGGGCGTAGGCGTCCGGCGCGAAGACGACGTCGAGGCTCCCGCCCGCCGGGACGGTGACCGTACGGGAGACACGTATGCCGTCGAAGGCGGCGGTGACGGTGGTGCGGTGGTCGGTGGTGTCGGCATTGCGGACGGGCACGGTGACCGTCAGTTCGGCGGCCGACAGGTCGGGCAGATGCGGCAGTACGGTGTCCACGCGCGGGTCGCCGATGACGACGTGCCCGGTGGAGCGCAGCCGGACGTGGTTCCACAGTCCGGCGCCGCGGTCGCGGACGGCCGGCATCCAGTCCCAGCCCGAAGAGGCCAGGTACGTGGGCGAGTTGCGGTTCATCTGGTCGGCGCCTGCGTCCACCCACGCCGAGCCGTCGGGGCCCTTGTCGCCGGGGCTGCCGGGCACCGGCATGGGGGCGATCTTCACGGCGAGCGCGTTGCGGCCCTCGTCCGCCAGCAGCCGGGTGACGTCGAGGGCGGCGCGGGCGAAGGGGAAGGTGACGGTGCCGGCCTGCCGCCCGTTGAGCCAGATGTCCGCCTGGTGGTTGACGCCGTCGAACTCCAGCCAGAGGTGCCGCCCGGCGCCGGTGCGCAATCCGCGTGGCAGCTCGAAGTCGCGCTTGTACCACCAGGAGTGGCGGGACAGCGCCTCGGGGACACGCAGGTTGTTGAGCCCGGCGACCGGGTCGGGGAGCTTGCCCTGTTCGACGAGGGAGCCGAGGACGGTGCCGGGCACGGTCGCGGGCAGCCAGCGGCTGGTGTCGACGCCGGTGGTGGACAGATGGGCGCCGTCGCCGCCGGCCCGGTCGTCCAGGGTGAGGGTCCAGCCGGACTCCAGGGGCACGGTGCCGTCGGCGGCGACGGTGAGCGCCGGTGCGGGGGTGTGGTGGGCGCCCCAGTCGGTCCAGCCGGTGGCCGCCGGACGGTGACCCCCGACGGTGCCGTACACCTCGAAGCCGTTGACACCGAGCGGGAGGGGGCTGGAGCGCCGCCGGGCCGTCATCCGCACCCAGCGGGCCGCGGCGGGCCGCGGCAGCTGGATGTCGACACGGCCGCCGGTGCCCGCGGTGGTGCGGTACACGCTCGTCCAGGAACGGCGGTCCTGCGAGGTCTCGACCACGAACTCGGTCGCGTAACTCGACTGGATCTCCTTGCCGGTGGTGCCCTGGTGCGGGTTGCCGCTGCTCGGCGGGGTGAACACCGGGTCGCTCGCGTCGGCCTCGAAGGTGAGGCGGATCCAGTCGATGCGGCACTCCGCCTGGAGGTCCACCGAGATCCACTGCGGGTCGTCGCCCGCACCGGCGCGCCATCCGGTGCCGCGCACGCCCCGGTCGCCGATGCCGTCCACCGCGAACTCGGCCGGGGTGGGCGCGTACGCCTGGGAGGAGACCTCGACCGGGCGGTACGCGGCGAGTTCGCCGGAGGCGGCGGGTCCGGTGGCCGCGGCGCCGGAGGCGGTCCGGTCCGCGGCGGGCTCGGCGGCGCCCGCGGCGGCCGGGAACACCGTCCCGAGGCTGAACCCGGCCAGCAGCGTGGAGCCGGTGGCCACGACGGTGCGCCGGGAGGGGCGGTGCGATGGACTCGCCTGGTCGGCCATGTGAGTCGTCCAATCACAGGGTGGGCGGGTGGCACGAGCGGACCTGGGGCGGTGCGGCTCCGGAGGTCTGACAACGTTGCCATTACTGTGGGCATAGGCTGTGGCGGTGTGCGGTTCCTGTCAAGCCCTGGGGCGTGGAGGGTCGTTGACCCGCTGCCCTGGTGGCGGACGGATCGTTGCGGATGTGTAGGGAGGGACGGAGAGTGAAGAGGAGGTGTGGCCGGGGACAGCACCTGGCCGACGCATGGCCGACGGCTGCGGGCGCCTCGCGGCCGCTGCGTCGGGTTCGCGACCGCGAGGCTCACGGACGATGAGGACCTGTCCGGCCGGTCAGGGCGAAGACGCGGGGTGCGGCGGGCACGGGCTGTGCCCGCCGGGTGCCCCGGGCCCCGTCCGGCGGACGCCGCCCCGCGCGCGGGCCGAGCCGCGGTGGCTGAGCGTGCTCTGCTGGACGGAGCCGTACCGGGTCGCGTCGTGGACGTACCACCCCACGCCCGGTCCGGACCGGTCAGCCGGACCGTGGCGTCCCTCGCGGAGTCCTCGCGGAGTCCTCGCGGCCGTGTCCGCAGAGCGGTCGGCCGTGTCCGCAGAGCAGTCGGCCGTGTCCACGGAGCAGTCGGCGCGGCGCCGGGGCCGCGCGCTCAGCTCTCCAGCCGGAGCCCGTCCGGGCCGCCCGCGCCACCGTGTCCCAGCGCCGCCCGGGGACGCAGCACCGCCACCGCCACCTGGCCCGCCAGCCACTCCTCGGCCTCGTCCCAGGACCAGCCCTGCTCCGCCACACACAGCCGCCAGGAGTGGTAGCCGAGGTAGAACCAGAGGATGTCGATCGCCCGCTCGGCCGTGAGGCCGGGTCTGAGACCGGACAGTTCCACGAGCCGTCCGACGATCACTCCCAGCGCCTCGCGGTAGGTCTGGTCGGTCCGGTCCAGCGAACGGCGGATCGAGTCGTCCTGCGCCGCCGCGCTGATCATCACTCCGACCAGGTCCTCGTAGCGCTCGTTGTCCATCCGGACCCCGTGCACGGCGCGGGCGACGACTTCCTCCGGGTCGCCGCAGGCGCGCACCGAGTCCAGGGTCCACTCCACGATCGGGTCGTGGCTGCCCTCGTTGATGAGCGCGGTGAGGATCGCCGGCTTCCCGCCGGTACTGGCGTACACCGCGGGCACCGCGAGCCCGGCCTCGCCCGCGATGTCGGCGACGGACACGTTCACGTAGCCGTGCTGCATGAAGAGACGTGTGGCCGCTGCCAGCACCGCGGACCGGGTGTCCGCCGCCCTGATCCGGTGCGGCCCCGGCCCGCGCTGCCGGAAGCCTGGAATATGTGTGTTCATGGTCTCTCCGTCAAACACGGCGTGTTTCTCGGTGTAGGGTCCCTCTCCCCGAAACATTGGTCCCCCACGCCGCGCACACGAACCTGCACACGGCACACCGAAGCGATCCCCATCGTCACCCTCCGTAAGGATATGATCTACATGAGCGACTTTCCCCCGCCTCCGCCGGTCTCACGAGACCGGCGGTTCGTCCTCGGACAGCATCTGCACATGTCCATCCTCACATCCCCGGAGGAGACCGACGGCCGTCACGACCTGGCGGACATCACCCTGCCGGGAGGGGCGGGCACGCCCCTGCACCTCCACACAGGCTACGAGGAGCGGCTGTGGGTGCTGGAGGGGAGCCTGACGGTATGGGCGGGACCTGACACGTACACCCTGCGCTCGGGTGACTTCTTCACCATCCCGCTGAACACTCCGCACACGCTCAAGGCCGGATCGGACGGGGCCAGAGCCCTCAACATCACCTCGCCGGGCCGGTTCGTGGACCTCATACGGCGCACCGGTACGCCCGCGCATCTGGCGACACCCGAGACCGAGTGGGACATGGATCTTTTCCAGGCCGTCACCGAGGAACTGGGCGATGTCATCCTGGGGCCGCCCGGGGCCACCCCCGCCGACCTGGAGCGCCCGAACGGCGGATGAGCCGTGCGGGCCGCCGGTACCGGGCCACCGGTACCGGCCATGAGCAGCCCGTCGGGCGGTGAGCGCCGAAGGGCGGTGCCATGCCTCGCCGGCGCTCCCGCGGGCCCCCACCGCCGTTCGTCCAGTTCCCGGGCACGGTTTCACCCGTAGGTGAGAAACGGAGTGCGGCCGGTTGCGCACCACGGCCGGCGGGCAGATCGCCCCTGGGACACCTGTGGAACAACGCGCGCGGACGCCGGAAGAACCTGTCGGAGCTGACACCGCAGACGCCGGAGAAGCACCTCACAGCACACGGACGGCGGACCTCACGGGTTTCTCGGTCTCCCGTACGTCTCGGCACAGACCCGCCGACATAGGTACGATGCGCAACGTCATCCACATATAAGGGAGTGAACGGTTGTGACCAGCCAATCAGCCGCCACGCTCCGCTCGCGGTACGTCGAACAGGCCGCGTCGGACCTGGAACAGAACCGCCGCCGGCAGCAGGAGCTGGCCGAGAGAATCGCGGTGTTGAAGCAGGAGGAAGGGCTCCTGGTCGACATCCTGACCCTCGCGGAGCGGTACGAGGGACCGGTGGACCCGTCCCGTCTGCCCGAGCAGGCTCAGGACGAGCCCGCCGTCACACCTGCCAGGCCCAGCGCCGCTGCGAGCCGGTCCACGACCGGGCGCCCGCGGACCGGCAGGGGCACCGTGCAGGCCGGCGCGAAGGGGAAGTCGCGCCAGCCGCTGCTCGGTGACCTACTGCGGGAACTGCTCAGCACCTATGACGAGCCGCGTCTGGCCAAGGAGCTGCGCGACGAGTTGCTGGAGAAGCACCCGGACCGCAACCCGACGCCACAGGTGGTGCGGAACACCCTGGAGGCACTGGTGGCCAAGGGCCGCATCCGGCGGCACAAGCAGCAGCGCTCGGTGATGTACTCGCTCGTCGAACCCATCGAGCGAGCGGCGGACGGCACAGACCGCTCCGACGACTGACACACCCGCTGCCGCTCCTGCCCGGTCGAGGCGTGATCCGGCGCCCGAGGTCTTCGGCCCTCTCGCGTCGGTTCACGCCTCGTGCTGTTTCCCGGCCATGTCCGGACCTTCCCGGGCGGCCCACCCCGTCACCGCGTGGACGTTCCGAGCCACCGCTTCACCCGTCTGTTCCGTTCTTGGCACACGTATGGACATGTATCTAACGCTTCGACAGGTACACTCCGCCAGTGTGTTTGATGTGTTCGCCGGTCATACCCGCATATGCCGACACGCGAGCACATGTGCTGGACATGCCGGGGGCTGGACCAGCCCCCGGCCCCCTCACCCCCGAGGAACGAGACTCACGTGAACGACGACCTCCACCCGGGCCGCCGGCGGCTGCTGAAGATGTTCGGGCTCGGTGCCACCGCGACCACGGCCGCGCTGCTCCAGGCCGACCCGGTGCTCGCCGCGACGCTCGGCTACGACGAGAAGACCGGGGTGTCCCCGGTGACGTACCGGGCGCCCAAGGGCCTGGCACGGAACACGGCGGCCAAGCAGGCCGCGCTCGGCTGGATCGGTGCCAACCAGGGCGCGGTCACCCGGCTGAACGACGATGTCTGGAAGTACGCTGAGCTGTCGCTGCGCGAGTGGAAGTCCTCCCTCGCCACCGCCAACCTGCTCAAGGCCAACGGCTTCACGGTGGAATGGGGCTCGGCGGGCTTCCCGACCGCGTTCGTCGCCACCTACGGCAACGGCGGCCCGGTGCTGGGCTTCAACGCCGAGTACGACGCGCTGCCGGGGCTGTCCCAGAAGAAGGGGGTGGCCAGTCACGACCCGCTGGTCTACAACTACGACGCCTACGGGCCGTCGTACGGCGCCGGACACGGTGACGCGCACAACGCGCTGGGCGCGGGCGGCACGGCCGCCGCCATCGCCGTCGCGCAGGCCATCCGCACCCAGGGTCTGAAGGCGACCGTCA
This sequence comes from Streptomyces sp. PsTaAH-124, assembly GCF_000373685.1. Classification (NCBI taxonomy): domain Bacteria; kingdom Bacillati; phylum Actinomycetota; class Actinomycetes; order Kitasatosporales; family Streptomycetaceae; genus Streptomyces; species Streptomyces sp. PsTaAH-124. The sequence goes on along the minus strand of NZ_KB892182.1, from coordinate 22,840 downwards.
AGCTGTTCGGCAGCGCCGGTGAGGAACAGCTCGTCGGCAAGGCGTACGCGGTGAAGGAGGGTGTCTACGACGGCCTCGACGCGTTCCTCGACTGGCACCCGTTCAACATCACCACACCGTTCTGGAACACCACCAGTGCGCTGATATCGGCCACGTTCACCTTCCTCGGCGCCTCCGGGCACGGCGGCACCCCGCTCGGCAACAAGAGCGGCCTGGACGGGGCCCTGCTGATGGCCACCATGTCGGAGTATCTGCGGGAGAAGAACGTCGCCCCCTCCGGGCGGTTCCATTACGCCGTGATCAACGGCGGCGGCGCCCCGAACGTGACCCCGGACATGTGCTCCATCTGGTTCTTCGTGCGCGAGGGCAGCCCGGCGCGCGCCCAGGTGCTCTACGACAAGATCGTGGAGTGCGCGAAGGCCGCCGCCCAGGCCAGCCAGACCCGGCTGGTGCACAAGTTCCACTCGGCGACCTGGAACCTGCTGGCCAACAAGGCCGGCGCGGAGCTGCTGTACGACAACATGCAGCAGATCGGCGCCCCGAAGTTCACCGACGCCGACCACACCCTGGCCAAGGCCGTGCAGAAGTCGCTGGGCCGCCCGGAGGTGGGCATGCCCACCGAACTGGTGCCGCTCGCTCCCCCGGCCGCCGCCTACACCGGCGGACTGGCCACCGACACCGCCGACATCAGCTGGCAGGCGCCCACCGCGGTGCTGCTGTCCGCCGCGTACCCGCCCGGACTGCCCAACCACAACTGGGGCGTGACCGCGACCGCGGCCACCAACATCGGGCACCAGGCCATGCTGTCGGCCGCCCGCTACCTCGCGGCGGGCGCCATCGACCTCATCGAGCAGCCGGAGCGGCTGGAGGCGATGAAGCAGGAGTTCAAGGGCCGCACCGAGGGCGTCAAGTGGGCCTCGGTGATCCCCGACGGCACCCAGCCGCCGCTGTACGAGCCGCCCGCGGACTTCCTGAAGGCGACCGGGCAGAGCTGGCCGCCGAAGGGCGTGACCTGGCCGGTGCCGCCGGTGGTCGCCGCCGAGCAGCTCGGTACCACCGGCCCCAACCTGCCGCCCGTCACCTGACGGTGCCCCCTCCCCGTCCGTGGCCGTCCACTCCCGGCGGCCACGGGCGGGGCACACACGCGTTTTCCGGACACATGTGCTCCCCGGCCACGTGAGATGGCGCAAAACACGCCCCGCAAAAGGATCACCTCTTCCGCGGGCGGCGGGGGCCGTCGTAGCGTGCGCGGCGGATCATCCCACCGGAAGCCGAGGATCAGACATGGCCCAGGCAGCATCCGTGACCGGCGCCTCGGGAGCAGGCAGCGCCGGAGTGGTCGTCGTCGGTGCCTCGGCGGCGGGCACGGCCACCGTGGAGACGCTGCGCCGGTCCGGCTACGACGGCCCGCTCACGCTGATCGGCGACGAGCCGCATCCGCCCTACGACCGGCCGCCGGTGTCGAAGCAACTGCTGTCCGGTGAGTGGGAGGCCGAACGGCTGCTGCTGCGCCCGGCGGAGGAGTACACCGAGCTGGACGTGCGGCTCCGGCTGGGGGTCCCGGCCCGCGCCCTGGACACCGGAGCCCACCGGGTGCGGCTCGCCGACGGGACCGAAGTGCCGTACGACAGCCTCGTCGTGGCCACCGGCGCGCGGGCGCGCAGCCTGCCCGGCACGGCCGGTGTGTCCGGGGTGCACGTCCTGCGCACCGTCGACGACGCGCTGGCCCTGCGGACCGCCCTGGCGGACCGCCCGCGGCTGGTGATCGTGGGCGGCGGCTTCGTCGGCGCGGAAGCCGCCTCCGTGGCCCGGTCGTTCGACTGCGAGGTCACCCTGATCACCACGGGCGAGGCACCGCTGTCGGATGTCGTCGGCCCCGTCCTGGCGGACGCGCTGGCCGAGGTGCACCGCGAGCACGGGGTCCGGCTGGTCACGGGGACACGCGTCACGGGACTGCTCACCGAGGACGGCCGGGTCACCGGCGTACGCACCGACGGCGGCCCGGCGGGCGGGACTTCGGTCCCCGCCGATGTCGTGCTGGTCGGCATCGGTGCCCTGCCCAACACCGAATGGCTGGCGGGCAGCGGCCTCCCGCTGGGCGACGGCGTCGAGTGCGACAGCCGGCTGTACGCCGGGCACGACGTGTGGGCCGCCGGGGACGTGGCCTCCTGGCCCGACGCGGTCTCCGGGACCCGGCTGCGGATCGAGCACCGTACCAACGCCGCCGAACAGGGCCGCGCGGTCGCGGCGAACATCCTGGCCGGGCCCGGGGCCGCGGCCGACTTCCGCACGGTCCCCTATGTCTGGTCGGACCAGTACGGCCTGCGGCTCCAGGTGTTCGGCCTGGCCCGGGGCACCGGTGAGACGCAGGTCGTCGACGGGGACCCCGCGCAGCGGAAGTTCACGGCGGTGCGGGTCCGCGACGGCCGGGTCGTCGCTGCCCTCGGGATGGGCATGTTCCGCCAACTGCGCACCCTGCGCGAGCTGGTGGCCGAGCGCGCGCCCTGGCAGCCGGAGAGCCTCACCTGCTGAGCGAGGCGGCGTCCCCCATCACGACGGCGGGGTGCAGCGCCGGGTCGAGGGCGCGCAGCAGTTCCTGCATGTGCCGCTTGGCGATGCTCACGCACCCGTGGGTGGGGCCGCCGTGGTCGACGTGCAGCCAGATGCCGCCGCCCCGGTCCGCGCCGAGGGGACGCGTCCAGTCCAGCGGGGTCGTGCCCTTCTGATGGTTGTAGTCGATGGCGACGACGTAGTCGAAGGCCCCGGCGAGGGGTTCGCCGTTGAAGCCCAGACCGCCGACGGTGTACCCGGACACGGAGCGGGTGTACGGCAGTTTGGAGCCGGGGTCGGGCAGCTTGCCCCCGGCGTCGCTGAGGGTGAACACACCGATGGGCGACCGGAGATCACCGACGTGGTGCTCATCGGTCCAGCCCTTGAGCGCGTTGTGCGCGGCCCAGGTCGCGCCCGCCTTCCAGCCGTCCCCGGTGCGCTGGTACAGCACGACCCCGGAGCGGTTGGAGTCCTTGCCCTGGCCGGTGACCAGGACGACCTGCCGAGCGTCCGCAGGCACCTGCGACAGTGTCTTGGGGCCCAACCCGGGGAGCTGCGTGGGCAGTTCGGGTGCCGCGTTGTCGCCGCCGCCGGACATCGTGCGCGGCTGGTCCCGCGCGGAGGGAGCGGCGGCCGTGGTCTGCCGGGCGGCGGCCGGGGCGTCGTGTGCCGCCCCCGTTCCGGTCGACCCGCAGCCGGTGACGGTGGCCGCGACGACCAGGGCGGCGGCGGTCAGCGGAAGGCGGCCGCCCGCCCGCGACAGCGTGGCGAGGATCTGGTCGCCCGCCGTCGGCGCCCGATGGCGCCCTCGGGGGGTCTGCTTGCTCGGTGAAGCCATGGTCCCAGGATGTCGAACACCTTTCAGGAACTCGTCAGCACCCCACTGATATGAGACACATCACTGCCGACGGTTCCGCCGCGCACATGTGTGTTCCACTTGACCGTCTTCACACACATCTGATGGTTCCGCCGCTTTGAGTATCCTCGGACTCGGCGGCATACGGCATACGGCATACGGCATACGGCATCCAGGGCCGGAGGCAACACATGGACACGGCGCTGAAGGACATCGCGCGGACCCAGGACGCGCTGCTGACCCGTGCCGCGCAGCGGGGCGACGCGGCGGCGCTCGGCACCTTGCTGGAGCGCCACCGCCCGGGAATGCGTGCGGTGGCCCTGAGCCTGCTGGGCCCCGGACCCGATGTCGACGACGTCATGCAGGAGGCGGCGCTGATCGCGCTGCGCCGGATCGTCGACGTCCGCGATCCGGAGGCCGTGGGACCGTGGCTGCGCATGGTGGTGCGCAACGCCTGCCGGTCCCTGCTGCGCGATTCCCGGCGCACCGAGCCGGTGGACGAGGTACCGCTGCCGCCCGACGAGGTCTCCCCCGAGCAGCTGCTGCACCGGCATGCCCTGCGGGACTGGATCTGGGAGGCCGTGGAGAAGCTCTCCCCGGCGCTGCGGCTGCCGGTGGTGCTCCGCTACTTCTCGACCGGGGTGACCTCGTACCAGCAGATCGCCGAGGCGTGCGGTGTCCCGGTCGGCACGGTCCGCAGCAGGCTGCACCAGGCGCGCGGTCTGCTCGCCCAGGAGCTCGCGGAGACCTCGGCCTCCCGGCACGACGACACGGCCCGCCGGACCGAGGCCAGCTGGCTGGAGGCGCACGAGACACTCGCCGCCGCCGAACGCGGAGAGTTCGGCAAGGTCGTCAAGGACCGCTACTCCCCCGAGCTGTCGCTGCTCAGCGGCGGGCACCGGCTCGGCGGCGTGGGGTTGATCCTGGTCGGTATGGACTCCGATCTGTCCGCCGGAGTGCGCCAGCGGCCCCGGCATGTCGTCGCCGGCCGGTCACTGGTCGTGTGGGAGATGGACCTGATCAACCCGCCGGACGCCCCCGATCACTGCCCGCCCGGCGTCGCCTGGATCATGAGCCTCCAGGACGGCCGCATCGGGGAACTGCGCCTGGTGCACGCGCCGCGTACCGCTGACGCCGGGCACCTCGCGGCTGCCTGAGCCAGCCGGACGACGTCCCCCTATTACGCCGTAATAGGTCCGCCCTCCGGCCCACACTCCGCACCTCGCACCCGCACCCTCTCGGGCTATTACGCCGTAATAGGTCGGCCCGGTGGGCACCGCCGCCCCCCGCACCCTCCCGGGCTATTACGGCGTAATAGCCTCCACCGAGACCGGAGTGACATGGATCACGGCCGGGTCTTCGAACTCTCGACCACCACTCGCGTCGTGTCGGTGTCAGAACACACCCTCACATCACGCGGAGACCCTCATGAGCATCACCCCCGGTCCGCTCACTCCCGGTACCCACTCCTTCGAGGTGGGCGGCATCACCCAGCGCTATCACGTCCACGGCAGCGGTCCCGTGGTCCTGGCCCACTCCGGAGGGCCGGGCATCCACTGGGACTATCTGCGCATGCCCGCGCTGGAGGAGCACCTGACCATGGTGTACGTCGAGCCGATCGGCACCGGCGAGTCCGGCCGGCTCCCCTCGCACCCGCACGGCTACACCCGGGACCGCTACAGCCGCTTCCTGGAAGTGCTGATCAACCGGCTGGGCGTCCCCCACGTCCATCTGCTCGGCCATTCGCACGGCGCGTTCGTCGCCGCCTACCACGCACTGCACCGCTCGCAGCGGCTGGCGGGGGTCGTGCTGTACGAGGGTGCTCCGGTCACCGGGCCCGAGCACGGCGAGGAGGCGGGCCGCATGGTGGAGCGGTTCGCGGCCGAGCACGCCGGTCACCCCGGTCTGCCGGGTGTCCTGGCCGCGTTCGGCGCGATGTCCGGCATGGCCACCGACGAGGACACCGTGGCGGTCGCCCGGGGCGTCCTGCCCTCCTACTTCGCCCACTACTGGGAGAACGAGGAGGAGCTGGCCCCGTTCCGGGACGCGCTGCGGGCCACGTTCATCTCGGGTCTTGACGAGGACCTCTCCCCCGACCTCATCGACGACCGCGCCGCCCTGAAGGGTCTGACCGTACCCGCGCTGGTCGTCGTCGGCCGGCACGATGTGATCTGCGGGCTCCGCTGGGGCCTGGAGCTGGACGAGCTGATCCCCGACTCCCGGCTCCTCGTCCTGGAGGACAGCGGTCACATGGGACACATCGAGGAGCCCGAGCGGTTCAACGAGGCGGTGCTCGCCTTCGTACGGGAGACGGCCGGGGAGGGAACCGGGAACCGTAGCCTGTAGGACCGGGGCGGCTGCCCCCGCCCGCACCCGGCCGGAAGCGGTCCGCTCCCTGAGGAGGATCCCGATGATGTCGCTCGATCTGCACCCGGTGTTCCGCAACAACCGGGACATCGAACTCGCGATGCGTCAGTTCCTCTTCAGGGCGTCCCACGCGGGCGTGCCGGTCGCGGAGATCATCCCCGGCAAGGGCTCGGGGCGGCTCCGGGACCGGGTCCTGGCCTTTCTGGACCAGAAGCACATCCGCAGGCTCTATGTGCGCCGGGAGGTCGACACCAAGAACTCCGGGCGCGTGCTGGTGTACTTCAGCTGAGGCCGCCCGGCTGTCCGCGGCGCGGGCTCAGGGCGCCGATGTCGCTATGGGCAGCGAGCCGCACTGCGAGCGGGGAGTCTTCGCCCCCGGCTTCCTGGGGGCGATGGTGCGCGGGTCGACGGCCTCGCCCGGGGCTCCCTCGCGGTAGAGGCCGTCGGGCAGGCTGTCGCGGTCGTGCGGCAGCAGGAAGAAGACGCGGCGCTTGTACAGACCGCTGTCCGGGTCGGGCGACGCCTGCTCGTCGAGCAGCGCGTACCCGACCATGCGCCCGTCGCGGGCGTAGGGCGGTTTGGTGTTGCGGCGCTTGGTCTTGTCCAGGGCCTGACGGACGTAGTCAAGCTTTTCGGGGTTCTCCAGCCACACCACCTCTTCCTCGTGGATGAGGTCGCTCTCGGTCAGTAGCGAGCTCATGGCTGTAGCCCCTCCTTCGTCGGCGTGCTCCCCACCAAGGGGGACGTGCCCAGGCATGTGAACGTGTCGTTCCGGCCCTCGCTCCGGCCGGTGGCGGAGCCTCTGGTGGAAGCCGCCGCATGCGGGACCTGCCCTCCATCGTAGAGCTCCCGCCGGTCGGGGTGCAGGCCGACCGCTGAGTACGCCCGAAGTGCGGCCCTTCTCACGGGTGCTCCAACAGGGCGATGCCCGGGTAGTACTTGCGTCCGTTCGACTTGATCATGTCGGCGGGCGAGGCCACGCCGACGTCCTGGCGGACCCGGTTGGCGAAGGCTCTCGGGGTCGCGGGCCTGATCCCCTCCCCCGCGTTGCACCAGGAGCTGTACTCCGTGTACAGCAGCCCCTGCTCGACGCGGAGTTCGCGTCCGGCCTCGCCACTGTCCCGGGTGCAGCACTCGGCGAGGAAGCGGCCGATGTGGTCCTCGGTGGTGGCGTAGGCGGTGGTGGCGATGCGGACCCGGTCGGGGCCTTCCAGCGGGTCGCGGGTGGCCAGGTAGCGCTGGGAGCCCTCGATGAGCCAGTGCAGGATGCCGGGGCCCTCGTCCCGGACGAGTTCGAAGGCGAGGTTGTCGATCCGGCGTTCGGCCGGGACGGTCCGGGTGAAGGGCAGCAGCCGGATACGGCGCCAGAAGGCGAAGCCGCCGGTGGACACCTCGGGACGGTGGTTGCCCAGCAGCCACAGGTGGTGGGTGGGCGTGAAGGAGAAGTAGTCCTGCCGCATCCGGCGGGCCTTGATCTTGTCGCCACCGGTCAGCAGGCGCACCCGGGCCTCGTCGAACTTGTCGTTCGGTTTCAGCTCGCTGCACACCACGAGCCGGCGGCCGTGCAGCTCGGTCAGCTCGGTGGAGTGCTCCGAGAACGCCCCCCGGTCCATCAGGAAGCCGGGCGGGGCCGCGTCGGCGTAGTCGCCCAGGATCTGGATCATGATGTCCAGCAGGACGGACTTGCCGTTCTTGCCCTCGCCGTGCAGGAAGGGCAGCACCTGGGCGCCCACGTCACCGGTGATCGAGTACCCCAGCAGCAGGTGCAGGAAGTCGATCATCTCCTCACCCTCGGGGTCGCTGCCGAAGGTGTCGGTGAGGAAGCGGTGCCAGCGCGGCGTGTCCATGCGCTGCGGGGCCACGCTCGTGGCCCGGGAGTGGAAGTCCCGGGTGGGATCCGCCTTGCGCAGATGGCCGTTGTGCAGGTCGACCACGCCCGCCGGGGTGCACAGCGCATACGGATCGCCGTCCAGGCAGTCCGGGTCCACCGAGAGGTCGGGCGACGCCTTCGCCTGGGTGAGCAGGGCCTTCATGCCGGTGGTGGAGAGGGTGCGCCGCTTGTGCTGGGCGATCTCGCGGTTGCTGAAGACGCCGCGCAGATCGGTGTCCGGCATCTCCTCCGCCATCTCCCCGGCGGCCCACAGCGCGGCCTTCTCGCCGCCGGTGCGCTTCCACCGGTAGCCGTCCCAGGCGAACCAGCCCAGTCCCTCCACGTGCCGGAACTGGTCGCGGTGCATCTGCACGAAGAGCCGGGCGTTGCCCCGGTCCGACAGCGACGGCGGCAGCGACGGCACGCCGAAGGCGCCGGGCGGCGGGAGCTGGGGCGGTCCTGAGGGGGCCTCAGGGACCGTCTGCGCGGGCACCAGCGCCGCCCCGGGGGGCTGTCCGGCCGCCGCCTCCAGATCGAGCATCTGCTGAGCGGCAGCCTGCGGGTCGAAGCGCGGCGAGCTTCCGGCACTGCTGCTCATGGACGTCCTTTGAGGTGGAGAGGGCGGGCAGACCCTACGGCAAGGGCGTCGTCGACGATCGTTTCATTTCTGGCCTGCTGCCAGGGACGTGCGTACTGGGCGACTCTGACGAGCCGGTCCCGGATCGGGGCATGTTCCAGATGGCCGGCCCCGACCAGTCCGCCCGCGGTGTAGGCGGCCCGGTTGAGCTTCTCCGAGAAGCCCATGCCTTCGGCGGCCACGGCGCATCCGGCGATCTGCGCGATGAGCGGGTCGAGGAGGTGGAGCGCGGCAGCCTCCCGCCGGGCCGGACGGAAGCCCCTGGAGGGGCCTGTGACGGCCTGTGGGGCTCTCGGGGCATCCGGGGCCACCGATCCTCCCGCAGGCGCCACAGCGGCTCCTGAGGGCTCTGGAGGGGCCGTGAGGGAGGCGTCGGGCACCACATGCCCGGTGCGGGTGAGTTCGTCCCTGAGCCAGGCGGGCAGGTGCGCCGGGGTCCTGGCCTCGCCCTCCGCCCGGTAGACACCCTGCGGGGTACGCGTGCTGGGGGCCACGATGTAGCCCCCGTCGGCGCGCACATCGACCTGCCAGGCGAGCGCGGTCCTGCTGCCGGACCCGGTGGAGCAGCGGAAGCGCGTCGCGGGGTCCGGGTTGCGGTACCAGACGTGCAGACCCCCGGAGGGCGTCCGGACCCGCAGCGTCGTCTCGTCCGCCGCGGGGTCGGGAACTCCCCGGTAGGCGGCCAGCAGCGCCAGCGTGTCGAAGCCCGAGGCCAGTCCGTCCAGGCTGACCTGCTCCGGGATGGGGATGCCGGGCAGCAGCCGTGAGCGGTCGGCCACCGGAGCCGCGTGGGCATCGATGTCAATGACGACCAGGTCCGCGGGGGCACAGGCCACGCCGACCCCGGCCGAGGGCTTGGCGCTCCACCAGCGGTCGATGCGGTCGGGGTCGGTGGTCGCCGCGTGGAAGCCGTGACAGGGGCGGCCTGCGGGCAGGCAGGGGCAGTCGGCGGGGTCGTGCCGGTGCGTCCGGCAGTCCGGGCAGTTCCCGGCCGGCGTCTTGCGCCCGGGGGCCAGGGGGTGGACCGGCCAGCCCTGCGCGGCGCACCACCGTGCGACGGCATGCGGAGCCACGGGCCCGACTCGGGCTGCACTTTCGCGGTTCTCACCTTCGCGCGGCACGGGGATCGTCCTCGTCACGTCTCATCGTTCGCTCACTGCACGGACACCTGGCTGGCAGTGACACGCCATCAGGGACCGAAGGGACTCTAGTGCGAAAAGAGTCTAGAGCTCATCGTCCGAAAAGTGGGTCTGTTCTGGGCCGCGTGCCGTTTCTATCAGTTTTCCTGGTCCCTTGAGTCCCTGGGTCCCTTTGCGGTGAGTCTCGCGTGCCCGCCCGCCGTCCTCGGTCCCTGGGACCGGGAGCCGGTCGGTCCCTCTCCCCCGGGGCAGGGACCAGCGGTTTCCCACTCTAGGGGCTGAAGGGACTGATGATTGTCATATAAGCCAGGTGCCTGGTGGGCACCCTCCAGACCGGGGCAGAGGGGCCGAAGCGACCCAGGGACCAAAAGCCAGGGTCCGGGAGGGTTGAGGGACCCTGTTGGGTCCCTCAACGTTTTCGCAGGTCAGAGACGTATGACCAGCAAATTAGGGACTGTAGGGACTGAACTCGCCAATTATGAGCTGAACATGAACATGAGTGACATACGCGCCCGCGTACAGGAATCACATGTCTTGTCTACGTCATAATTGCGGCTTTCAGTCCCTACAGTCCCTCTCCGGACCTGCAAGATGCCCCTGACCTGCGAAAACACCAGGGACTGAAGCTCAGGGACCAAGAGGGACCCGGACCCTTTCAGCCCCTGGCCTTCGGACCCTGGCCCGCTCGGTCCCTCAGCAGGGACTGTTCCGACGCCCACTGCGCACCGACTTCCAGGACTCCGGGAAGAAGCGTGAACCTTTTCGGTCCCTGCTCCCGTCTCCAGGTCATGAGCCTGTGCACGCCGACCGGGGCCGGGACCCCCGCAGGCCGAGGGACTGAGCTATTACGCCGTAATAGGCCTCCGTCGTACCCTCCGCCCGGCGTCCCACCTCTGACTCAAGCCGCTTCCCAGGGCCTCTCCAGCAGCGATCGGGCCGTTCACGAGCCTCGCTGAGATGTTTCACATTCTGTGAAACGGGTCTGCGGGAGGCACAATCCCCGTATGGCCAAGCGCGCGCGAAGTTCGCTCCGAACCACAAAACCCCTGGTCAAGCCCCCTGTCCGGATCGGCCCCTTGGATGCCGCTGCTCTGGTCGGGGAGCTGCGACAGTTCCATGAGAAGGCCGAGGACCCGGACGTCGAACGCATGCCGGCCGACGACGAGCTGTATGGGGCACTGCTGTACGCGGAGAAGCACTCCCCCGCCCTGCGGGGCCAGCCCGACGAGGTACGGCGCACCGCGGCCCTGAAGAGGGTGCTGCTCTGGGAGTATGTGAAGGAGCAGGCCGAACTCCATCAGGTGCGAGCGGTGGACGATGCCCGGGAGGCAGGTGCCCACTGGGCCCATCTCGCTCCCCCGCTGGCGGTGAACGCTCCGAGCGCGGCGTACAACAAGGCGATGCGACTCCGGGCCACCGCGCTCACCGACGAGACCCCTCAGGCCCAGCCGGTCCGCCGGACACCCGAGGCAGTGCTGCGAGCCGAGCGGAGGCTCATCCTCGAACAGGCCGCGGAACGCCGTGCGCAGGAAGAGGCGGAGAAGCGGCATCGGCTTCTGGTCCCTGTCGCGACCCGGCTTCTGGAACAGCGGGACGCGCTGCACCTCGACGAGGACGCCGACTACTGGCTGGAGGAGATCGAAGCGGTGCTCCCCCACTGCCATACGCCGCTTCAGATGGTGAGCCTCCATCGCTATCTCGATGCGGCCGTTCGAGCCCTGACCCGGCACGAGGAGCGGACGACCCGTCCGGCGGGGCTCACCGAGGAGGCCCGCTTCGCAGTGACCGCCGCCACCGAGTTCATGAAGGCGGCAGCTATTACGCCGTAATAGGTCCGGCCCCGAGGCCGGAGAGCAGGCCCATGGCAGGCGTCCGGACAGCCATGAACCAGCCCCGGCTATTACGCCGTAATAGGGATGAGGGAGTCTGAAGGGACAGACAGAGCTCTCTGACGCTTCACCAAGTCGCACTAACTAACGTGTCGATGCTGCGTTTGATCATGGGCGTTAGTAAGGTAGCGCCATGAGTATGCCAGCCACCTCGAACGACCGAGCGAAGGTCGTCTCCAAACTGCCGGGATGGCTCCGGCAGAACCTCAAGGTCAGAACAGCTCAGTTGGGCATCGAGATCCAGACCGCCGTGGAGCAGGGCATCGCCGCCTGGTGCGGTCTGGCCTCCGCCACGGCCTCGGTGGACACCGCCGGAGCCGAGTCCTTCTCCACCTTCCTCCCCCCTGGGCAGTGGGAGGAGTTCCGTGGAATCGCGGAGGACCGCAGGGTCTCCCTCATCCAGGGACTCGCGCAGTCCGTCCAGCTCTGGCTCGACACCAACCCGGCCCCCGATGTCCGGCGCCCGGACATCACCCGCCGCATCGTCGTCTGCAACCAGAAGGGCGGGGTCGGCAAGACGGCCATCACCGCCGGTGTGGGTGAGGCACTGTCCGAGGACTCCAACAGCCTCTATCCCGTCCGTGTCGCCAAGGCCCTCGCCGCCGCGCTCCGCGCAGGTGACACGGACGGCGACGAGAGCGAGAGCGGCGCCGACCCCCTCGGCATCGAGAAGCTGCCCGGTCTGGGCCTCCGTGTCCTGCTGGTCGACTTCGACCCGCAGTGCCACCTCACCAATCAACTGGGGGCCGCTCCCCTGGCGATGAACGGCGACAGCCTCACCAACCACATGGCCGGGGATCCCAAGGGCGAGCTGCGGGATCTGATCGTCTCCATCGACGAGGACCACTTCGGCGGTCGGCTGCACCTGCTGCCCGCCTGCCACGACGCTTTCCTGTTGGACGTCCGGCTCTCCGCCGTACGCGCCCGTGAGGCCGCTCTCGAACGCGCGCTCACTCCGCTGGAAGCCGATTACGACGTGATCCTCGTCGACTGCCCGCCCAGCCTCGGCCTCAGCATGGACGCGGCGGCCTACTACGGGCGTCGGCGAGACAGCGAGCGGCCGGGCCAGTCCGGGGCGCTCATCGTCGTCCAGGCCGAGGACAGTTCCGCCGATGCCTACGATCTGCTCACCAACCAGATCGAGGACCTCCGCAACGACCTCGGGCTCGACATCGACTACCTGGGCATCGTGGTCAACCTCTACGACGGTCGGCGCGGCTACATCGCCACGTCCTCCCTCCAGGGCTGGATCGACATAAAGGATCCGCGGGTCGTCGGTCTCATCAGTGACCTGAAAGAACAGAAGGAAGCGGTGCGGATGAAGCAGCCGCTGCTCAGTTACGCCCCTTCCTCGCAGCAGGCCATCGGTATGCGCGCCCTGGCACGGGAGATCTCATGAGCAAGGCCGACCAGCTCGGAGCAGGGCGCTTTGGAGGAGGCGCCCGGCCCGTCAGCGCCCGCCGGGCCGCTATCGGCGCCGCCACCGGCGTCCCCACCGAAGGGGTGGCCCCGCCCACCCGGGTGCCCGTCGAACGCATCAGCCCCAACCCCGAGAACCCCCGCACCTCCCTCGGCGATCTCTCCGAACTGACGGGCAGCCTCAAGGAGCACGGCCAGAAGCAGGCCATCACGGTCATGAACCGCGATGCCTACATCAAGGCCAACCCCGAGCGCGAGAAGGATCTGGAGCCCGACACGACGCATGTCGTCGTCGACGGCAGCAGCCGCCTCGCCGCCGCGCGGGAAGCCGGCCTCACGCATCTCCATGTGATGGTCGACGACGAGCAGGGGAGTGACGGCGACGCCATCCTCGAATCCGCGCTCGTCGCCAACATCCACCGCAACGACCTGGACCCGCTGGACGAGGCGCGTGCCCTTCAGCGGCTGCTCTCCATCCATGGCTCACAGGTCCAGTTGGCCAAGCGGCTGCGCAAGTCGCAGGGCTGGGTCTCCCAGCGGCTCGCCCTGCTGAATCTCTCTCCGCAGCTTCAGGCCGTGGTCGGTGAGGAACCCGTCGAGCTGCTGCGTGCGGTGGCGAAGGAACCGCAGGAGCGACAGGCGGAGGCGCTGGAGGAGCTGAAGGCCGAGCGCCTGCGCAAGGATGCGGAGCGCAAGGCGGCAGCGGCTGCTCAGGTGAGCTCGGTGAGGCCGGTGACGCCGGAGGGCCCGGCGGCTCCGCAGGGACCGGAGCCAGAGGAGCCGCCGGGGCCAGAGGAGCTAGCGGGGCCGGCGGAGGAAGTCGAAACGGAAGGGCACTCACAGGAGGCGGCGGAGTCGTGGGATCCGTCCGCCGCAGAGTCTGCGGAGTCTGCGGACCCGGCGGTAGAACCGACGAGCCCGGGGGAGTCCGCCCCGTCCATCCCGTCCGTGCCCACGCGGCCTGCCCCGGCACCGGAGACCGTTCCCGAACCCCGATCCGATCGCTCGTCCGCCGTCGCCGTCGCCGAACCTGACCTCACCGACTCCAGCTCCTCGGCTGCCCGCCGACTGCCCTACGACAACGGGGCCTTCCTTGCGATGCACCTCATCCGCAAGATGAGCCCGACCGAGTTCGACCGGATGCTCGTCATCCTCAACAAGCATCAGCAGGAGCGTCTGGAGTCCCCCAGCAGCACCCGCTGAGCACCAAGCGTCATCACTCAGGCCGTCCCCCTATTACGCCGTAATAGGGGGACGGCCTTATTACGGCGTAATAGGCCGGGGGAGGGACATCGGTCTCCGCACCCGTGCCGCGCCCAGGCGCTCACCTTCCGACCGCCGGTGCCCGACTCCCGGCAGTGCTGCCTTCCTTTTTCCTCAAGCGTGGCTGGGCCGAGTGCGGGGTTGCTGGAGGCACACGCGCGCCTGAGCTGTCGGCCGCGGGCGCGTACTGGCTGACTTTCCGTGGTACAGGAACAGTGGGGCCCGCATCAGGGCGGAACAGGTCGGAACAGCTCGGCATGGGACGGGCCGGGCGGTGGGCCCGCGGCGCGTTGGACGAAGTAAGAGAGCGTCCGCTGAGGAAACCGCCTCTGAGCTGCGGAAATGCAGAGCCGGACCAAGATCCTGCGGACTGGTAGGCAGTTCAGCGGATCGTCATGCACGGCTGAGGGAACTGGGCACCCGGTTCCCAGGAACTGATCACTCGGTTTCCTCGATCTGGCACCGCTGTTCCTCGATCTGCCACACGGTTCTCAGAAACTGCCAGTACGTCCGAGGGAACTGGGCACCGCTGTTCCAGGACAGCGGCAGATTGACGTCACGTACATCTCTCGACCGGGGGACGGCCCCGAGACGCCCGAGGAACGGCCGGGCGAGGACCAGGTGACGGACCCTCGATGCGCTGTGTGGAGGACAAGCGACACGGTCGACGAGCGGAGTTGATTGACTTCCTGCTCATGTACGTTAGGTTCATGTGGTCGGCCTGAGGGTCGCCCTGGATGAACAGTGCATCAATGCCAATGCCCCACGCATGGAGGGCCTGTTGGGAGCAGTACGCAGACTGGTCGACGCCGACACCGGCGAGCCGGTCCCTTATGCGCCTTATGCCTTCTCGGGGAGGCATACGCAGGTGGACAAGGCGCGGGTCGAGGCCATCACGGAGTCGACGGCCTTCACGCCCAGTCAGAAGTTCCTCGTCCTGTGGTGGATCGGTGTGTCACCCGAGGGTATGGAACCGCTGAGAGCCACCGGAGCGGACATCGCCAAGCGGGTCGGCATGTCGACGGACGCGGTGGGGAAGATCAACAGAAAGCTCGCCAAGCATCGGGTTCTGATTGTCCGGGGACGCATCGGCAACTACAACTTCTACCGCATCAGCCCGTACATTGCCTTCCATGGAACAGGGCTGGAGCAGCGTGAAGCGGTGAGGACGTGCAATCCGCCGGACATCCCGGGCTTCGACGAGAACACTCCAGCACGGTGGGAGGCAAAGTGACCAGTGACGACAAGCAGCAGAACCTCAAGCTGCTGGAGGCAACGGCCGGCATGACCGCCAACCAGCGTCTCGTCGTCATGCTGTACGCCCTGCACCCGACGGACCGCTCCGGCGCCGTACTGGAGACCGCGGCGCAGCTGGCCCAGCTGGTGGGGATGGCACCGCCGGTGTTTTCCCGGACGCGCAAGCAGGTGATCGGTCTGGGCTGGCTGGAAGAGACCGAGAAGATCGGCCATATCAAGTACTACCGGATCGTTCCGGGGCGGCTGGGGGAGCGGGTCGTCGTTCCACTCCGCCGCGCGACCTGATCGGTACCGGCAAGGAACCGCTCCGAACTGGCGGGCGCCGACCGGTACTTCCCCGGGTGCTTCCCGAGGGCCGGACTGTTCGGTCAGCAGAACGGACAACAGAAGGCGTCCTGCGGATCGTCCCTCATTGACGTGACGTACATGAGGTGCGATCCGCAGGACGCCTTTCCTGCTGTCAGGGCAATGTCCCGGAGCTTGTTCGAACTGTTCGATTCTTCGCTCAGAACGATTCTCCGGGACAGTGCCCCGTGCGCGCGAACAGTCAGCCGCGGACGATGTTCTCTGCCTGCGGGCCCTTCTGGCCCTGGGTGACGTCAAAAGTGACCTGCTCACCCTCGACCAGCTCGCGGTAGCCGTTGCCCGCGATGTTGGAGTAGTGCGCGAAGACGTCAGGTCCGCCGTCCTGGGCGATGAAACCGAAGCCCTTTTCGGAGTTGAACCACTTCACGGTGCCGCTTGCCATGTACTTTCCTTCGTCTAAGCCGAGACCCAGCCAACCTTGTCCGTGGCGGGCCCGCTCGGGCGGGAACGTTTCGGCCGCAGCCCGGTTCCGCCTTTGCCGTCACCATGGTAAGTCGGAACCACGTTTCGCACGAGACTTCTCCTGCCTGCGGAAACGTGTGTGTCGTCAGCCCTTTTGTGCTGTGCGGCGACGACGGGCGATGACGAGCGCACCGGCGCCCGCCGCCACCAGGGCCGCCGCACCGGCCGCGAGCGGCACGGTGTTGCTGCTGCCCGTCTCCGCGAGGGGCTGGGACGAATCACCCGACTGGCTCGGCCGGGGAGTGACGGGCACCGCCCCGGCCGGGGCCGTGGACGTGGTGGTGGCCGGAGTGGACGGGGTGGAGGGGCTGGACGGCACCGAGGCCGACGGAGTGGGGGTGCCCGGGGCCGAGGGCTGCGAAGCGCTGGGTGTCGGGGTCGCGGGCGGGGTGGACTCGGCCGGCGGGGTGGAGGTGGAGGCCGAGGGAGTGGGCGTGGACGGGGTCTCCGGGACGTGGCACACCGTGGTCCCGCCCTGCCAGGCCGCGATGAGATTGCCGGTGAACACCGGGTGGTCGGGGCCCTCCGGCAGATCGGCGGTCTTGCCGTCGTGCTTGACGTCGCCCTTGTAGAGGTCGATCTGGGTGAAGCAGTCCTTGCCGGGGGCCGTGATCGTGAGATGGCCGGTGGCGCCGTGGGAGACCGTGACGGTGTCGAAGTCGAGGAACTCCTGCTTGCCGGAGGTCTGCCAGCTCGGTCCGTGCGTGAGGTACGCGGCGAGGGAGACCGTGCAGGTGTCGCCCTTGCCCGCGCGGACACCGATGTGCAGCTTGCCGCTGTCGCCGGAGGACAGGTCGAGCTTGCGGGCCTCGCCGCTCGGCAGCCAGGTGTGGCCGTCCACGGAGAACCGGCAGGGGGAGTCGACCCGGCTGCCGGCCGCGTTCTGGTTGGGGTGGAAGGAACTCTGCTGCGCACCGGCACCGGAGGCGCTCGCCGCGTAGGCGCTGAAGGTGCTGCCTGCGGAGACGAGGAGCACGGCCGCGGTCGTGCTCAGCACGGATCCCAGCGCGAAATGGCGGGCTCTTGCCATGGAAGTTTTCCGTTCCTGGTGGCACGCTCACACACCTGGTGTCGGCGCCGCCGTGACCAGGTGTGTGAGCGTGGTGTTCTAGTCATGTGGGGGCAGCGGATCGAGGTCACCACACACGTTGCACCACATGAATGTCAAGTCGCCCCGGTCGGAGGGGTGTACAGGGCAAGATATGTGTTTACAGCCACTCACGCCGGGCGGCCTGCCAGGCGAGCTGCATACGGGTCTCGGCACCGGCGCGCTCCATGAGCGACTGGATGCGGCGCTGGACGGTTCTGCGGCTCAGGCTCATATGGGAGGCGATGGCCTTGTCGGTGACTCCCGCCACGAGCAGCGACAGCAGTCGGCTGTCGACCGGGGAGAGCCGGGTGCGGGGAGAGGCGGGTTCCTCGGTGAGCAGGGCCTGCGGGGCCGTGGCGTCCGTGAGGTGCAGGGGGACGGCGTTCTCCCAGTAGCTCTCGAACAGGGCGACCAGGGCGCTCAGCAGGTTGCTGTCGCGCACCAGGGCGGTGGTGGGCTCGTCGGGGCTGCCCTGGGGGCCGCCGGGGACCAGGGGGAAGATGGCGACGGAGCGGTCGGCGACGGCCAGCCGCAGCGGGAGGCTGGGCACGGCGCGGGCGGACTCTCCGGCCCGCATCCCCGTGGCAACGTTGTCCACCGCACCCTCGTCGTCGAAGAACGCCTGCTCGTACAGGACGCGGTAGCGCACACCCCGGGCCAGGGCCTCGTACTCCTCGGTGTTGCTGCCGGACGGCATGGCGACGTACTGGGCCTTGCAGAACCAGAGCATCTCCTCGCGCGCGTGGGTCTGGATCTGCTTGAGGTGCTGGCGCAACGCCTCGGCGCCGGTGATGACTTCGAGCAGCTGGCCGGCGTCGTGGCGGCGCACCGTCTCGCGGTGTGTCTCGATCAGCCGGGCGGCCTCGGTCCTGGCGAGGTCGAGGGCCTCGGTGTTCCGCTTGATGCGGGGGAGCAGGGCGACGTCCGGCGGGACCGCCCGGAACCGCCCGGGGGTGCCGTCGGCGTGGGTGGCCAGACCCATGGCGACCAGCGCCTCCAGGGTCTTCTCGCTGTCGGCGCGGGGAATACCGGTGCGCCGGGCGATGTCGTCGACCGTGGCGTGGCCGGACATCACGAGCACGCGGTAGACGGATTCCTGCATCTGTGAGACTCCAGCGGCTTCCAGCATCCCGCACGTCCTCCCCGCTTGCCGTTGGCCCTGGTTGACGACTGTAGGGCAGAGGGAATGGGGTGATCGGTGCGAAAGACGGGTGAAGAGGGGCGTAAGGGCGAGCGGTGAAATCCCACCGCTCGCCCTCACGTTGTCGTGGCCGTGCCTTCAGGGGACGGTCAGCGGCGTTCCGCCCAGGCGCGTTCGACGGTCTGCCGGACGCTGTTGCCCATGGAGTCCTGGGCCGTGACGCGCAGGCTCACATAGGCGGTGCCGTGGCCGTGGCCGGCCGGGGCGACGGTGGCCCGGAAGGAGGTGCCGGTGCGGTGGCCGGTGCGGGCCGTGTGCCAGGTGCGTCCGCCGTCGGTGGACGTCTCCACCCGGACGGTGACCCCGTGTGGGGCGGGGGCGCCGCTCTGGGCGCGGACCGTGACACCGACGCCGTAGGAGCCGCGGGCCGTGACCGTGTTTCGGGCGTCGACGGGTACGTCGTAGTCGAGCTGGAGCAGCGGCAGCGGCACGGCCTGCTCGGTGCGCCGCGAACGGAACGACCAGGACGTGCTGGTGGCGGTGGCGAAGTGCCACTCGGGTTCGGTGCGGGAGGTGGTCAGGTCGAGGCGGTAGTCGGCCTGTTCGGCGGGGACCTCGGCGTCCAGCCAGGTGCTGGGCAGGTCGGCGTACTTCTTCCCGTTCCGGTAGAGCACCGCCGCGGTGGTGTCGCCGGTCGCGGCCGGTGCGGTGCCGGAGCTGGTGCCGACGCCGAAGCCGCCCTCCAGCAGCCGGGTCCAGTGGCCGGGCTGGGAGTCCGTGAACTCCGGGATCCACAGGTTGAGTACGTTGCCGGTGCGGGTGGTCGGGTGGGTGGTCCCGGCCGGGATCGACGGGCGCACGACGGCGCCCTGCCAGGTCTCCGCGCTGCGCTCGCCCGCCCGGTAGGTGCGCGGGGTGTCCCGCTCGCCGATGGCCAGCGGCTGGTCCTGGTCGAAGACCGTGGTGTGGTGGACCAGGTGCTGCCAGACGGTGTCACCGGCGCTGATGTACTCGGTGCGGGTGAAGCCGGTGGGCACGAAGCGGTTGTACTGGTTCCAGGTGGTCTGCTGGAACGGCCGCCGGGCGAAGCGCTGTTCGGAGCCCCAGCCGGCGCCGCCGTTGTCCGCGTAGGTGGTGCGGACGGTGGCGCTGGTGCGCTCCGAGACGGTGTACGTGATGTGCTTCGGGATTTCCTGCTTGCTGATCTGCATCACGTCGTACAGGTAGGGGCTGCGCGAGGTGCCGTGGAAGGTCAGCCGCTCCGGGTGGCGGTGGGACAGTTTGAGGATCTTGGCCCCGTCGGTGGCGCCGACGCGGATGGTGGGAGCGGCCCAGCGGTCGCCGTCGGGGCGCCAGCGGGTCCACGGGTTGTCGTCGGACTGGACCAGGAGCACGGCCTTGGCGCCCGCGGCGGCGGCCCGTTCGACGACGTCGGCCTCGTTCACCCAGGTGGTGTTGGTGAGGACCGCGATCCGGCCCCGGACCCGGTCGAGCGCGGGGGCGGAGACATCGCCCGCGTCGGCGGCCTCCAGGGTCGCGCCGCGCTCGCCGAACAGCGGGGAGGCGGGCATGTAGTACGTGTTCAGCGTGCCGGGCAGACCGGCGGCCCGGGTCTCCAGGAGCGGCGCGACGAGCTGCCAGCGGGAGGAGAACTCGAACGTGCCCTCCTTGACCGGGGGAGCGGGGCTCGCGTAGACGCGCTTGGCGAGGTCGAAGTACATCGTGCCCTGGAGCAGGCTGTGGCCGTCGAGGGCGCGGTACGTCTGGTAGCTGATCGCGCCGCGCTGCTCGGCGGGGCGGGGGGTGCGGATCTCGACGGGCACGGTGGCGCGGGCGTCCACGGTGACGGTGGTGTCCTTGGTGACCTTCACCTCGGGCAGCACGACCTCGCGCATCTCCTGGCCGTCCTGGGCGTCGACCAGGAAGGTCTCGTTGACCTGGTACGTGCCCTCCTCGACCTCGGCGATGCCGCGTGCGGGGTCCTGGTAGGACTCGAAGCCGTCGGCGCCCCAGATGACCGGCTGGAGCGGCACGCGCTTGCCGTGCTCGTCGTACGACACCACCGTGAGCCGGTGCACGGGCGCGTGCACGGTCAGGCCGAGGGTGGTGTGCACGACGGATGCGGGGGCGCCGGACACGGTGGCGGTGACATAGCCGTAGTAGGTGCCGCGGCCCGTCCTGCCGGTGTCGGCGGTCAGCGTGACGGCGGCGGTGCCGTGGGCGGGGACGCGGACCGTGGGGGAGGAGAGCCGGACGGTGTCCGCCGGGGCGGGGCGGCCGTCGGCGTCCGTCAGCCGCGGGCTGAGGGCCAGCGTGACGTCGGCGCCGGAGGTGTTGGTGTAGCGCAGGGTCGCGGTGCGGGGGGCGTCCCCGGGGTGGAAGGAGCCGAGGGTGAGGCTGCCGGTCGCGGTGACCGTGCCGAGGGCCGCCGCGGAGGCGTCGATGCGTCCGCCGCCCTGCTCGGGCGCCTTCTGGCCGTCGATCGTACGGGCGGTGCTGACCAGCGCGTCCTTGATCTGGGCGCCGGTCCAGTCGGGGTGCTCATGGGCGACCAGGGCGGCCGCGCCGGCCACGTGCGGGGTGGCCATCGAGGTGCCGGAGGCGGCCGTGTAGTACTGGTCCACCGGGTCGCCCATGGTGGTGCCCGCGGCGCGGGCCGCGACGATCCCGACACCCGGCGCGGTCACGTCCGGCTTGAGCGCGCCGTCACCGGCCCGGGGACCGCGGCTGGAGAAGTCGGCCAGCGAGTCGTCGCGGTCCACGGCGCCGACGGTGAGGGCGTCGTCGGCCGCGGCGGGCGCGCCGATGGTGCTCGCGCCGTCGGCGCCGCTGTTGCCGGCCGCCGTCACGAACAACGTGCCGGTGCTGCGGCTCAGTTCGTTCAGCGCCTGGCTCATCGCGTCGGTGCCGTCGCTGGGCGAGTCCGAACTGAGGCTCATGTTGACGACCTTGGCGCCCTGCGCCGCCGCCCACTCCATGCCGGCGATCACCGCCGACTCGGTGCCGTAGCCGTCGTCGCCGAGCACCTTGCCGATCAGCAGGTCGGCCGCGGGCGCCACGCCCTTGCGGGTGCCGCCGGAGGCCGCGCCGCTGCCGCCGACGATGGACGCGACGTGCGTACCGTGTCCGAAGACGTCGCCGGGGCCCGAACTGCCGGAGAAGTCCTGGGCCTTCGAGATCCGTCCGGCGAGGTCGGGGTGGTTCTGGTCGACGCCGGTGTCGAGCACGGCGACCTTGACGCCCTCGCCGCGGTCGCCCTTCTGCCAGACGGCGGGCGCGTTGATCTGGGCGGTGCTGCGATCGAGCACGGCGCGGACCCGGCCGTCCAGGCGGACGCGCGGGACGGCGGCGAGCGCGGACGCGGTCCGCGATGCCCCGGCGGCCGGGGCGAGTTGGTCCCAGAACCGGCCCAGGTCCTGCTGCGGCACGCTGAGGGCGCGGGCGTGGATGCTGGGCAGGTCGCGCGGGGGAGCGGCGGCCTGCCGGGCCGTCCCGGCCGTCTGGTCCTGCTGGTCCTGCTGGTCCTGCTGGTCCTGCTGGTTCTTCTGGCTCCTCTGGGGTTTCTGCTTCTTCTGCGCAGCCGCCGACTGCTCGGCGAACGCGGTGAGTCGGCGCGCGGCCGGGGCCGAGGCGCCGTCGGCGGTGCCGATCAGCAGCGGGAGCGCGGAGGTGTGGGCGGTGTCGTAGCGCTGTGCGAGAAGGACGGTGACGTCGAACAGCGAACCGTCCAACCGGCCCGCCGACACCAGGGGTTGGGCGTCGGACGGCAGCACGGAGATGCGGCCGTCCTGCTCGTAGGTGTGGAAGACGATGCCGTCACGGCCGGTTCCTGGGCGCACGGTGGCCGTCTGGTGCCCGTCCGTGCCCTTCTCCACGGTGACGGTGTCGCCCGTGATCAGGCGTACGGTGGCCGTTCCGGTCGCGGACGCCGCCGGGTGGGTCCGCGGGGTGACCGCCGGTCCCGTGCCGGGTGCGGCGGCGGTCACCGGGGTCACGGCTCCCACCGCTCCCACGGCCAGGGCGAAGCCTGCCGCTGTCGCCGCCATCAGGCGGATCTGTCTCATCGGTGCCATGCCTTCCCTCGGTGGCTGGACTGAGTTCACGCGCTGGACAGAATCCGACGGGGGTGAACTTTGTGTCACTGGATTCCGTTGGCGCAGGTGAGACATGGCGCAACCATGACAGCCCCAGAAGTCACCCCCTTGACTGGTGACACGTATGCCTGCCATGATGACGTCACCGCCTGAACAGGTGACACGGAAGTCCGGGTCACCAGGGAAGGAGGCACCCGCCACACACATATTCACGAACACGTACAGGGAGATCAGTCATGGCACCCGTCACCTACACCGCCCGTGTCGCCGTCACCGGCGAGGGCCGCAACGGCGGCACCGCCCGCTCCGAGGACGGCCTCCTGGAGCACACCCTGGCCATCCCCAAGGAACTCGGCGGCGCGGGCGGCGCCACCAACCCCGAACAGCTCCTCGCCGCCGGCTGGGCCGCCTGCTTCCTCGGCGCCCTGCGCCGCGCCGCC
>NZ_KB892181.1:62913-93315 GCF_000373685.1 Streptomyces sp. PsTaAH-124 | reverse complement strand
TATTGGCTGCTTCGTGTGTGCGCAGTTGTGAATCGTGGTGGTGTCCGGCGGGGGTTGGGGATGGTGTGTGGGATAGGGGTGTGGGTGTGAGAGGCCTTTCGTGGTGAGGGTGTGACGCTGGGTCAACTGGGCGGTGCTCGGCGGCCTGGAAGTGCTGTGACTTGGAGGTTTTCCGGTTCCCTGTACTCGGCCTGTGGGTTACCTGTGCGTAGTCTTTATCGAATCTTTACGATTCGATCATGTTTGTAAAGGATCAACCTGTCCCTACTGTGTCGATATGCCCGATCTGTTGATCAGTTAAGTTCCGTTGGCCAGCTCAAGTGGTGGGCTGGTTAAGGATCTTTAGGACAGTGATGAGGCAAAGGATGGGGGCTGGACGCGGTCGCGCCTGGCCCGATCCGCAAGGAGTATGGGTACAGCGGATCGCTGTGTCCCTGGCTGCCACGGTGGCAGTGACCGCACTGCAGGGAGCCGGGGACGCCGTCTCGGCGTCCCCGGCGTCCCCGGCGGGGGCTACCGTTGCGGACAAGAAGCACTACGCCACTTCGGCGGCGGACATACCCTCGGCACATGTGCTGGCGCGTCTGTCCGGCAAGCGTGTTGAGGCGCTTTCAGAGCGGACAGAGACGTCGACCACGTGGGTCAACGCCGATGGCAGCCTGACGACGGAGCTGTCGGCGGGGCCGGTCCGGTTCCGCGACGAGGCGTCGGGACGCTGGCGGGCTGTCGACCTGGACCTGGTGAGCAAGGCGGACGGTTCGGTCGAGCCGAAGGCCCATCCCAGGGGCCTGTCGTTCGCCAGGCCGGGCGGGAAGCGGCTGACCGCGCTCGCTCAGGAAAAGACGGCCGGCACGCGGGACCTGGTGTCCTTGGGCGAGGGGGATCAGCAGATCACTCTCCAGTGGAAGGGCGGTCTGCCCAAGCCGGAGCTGGACGGCAACCGCGCCACCTACCGCAGTGCCGTACCCGGCGGCGACGTGGTCGTCGAGGCCACCCGGACGGGCTTTGAGCAGTACGTTCGGATCAACGAGCGTCCTGGTACGGGAAGCTACTCCTACACGCTGCCGCTGAAGGCCAAGGGGCTCAAGGTCAGGCAGATGGAGGACGGGAGCGTCCTCTTCACCGACAAGAAGAGCAAGAAGCGGGCCGTGATGCCGGCTCCGGTGATGTGGGACTCCTCGGTCGACAAGCGTTCCGGTGAGCACACGCACCGGGCGAGGGTCGGCCTGAAGGCGGTGCACCGCAAGGGCGGCGTCGTCGATCTCGTGGTGACGCCGAACGCGGAGTTCCTCGCCGACCCGAAGACGCAGTATCCGGTCACCGTCGACCCGTCGACTTCCGCGCTGTCGAACGTCTTCGACACCTATGTGCAGCAGGGCGAGACCGTCGACTGGTCCAACGACGTCGAGCTCGACTTCGGCAACCCGGGCACGAAAAACGCCAACGGCACTCCGCGCACTGCGCGGTCGTTCATCTCCTGGAACACCACTCCGATCCAGGACGCGCTGGTCCAAAGCGCCAAGCTGTCACTGTGGAACTTCCACTCGGGCAACACCGACTGCAAGGCCTACCCGTGGGAAGTCTGGTCGACCGGCGCCGCCTCGACCTCGTCACGGTGGACCGCGCAGCCGGCCTGGACGGCGAAGAAGGCCACGTCCACCGAGACCAAGGGCAACCCGGGGTGCTCGACGCAGCCGGACGGCTGGATCAATGCCGATGTGACGACGCTGGCACAGGAATGGGCATCGGCCAAGGCCACCCGCGGCAACATGGGACTGCGGGCCTCGGACGAGTCGGCGCTGCTGCCGTGGAAGCGGGTCAACTCCGCCAACGCGGCTTCCAACCCTCCGAAGCTGGTGGTGAACTACAACTACCGGCCGCGTACGGGGACTAAGCAGGAGGCGGGCCCACCGTACTTCTCCTACAGCGGCTCCTACATCGTCAACACCACCACCCCGACGCTGCGTGACACCTTCGTCGACGCCGACGGCGACAAGGTCGACGGCACCTTCGAGATTCGCGACTCGGCCACCGACACCCAGGTCGGCAACTACCTGGTGTCGAAGTACGTACCGTCCGGACAGGTGGCATCGGTGACGGTGCCTGCCGGCCTGCTCACGGACGGCAAGACGTACAAGTTCCGCACCAACTCCTACGACGGCACCCACTACAACACCGGCTGGTCGGCGTGGAAGACCTTCACCGTCGACACCAAGGCCCCGTCCGCACCGGTGAAGATCTCCTCGCCGGACTATCCGGTGGACAAGTGGGTCAAGGGTGCCGGCCAGGCGGGCGCTTTCACGGTCACCCCGCCTGCTTCGGACCACAACTGGCTCGAGTGGTCGCTGGACGGTGTGACCTGGACGAAGGTGGCCACCGGCGGTTCCGGCGCCGACAAGAACATCAGCGTCGCCCCGCCCAAGAACGGCACTCACACCCTGCAGGTGCGGGCCGTGGACAAGGCCGACAACAAGTCCGAGGCGATCGAGTACACCTTCCACGCCGGCCCGGGCGGCTTCGTCGAGCCCAATGACAGCGAGCGCACGGCACGCAGGTTGCCTCTGGTGGCCGAGGCCGCGGCAGGCACCTACGACAAGGTGTCCTTCTCCTGGCGCCGGTCGGAAGCCGATGCCTGGGTCAAGATTCCCGCTGGTGACGTCACCGACGGCGGCCAGGCCCTGACCGCATGGCCGGTGCCGCTGGCCGGCGGCAAGAACGCACGGCTGGTCTGGGACGCCGCGAGCACCGTCGACCCGGACGGATCGGTCCAGGTCAAGGCCGACTTCACCGGGCCGGGCGGGGCGTCGGGCAGCACCGAACCGCTGACCGTGGTGGTCGACCGCAACGCTGACGGTGCGGCCAGCGACCAGGTCGGCCCGGGCAGCGTGAATCTGCTGACCGGTGACTACAGCCTGTCAGCGACCGACACCTCGGCGTTCGACCTGTCGGCCTCCCGCACTGCCTCTTCACGGGTACCCGACAAGGGCGCCAAGCAGGAAGGCCAGGCCCCCATCTTCGGCAAGGAGTGGGTCGCCGGCACTGCCGCGGAGATGACGGAGTCCGACTTCAGCCACCTGCGCAAGATCTCCGACACCGCGGTGGCCGTCGTCGACTCCGAGGGCGAGGAGACCCACTTCACGGCCAACGCGGCCAAGAACGGCTGGATCCCCGAGCCCGGCTCGGAGGACCTGACCCTCAAGGGCAGCGTCTCGGGCAGCTTCACCCTCACCGACACCGAGGGCACGGTCACCGAGTTCACCAAGCCCGCCTCCGACGCCACCACCTGGCAGGTCAGCAGCACTCTGCTGGGAGGCCTGGCCAACTCCACGACCACCGTGGTCTCCGAGACAGTGACCATGGACGGCAAGAAGCTGGCACGTCCCAAGCGAGTCATCGCGCCGACCTCGGCGGCCTCGGCGGCAGCATGCACGTCGGACCCGTCGACCAAGGGCTGCCGGGCGATGGAGTTCGTGTACGCGTCGTCCACCACGGCCACCGCGGACTCCCTCGGCGACTACGCGAACCAGGCCAAGGAGATCCGCCTGTGGTCCACCGAACCCGGCGCGGCCGCGGCCACGTCGAAGACGGTGCAGACCTACCTCTACGACAACGCCGGCCGCCTCCGCCAGACGTGGAACCCGCAGATCAGCCCGGCCCTGAAGACGGAGTACGCCTACGACTCCGCAGGCCGGATCACCCAGCTCACCCCGGCCGGCGAACTGCCCTGGTCCTTCACCTACGGCAAGGCCGGCAACTCCGCCACCGCCGGTGACGGCATGCTGCTGAAGGCCAGCAGGTCCGGGCTCAAGCAGGGAACCACCGACGTGCCGGAAGGCACCGCCGTCACCAGCGTCGTCTACGACGTACCGCTGACCGGAAGCACAGCCCCGTACCAGGTGGCCGCCTCGAACGTGAAAACGTGGGGCCAGCTGGACGCCCCCACGGACGCCACTGCGGTCCTGCCCGCCGACGCCGTCCCCGCCTCCAACTCCGCGAGCGCGCTGACGGCCGGCGACTACAAGCGAGCCGACATCCACTACCTGGGCGTGTCCGGCCGCGAAGTCAACACCGCCACCCCGGGCGGCCACCTGTCCACCACCGAGTACGACCGCTTCGGCAACACGGTGCGGGAGCTGACCGCCGCGAACCGTGCCGTCGCTCTGGGCCTGAGCGCCGACGACAAGGCCGTCCAGGCCGACCTCGGCATCGCCCAGCTCGCCAGCGCCGACCGGGCCAACCTCCTGGACACGCGGTCCGTGTACAACGACAACGGCACACGCAAGCTGGAGGAATACGGTCCTCTGCGGCGCATCGACCTGGCCGCCGACCTCAAGCAGGGCACCACCACCCTGGTACCGGCCGGTACATCGGTCACCGCACGCGCCTGGACCGTCAACGAATACGACGAGGGACGGCCCACCGACGGCTCCGCCAAGGTCAAGGACCAGGTCACCAAGACCACGACCGGTGCCCAGGTACGCG
This sequence comes from Streptomyces sp. PsTaAH-124, assembly GCF_000373685.1. Classification (NCBI taxonomy): domain Bacteria; kingdom Bacillati; phylum Actinomycetota; class Actinomycetes; order Kitasatosporales; family Streptomycetaceae; genus Streptomyces; species Streptomyces sp. PsTaAH-124. Next base: position 88,833 of record NZ_KB892181.1, on the reverse strand, counting down.
AGCACCCCTCCGTGCTGGGCGAGACCCGCGTCACCCAGACCGTCTACGACTGGGCGAAGGGCCTGCCCACCAAGACGGTCAAGGACCCGGACGGGACGGCGATCACTCAGACGACCGAGTACGACGCCCAGGGCCGCGTCACCAAGCAGATCCTGCCCGGCGCCACCGGCACGGACGCCGGCACCCGCGTGACCACGTACTGGTCCGCCACCGGCACCGGCACGTGCGCCGGCCGGCCCGAATGGGCCGACCTGGTCTGCTCCGTCAGCGCCGGCGGCGCGATCACCGGCGGAGGCTCCAACCCCGCCCAGCTCCCCACCACCACCACCGAATACGACTGGTGGGGCCACCAGGCCAAGGTGACGGACACCGCCAACGGCGTGACCCGCACCACCACCACCAGCTACGACAACGCCGGACGCCAGAACAAGACCACCGTGACCGGCGGTCTCGGCCAGGCCGTGCCGGAGGCCACCACCCAGTACGACCCCGCCACCGGCAGAGCCGTCAAGACCGTCTCGCCCACCGGCGGGACCATCTCCAGGTCCTACGACAAGCTGGGCCGCCAGACCTCCTACACCGACGCCGACAACGGCACCACCACCACTGAATACGACCTGCTGAACCGGCCGGTCAAAACCAGTGACACCGTGCCCTCGACCGTCACCTACACCTACGACACGACCACCGAACCACGCGGCCTGGTCACCAGCACCACCGACTCCGTAGCCGGCACCTTCAAGGCCACCTACGACGCGGACGGATCCGTCGCCACCGAGAAACTGCCCGGCGGATACACCCTCACACAGACCGAGGACACCACCGGAACCGCGACCGACCGCACCTACACCCGCGACAGCGACAGCACGATCGTCTACTCCGACACCGTCACCGAATCCGTCCACGGCCAGGTCACCAGCCACGCCGGCTTCTCCAGCCAGAGCTACAGCTACGACACCACCGGACGACTCACCACGGTCGAAGACACCGCACAGACGACCTGCACCCGCCGCAGCTACACCTTCGACAACCGCACCAACCGCAAATCCCTGACCACCGTCGCCGGCACCCCCGGCGCCGACTGCCCCACCGGCTCAGGCACCACCACCAACTCCACCTACGACAGCGCCGACCGGATCGTCGACCCCGGCTACGCCTACGACGCCTTCGGCCGCACCACCACCGCCCCCGGCCAGGGCACCATCGGCTACTACGCCAACGACCTCGCCCACCAGCAGACAGCCGACGGCAAGCGCCAGACCTGGCAACTGGACGCCGCCCTGCGCTTCCGCTCCTGGAAGGTCGAAACCGGCAGCGGCAGCACCTGGACCCAGACCACAGCCAAGACCAACCACTACGACAACGACACCGACAGCCCCCGCTGGACCACCGAAGACACCACCGGCGCAGCCGTCACCCGCAGCGTCGAATCCGCCTCCGGCGACCTCGCCGCCACCACCAGCAAAACCGGCGACACCGTCCTCCAGCTCACCACCATCCACGGCGACGTCGCACTCCAACTCCCGCTGGACACCACCCAAGCCCCCACCGCCCTCGACTACGACGAATACGGAAACCCGCGCAACACCCAGAACCCCACCCGCTACGGCTGGCTCGGCGGAAAACAGCGCTCCACCGAAACACTCACAGGCCTCACCCTCATGGGAATCCGCCTGTACAACCCCACCACCGGACGCTTCCTCTCCACCGACCCCGTCTACGGAGGAAACGCCAACGCCTACGAATACGTCACCGCAGACCCGATAGACAAATTCGACTTTGATGGCCGCCGCTGGTGCTGGCGCTGGTGCAAGACCGCTGACCGCTGGGGCCGGAACCCGAACTGGCGGCACTACTACTACGGCGGCAACATCGCACTGTCACTGGTGTCCTTCCGCCGGATCAAGGGAATCACTAAATTCCGTGCGCGCAGCTGCTGGACGCGGTGGAGAGGATTTGCCTCCTGCGGGGGCCACGCCTTCGGTGTGTACGACCTGATCTACTCGGTGCATAAGTACCGTCAGAACTACCGATATCTCAAGGACTACAACCAATCCCTCACTTACGCGGGAAGGCAAAGCGTGTGCCGTAGATACACTCACTACCGAGGTCGCGGGGAGTGCGCTTAAGCTTCCCCCACTTACAGACACTATGGCGTACCAGCTGTCCTCCGAATAACACCGAAAGCCTCGTCTCAAAGCCCTGAAAGCAGAGGAGACGAGGCTTTCTCCACATTCCTTTCCGCCGGGGGGATCCTGCTCATGAAGCCCCTGCGGCGCGGTGTCTGGTCGGCGAATACCTGCGGCGCATCCGGACGGTCCTCGAAGCCCTCATCGTCGCGCAGTTGCTCCAGCCGCACCGTCAGCAGGTGCTCGGCGGTGAGCTTCCGGGCCGCTTCGGCTTGCTTCGTCGCGGCGGCGGCGACGGCGCCGGTCGGGTTGTGCCGCAATCAGGGCCGGCGCTGCTCGGTCCTGTACGCCCGCCATGTTCGGTCCGGCCCAGCATCGCCAGGGCGTTGTGCTGGTGTTCCTGGACGGCCTGCCGGGCGATCTCGACCGCGGTCCTCGCGGCTTCAGGATCGGCCTTCAGTGCGGCTGCGTCGGTGATCTGCAGGAACTCCTGCCACGCGGCGGCGATGCTGTGGCCGATCGCCGTCCGGACCTCGGCGGCGGCCGTGACGCTGCCCGGGTCGGTCAGGTCGGCGGACCCGGCGGCCGCGAGGAGAGTGGCCTCGCCGATCAGGGCCCTAGTCTGACGGCGGTAGTCGCACGCCTCCCACAGCCCGGTCGCCCGGTCGCGCCTGCAGTCCGCGCACGCCAGCGCCTTGTGGACCATGCCGGCGGCGACGCGGCCTGGCGCTCGCGGTCCGCCTGCTCAGCGGCTGCCGTACGGGCCGCCTCGCGCCGGGCGCGCTCCGCGCGGGCCTGCTCTTGGCGCCGTGCGAGGTCCTCCGCCTCGATGGCGACCCGCTCGCGCAGCCGCTCCTCGAGGGCCCGGCGCCGCACGTCCTTCGTCAGGCCAGGAAATTCCCGATCGACCTGCTCTGTGGCCTTCACCCGCCGGGCGCGGCGGATGTGGATCACGTTGCCGCACATCTCGCACTCGCGGCCGGTGTCCAGGCGGATCCCGTCGTCGCACCGCCGGTCCGTTCACGCCTGGCGCTGCACCAGGCCCTGCCGGGTCAGCCACGGATACGGGCGCTCGACCAACGCCTCGCCAACCGTCTCCGCCAGCCTGCCGGCCAGCAGCCGCGGCGCGTAACCCCGCAGCTCCAGCAGCCCCTCCAGCCGGTCCAGTTCCGCCCCTGCGGCCCCGGGACGACAGCGCGTCTGGGGTTGGTGGCGTCGGTGGTGGCGGAGCTACCCTCGCGGGCGCGGGGACGACGAGTAGGTCGTCTACGGGGATGAGCCAGCTGCGGAGCTACCCCCGCGGGCGCGGGGACGACGCTCGGACAGCGTTGCCGTAGATCCGGATGGTGGAGCTACCCCTGCGGGCGCGGGGACGACGACACACAACCCCCGAACGCCCACACCTAGGCAGAGCTACCCCCGCGGGCGCGGGGACGACGCGTCGCTCGGGTCCTGCTTGCCGTTCGCGGTCGAGCTACCCCCGCGGGCGCGGGGACGACGCAGGGCGGTCGGCATCCATCCCCGGTAATGGGGAGCTACCCCCGCGGGCGCGGGGACGACCCAGTAGGTGTAAGGCTCGTTTTCCGGGGTGCCGAGCTACCCCCGCGGGCGCGGGGACGACGACGGCGCGGATGCTCCGGCCGCTCTGCTCGGGGAGCTACCCCCGCGGGCGCGGGGACGACTGCTCCATGTCGGTCGACCTCCGGTCATGGGCGGAGCTACCCCCGCGGGCGCGGGGACGACATGATGGCTCCACCGACCGACCAGAAGATGACGGAGCTACCCCCGCGGGCGCGGGGACGACAAGAGGGCGACGGAGGGCATGATGGAGGTTCCGGAGCTACCCCCGCGGGCGCGGGGACGACACTTCGTGACCTGCGGCTTAGTCAGGTGATGAGGCCATTTTCCTTTACCTCGTTCGAGGGTCGCCAGGGTTGCCCGTTCTGGCGTGGGCGGGCCATGAGAACAAGTCCGTCGAAGTCGACGGGAGTCCATCGGTCGCGGCCGGCGGTTCGGACGGACCAGCCCTGTTCTGTCGTCGATGGTTCGATCATGACGGCCTGGCCGTCGTGGATGCGCTCGGAGAGGACGTTCCAAAGGCTGTCGCGGATACGTGGGTTGGGGCTTCCGACGTAGACGCCGGCGGCTACTTCGACAAACCACCGAGTGAGGTGTCCTCGGAGCCCGGGGGGCGCTGCGATGAGTACGACAACGGTCGTCCCTGTACTCATGAGCTCGTCTCCGGGGAGGCAAAGTCGGTGGGTTGAGGGATGAGGTCGAGGTGGTCTGTGGCGCTCCAGTTGCGACCGCTGCTGACGACGGTGTCGCCGTCGTCCCACAGGGCGCCGAGATCCTCGTCCGACAGGTCGTTGTTGTCGGGGACGAGGAGTTGTTTGATGTCGGCGACGATGCGGGGCAGGAGCCTGCCGCGGGCAGCAGCGTCCCGTAGAGCGGTACGTGCGTCACGTTCTGAGGTGAGTCCCTGGGCGGCCAGGTCGAAGGCGAGAGGGATGGTGTATTCGGCTTTGTAGAGGTCGGCGATGTCCAGGACGAAGGAGAGGGCGTTGCCGGTGTGGACGAAGCCGAGTGCGGGGCTGGCGCCCAGGCCGGTGATGGCTGCGTGGCAGATGCCGTAGAGGGCCGAGTTTGTGGCGGACAGGAGTCGGTTCACGTCGTCGCCGGCGGCGAAGGCGTCGCCTGGTTTGTAGTCGCGTTTGGTCCAGGGGACTCCGGTGCGCTCGGAGTGCTGGGCGTAGAGCCGTCGGATGCGGGTGCCCTCGCGGCCGCGGAGCTGTTGCAAGGTCAGGCCGGTGGTGTCCTCGCCGGGGAAGCGCATGTCGTACATCCTGCGGGCGACGGCGACGCGTTCCTTGGGGCGGGTGACCAGCCAGGCTTGCCGGAGCTGGAGCTGGGAGCCGCGTGTGGTGCTGGTTCCGGCGGCGTACAGGCGTACGCCCTGCTCGCCGACCCAGCACACGGCGGTGCCGGAGTCGGCGAGCAGGGTGACGGCGGGGTGGGTGATGCGGCTGCCGGGCCCGATGAGGAGGACGGCGAGCCAGGCAGCCGGGACGTGGACAGTGCGTGCCTTGTTGACCAGGACGATGGCGTTGTCGTCCCGGTCGATGTGGCAGCGTTCGGCGTAGAGGCTGGTGATGCGGTCTTCGAGGCGGTGGACGTCTTGAGGTCCGGTCCGCCACCAGGGTTCAGCCATGATTTGCCTGGGTGGTGCGCAGCGGGGCGAGGGTGAGCAGCCCTTGGCCGTAGCCCTTGGCGGGGCCGATCCCGTGGAGGAGCGCGGTGCGCAGGGCGTCGGTGTCGGTGACGCGGAGGCGTCCTTCGAAGGTAGCGGTGGACAGGGTGACGCGAGGGCCGTCGGGGCGTTTGCGGAAGCGGAGGATGTCGCGGCTGACGAGGGTCACGGCGGGTCCGGCTGACAGGGCGTGCTCCCCGGTCTGGAGGCCGGGAGCGGGTGGTGCGGCAGTGGCGTCGGGGATGCTGAAGCCGTGGCGTTCGCACCGTTTGAAGAGCCAGTCGAGTTGCTGGGCGGCGGTGCGGTGGGCGACGCGGAAGCCGCGGTGCAGGCTGCTGTTGTCGGTTCCTTCTTTCAGGCGGGCGGCCTGCTGTTCGCTCGGCCGGTCGGGCCGGGGGATGCTCTGGACTGGGTTGGCGGTGAGACGGAACCCGAATTCGCGGCCTTGGGCGAGACGGCCGAGGAGGGGCGCGTAGTCGGCGATGAGCGGGTCGCCTCCGTCGGCTCCGGGCCAGCCTGCGGCGTCGACGAGATGGGCCCAGGAGGGGCGGCTCGCGGTGAGGACGAGGACTTCGGCCCGGTGCGGGGTGTTCGTGTCCAGGCGCCACAGGACACGTTCGGTGACCGGCTGTACGGCCAGCCCGGACAGGATGGCGGCGTGCAGGCGGTGGGGACTGGAGAGCAGGGCCATGGCGGCGCGGCGGCGCGGGTTGAGGGCGATCTTCGACAGGTAGGGCATGTGGTCACCAGCCCAGGAGGGCGAACGGGTCGTGGTCGGGCTGTCCGGCCGGGGTGGTCTCCGGTGCGGGCTCTGTCTCGTCGGTGCGGCCGGTGGGCACGGTGACCCAGAGATGGCGGACAGTGCGGCGGGCGAAGCGGGTTCCGGTCTTGAGGTCGTAGGTGTCGGGGACATCGACGGCGGTCCGGTCACCGGCCGGGTCCTCGACGGTGGCCTCCAGGGACACGGTGGCGCCCTTAGCCTGTCGGCGACGGTGGCTGCTCGCCTGCCACGGCACTTCCTTCAGGACGTCTTCGAGACGGTTGTCGTCGTGGAGGCCGAGGCTGACGGGGCCGGTGGGCGGGCAGGATCGGCGGCCCAGAGACAGGGGGAAGACGGGGTTGCGGACGGCTTGTTCCAGGCTGTGCAGCAGGGCGTGCGGGCCGCGGAGAGCGGCGACGAAGACGGCGTCCTGCAGGTAGAAACGGCGGGTGACGCTGGTGTACTTGGGCGGGGCGGTCCTGGTCTGCTGTCCTTTGGCGTTGGTCTTGGCCGACAGCAGCGGCAGCCCGCGGTAGTCGCTGGAGGTGTGGTAGTCCCGCAGCAGGGTGCCGGGCTGGTCCACCCGGACGCCGAGTTGCAGGCCGACCAGGTCGGTGAGGGAGGCTTCGCGGTCGCGGCCCTCGGCAGCGGCGAGGAGGCCAAGGACGCCGGACTTGGTGGGTTCAGGACGCGTCTCACGGAGGTTGTAGCGGGACGGGCCGCCCCAGGACTGGAGCGGGGCGGCCAGCCGCAGCATGAGGACGGCGTGTCCGGTGCCGGTCATCGGGCGTCGGCCTCTGCCTTCTCGGCGGGCGTGATCTCGCCGCCGGCCAGCCACTGTCCGACCAGTGCGCCGACGGAGTCGAGCAGGGCGGGGAAGGCCAGGGAGGAGCCGAACACCTCGGTGATCTTGTCGCCTTCGGCGGTGTAGGTGGCCAGGGTCTGCAGCGGCTTGTTGCCCCACGTCTCGCCGACTGCCTTGAGCTCGTCGGCGAGACGTACGACGGACTCCGAGGCCAGGCCCGTGATGCCGGTGACGGGCTCTTCGTAGGCGGAGACGAGGTTCACCGGCTGGTCGGTGCGGATGGTCAGCAGCACCAGGTGGGGCAGGGTGCGGTGGGCGAAGGAGTTCTGGTGCCCGGTCGGCATGGACCGGGCGAACGCGTCGATGAACCGGACCGCCGTATCGCGGGTCTCCTCGGCGTCGGTGAGGTTGTCCCGCAGCTGGTGCACGCCCAGGACGGCGTAGCGGTACAGGGTGGAGGAGTTGAACTCGACGGTGCCGATCATGCCAGCGCCGTGGTCGTCGGTGTTCTCGTCGTCGACTGCGGTGTAGTAGTCGAACTCGGTGCGCACGGCGTGGGTCGACAGGGCGTGCGCGACCTGGACGGCGGCGTCCACGTTCAGGGCGGGCAGGTCGGCGACCATGCGGCCGAACAGGGCGACCTCGGCCGGGTGGCCGGTGGACAGCGTCTGGACGACGGAGAGCTGCTTCACCTCGTTCTTGAGGTCGTCGTCGGCCAGGGCGGCGAGTTCAGCGGCCCGGCCGTCAAGGAGCCGGACCAGGGAGTCGAGCTGCTTCTTGCCGAAGAACAGCAGGTAAGCGGACTGGTCCTCCTTCTTGGCGGACTTGGTGACGCCGAGCGGCTCGAGCAGGGCGGCGGCGAGACGGCCGGCTTGCTCGCCGGTGAGGCCGGCGCCGCCCTCGGCGGCCGGGCGGGCCAGGCGCTCGGTGAGCAGGGTGGCGATCCGCTTGGTGCGGGTGGCCCGGTCGGCCTCCGGCATGTGCCGGGCGTACTCGGTTCGGGCGGCCCGCTTCCACGCCTGGGAGGAGACGCGGGCCCGGCGGGCGCCGCCGTAGACGGCCTGCTTGGGGGTGCCCGAATCATCCCGGTTCACGTTGGACGGCGGCAGGCTCTGCAGGATGTGGACCTCGACGAAGAGGGTGGGCTTGCTCATGGTGTGACTCCTTGAAGGCATGGGGTGCCCCGGGAACGGGGCATCAACGAAGACGCTTCGGCGTGGCCGGCAGGCCGGTCCGGGAATCCCGGCGCCGTGGCCGGCTGATTCGTTCGGCGGGGTCAGGAAGTCGCGGCGATGTGGAAGTCGCGGTCCCACCGCCGGCGCCATTCGGTGGCGGCGTCCGGACGGCGGGGATCGTCCCAGCTCCGCAGAGCCGCGCGGAGCAGGTCGTAGTCGAGTCCGACTCCGGCCTGGCTGAGCAGCGGGACGAAGGACCGCAGGTGCATGGCGAGTTCGTCGGCGTCGGCGGAGGTGAGCAGCACGCCGAAGCGCCGCTCCAGCGCTGCGGTGCCGGCCCGTCCCTCGCTGCCCCCGGCGGCCTTTGCGGCGAGGAGACCGGCGGCCGTACCCGGACTGTTCCCGCCGACGTGCATCGGGCGGCTGTGCGACTGCTGGTGGCGGGCGAAGAGGGTGAGCGCGGTGTGCTCGGCCGCCAGGTCCCGGGTGAGGGAACCCTTGTTCCGCCACTCGGACGCCATGCGGGTGCGGTGGAACGGCCACATCGCAGCGACCGTGCCCGGCTCGCGGCCGGTACCCGAACGCAACGCAGCCAGCTCCGCCCCCGCATCCGCGCCGCCCGGGTCGAACGTCACCCAGTACGCCGCCCGTTCCCTGGCGTCGAGCTCCTCGCCGGCCTCGCCCGGTGCACCGGGATCGGTGTACTGCAGGCCCCAGGACCGCAGCACACGGTTCCTGCCCGGACCGTCCCACCGGGCCAGCTCACCGAACAGACGCGTGTAGTCCAGCCCGATACCCGCCTGCCGCAAAAGCGGCACGAGCCGCTGAAGGTGCTGCACCAACTCGTCAAGGTCCTGGGCGGTCGCGGCCGCCACCAGCCGCCGCTCCACAGCACTCTCCGCCATCACCCCGCTGCCACGCAGCAGCAGACAGGCGCCGCCCAGACCGGCACCCCGCCGGTGAACGGGCTCGGACGCCGCATGCTGGTGCAGCCCGAACAAGGTGAGCGTGTGGTGCTCCGCGATGTACCGGCCCGGCAGACCCTCCACGCCGCCCTCCTGCAGAGGGACACGATGAAGGAAGCGCATGGACGCGACGGTGCCGGCTTCCCGCCCGACGCCTTCACGCGCGGCCCGCAGGCTCCGCACGACGTACTCGGAGAAGTTCACGCGCCGCTGCTCCTCGCGCCCGCTCTGCCAGTCCTGGACAGCCTCCTCCCAGAAGAACAGCCAGGTCCGGTCTGCCGCAGCACGGACACGGGAACCACTGCTGGTCGTCATACTCCGGCCGCCTCCTCGTACTTGGCCCGGCGCTCCTCGGCGGCCAGCGGCAGAACGCCGGCGAGCGTCTTCCGGAAGACGCCGATGGCCTTGCCACTGCGGTAGACGAACTCCTTGTCGCCCTTTTTCACCGTGCGCCCCACCACAGCCCGCGGCGGAACCGCCGCGAGCAGAAGACCGGCCTCCCGGTCGGCAGCGATCTGCACACACTGCTCCCACGCGAGCTGCGCGCGGTCCAGGATCTCCTCGTCGTCCACATCGACGCTCCGCAGGCCGGCGAGCAGACGCCGCATCGTCCCGTCGAGGGAGTGCAGGAACTGCGCGGACGGCCGGCTCCCCTTGTCACGGGGCAGCGGATCACCCCCGGCGGCACGCCGCAGGTCGCTGTGGAGACCGTCCAGGGCCCGGGCGACCTGATCCGCCTGCGCCACGCACTCCAGCACGAGTTCCCGCAGATCGGCGTCCTCGGCGAGCAGCGCCTGCACCGGCAGAGGCAGCTCGTCGCCGATGGCGTTCTCGACCACCGCGGACTGCGTGCCGTACTCGAGCGCCGACGTCTCCACGCCCAGCGGATACTGCCCGGACAGCACGCCGTCGTGCCGCAGGTCTCCGATCTGGCGCAGCAGCAGCGAGGTGTAGGGGCCGTCGCCCGCCACCGGCAAGGTCATCGCCAGAAGCGTCCCCAGGCCCTGCCAGGCGGCGCGGCCCGAGGCGAGCCGGCGGGGCCGCCGGTGGGGCTGCCCCTTCTTCGGCTTCGCGGTGTGCTGCCACGCCGTGTGCGGCTCGGTCTCAGGGGCCTGCACCAGCCGGTCGCCGGCCGACACGATCGCCCGATGCACCCTCAGCCCCTGCTCCGTCTCACAGGCGATCAGGCGGATCCGGCGGGCCTGGAAGGTCAGCAGGTCCAGCAGCCCCGTCGCATGACGCTCGGACCAGGCGGCCCCAGCCGGCGACGCGCATCCCGACGCGGCCGGGCGCTCGTCCCACGCCCACTGCGGCCGGTCCCCCGGCTCAAGCCCATCGGGCATGATCGGCGTGTTCAGCAGCAGCGTCTCGTACAGCGTCCTCCCGGTGGGCACGATCACCCCGAGCTGACCGAGCGGCCCCGTCGGATTCCCCGTCGTCTTCCCTTTCCTCGCCTGCGGATCCCCCACCGCTCCCGTCTTGATCGACGCCGTGTCCCAGCACTGCGCGTGCAGCAGCCACAACACCGCCTCCCACGGCGTCAGCAGCAGCTCATCAGCCTCACTGAGCGCGCTGAACAAGGGCACGTTGTTCCCCGACGCCACGGACGGCACCAGCTGAGCGGCCGTCTTCGTCTCCCCGTTCAGCGCCTGCAGACCGGCGACCTGGGCGAACGGACGCTCCGCGTCGAACATGCGGAACCGGTCCCCGTAGCGGGAGCCCAGGTAGTGCGCAAGACGCTCCTGCTCGTCCAGCGAGAAGCGGCCACGGTGAAACCGCTCGCCCCATTCCTGCCGGGTCGCGGGCGCCCCCAGAGCGTCGATCACCATGGGCAGCAGCAGCTGCCGGAGCACCACCGGCAGCATCGTGTGCACCGGCAGCTCGAGACGACGGACAGCGTGAGCCCCGGACACCACATCCAGCAGCCCAGCACACTGCTGCACACCGTCCTGTACGACGGTCCTGAGCCACGCGCCGTGAACGAGGTCTCCCTCGTCGGTCATGGCGGTTCCCCCCTCCATGTACTGCACGTACCGACCCCTCCTCACGTCCCGCAGGACGCGTTGGCCGACGAGTCAACCCCGTTGTCACAGTGGGGAGTTGACCCGTGACCGAATGCCGACAGCGTGGCACGGCAACGTTTGGTACTTCAAGCGGATCAGGCGAACCCAGGGAAATATGCCAAGAGGCCACAGCATCTTTGGCCCGAGCGGGTACTCTGCGCACGGCTCGTGGAGCCGGAGCCCTCCCCGAGGCCTGGGGGTGTTCCCGTTTGGTACTTCGCCCAGCGCGAGGAACCGTCCCCGCACACGCGGGGTGGCAAGGTCCCGGCCCGGCTCCACAGCCGCCTCACCCCGCCTCACACGATGGCCAGCCCCAACACATCGTGATAAGACACCCGGTCCACGCCCAGCAGCCGCGTACCGTCCTCCTCCAGCACGAGCGCCAGGCGGTAACGGAGCCAGGGCCTGCCCGCCCACCCGGGAAGCGGACGCAACTCGGCCAGGGCAGCAGCCGTGAGGCGCGGAGGCAGACGCAGCGTGCCGCCCATCAGCCGGTCGGTCACCTCGTCGTCATCCACCTCACCGTGCACCCCCAGCCAGGTCCCGTCGACAGCCCGGTACCCGTCCGGAGCCCGCCGGACGACCACCACTTCGACGGAAGGGTCACCGTCGCGCACCACAGCATCGAGCTGCTCCTCGGAAGCAGCCCGGCTGCCGGCGTAATGCAGCCCCTCCAACGTCGGGAAAGCCCACTCCCGGCGACGGCACAGCAGATACCCCTCCGCGTTCTTCTCCCGCTTCCGCTCCTTCGTCTGCCACTCCTGCCACGCATCGGCCTCGTCCCAGCCCGCCGGACAGACCTCGGCCTCCTCATAGGCCCGCGCCACCAGCCCCGGCACATCGGCCGGAATGCTCCACCCCGGCCCCGCCCACTCGCCCGCGCCCGACGCCGCGAGAGCACCCGCAGCCTCTCCGACCAGGGCAGCCGCCCGCAGCAGCGGCCACCGGCCGTAGATCAGCTCCGAGGCACGCAGAAACCGCGGAACTCCGGCCCGTCCGGGCGCCACACCGGTGACCACCACACGGGGCACCCGATGCGTGACCGGACGACGGGTACCGCTGTGACGGTGCAGCCGGCCGATGCGCTGCAACAGCAGGTCCACGGGTGCCAAGTCGGTGAACAGCACATCGGCGTCCACATCGAAGGACTGCTCGGCAAGCTGAGTAGCGACCACGACCATGCGCTCAGGCCGTTCATCACCGGCCTGCGGCCCCATCACACGCAAACACTGCGCTGTCCGCTCCGCCCGATGGACCGCGCACAGCCGAGCATGCAACAGGTGCAGGTCACCGTCGAAGCCTCCCTCCCGCAGAGCACGGTAGATCGCCTGCGCACGGGCGACCTGGTTGACCACCACCAGCGCGACCCCTCCCCCGGCGACGGCCTTGCGCACCGCCGCAGCGACCCGCGCTCCTTCAAGATCCATATCCGGCAGCCAGTCCACCCGCACCGGCATCGACTCCCGCCAGGACCGCACCACCTGACGGGACGTGTCGGCAACGGCCCGCCCATCGACGCCATAAGCCACCGTCACGCACGGGTACCCGGCCGGCTCTGGCACCGGCTGATGCACATCCGCCCTACCGAGCACGCCGGACAGATAAGCGTCGACGAACCGCTGCCGCTGATCGGGCGGCAGCGTCGCGGACAACAGCACCACCGGCACCCCCGCCTGCCCCAACCAGCGCAGCGCCTCGACGAGGAACTGCCGCATATAGACGTCCGCGGCATGCACCTCGTCCACAACGACAACCTTCCCGGCCAGCCCGGCGAACCGCAGCATCACGTGCCGGGTACGGGTCGCCGCGTGCAGAAGATGGTCGACCGTGCCCACCGCGAAAGCAGTGAGCAGGCCACGCTTCTCACCCAGGAACCAGTACGCCGGACCGTTCGCCCTGCCGTCGGTCACCGGGCCCACCGGAGACGGAGAGGGCGCCATGTCGTACTCGGCGTCCTCATCGATCGCACCGAAGTCGTCGCCGGCCCACTCCGCACTGGTGCGGCCGCTCCCGCTCTCACATCCGCAACCGTCGCCTTCCGGACGAGGCTTCCCCTCCCAGACGGCCCGCCACCAGGCATTGAACCGTCGGCGGCCGTGCAGAAGAGCGACCTGGGACTCCAGCTCCGGATCGAAAGTACGCACCCACCGAAGCACCTGCTCATACATCGGATCGCTCGTCGCCTGAGTCGGCATCGCCACGAACACCCCGTCCAGACCGAACCGCGCCGCCAACACCTCAGCAGCCGCAAGAGCAGCCTTCGTCTTCCCCTCCCCCATAGGAGCCTCCGCCACCAGCAGCCCCGGCACCGGCACCGACCATGCCCGCTCCACCAGCTCCTGCTGCGACGCCCGCGGCGTAACACCCAGCCGCTCGACCAGCGGCCCCAACGGACTCTCCGGCAGCGCCAGCTCCCGCCAGCCACCGCACAGACGAAGCCGACTCCAAGCAACCTCCGCCCGGCGCCGCGACTCAGCGAAAGAGATCAGACCGGCATCCGCCACACCAAGGAACTGACTGCTGTCACTGGCGATCCAGTCCGCCATGACGACCAGACCCGACAACGCCAACTGCTCAGCCTTCCGCAAAGCGCCCACCGGCCGCGCATCCGACAGACCCTCGAAACCGACGGCACGGGTGAAGACATCCACGACCGCCCGCTGCACCTCCTCCCAGGCAGCACCCCGGCCCTGAGCACCGCGTGGCGGGTCCAGGGCACCGGCCGACGGAAACGCGCCGTGGTGTCCGGCGACCAGCGGCCACACCCAACCGGCCGCTTCCTCACCCCACTCCATCACCAGCCGAGGCCGCAACATGACAGCACCAGCCATGTCATGACGCCACCGCTTGCTCGGGGCCGCCGACAGCCGCCCCCAAGACAGCCCCGCTGCCAACACCGGCGCGGCCTCGGCCGCATCCATCGCCTGGAACGCCGGGCACGCCTTCCCACAGTCATGAATGCCGCACACCCACATGAACCACAACCGCCCCCGGCCACCGCTGATCTCATCCAGCCGCCGCCGGAACGCCGCCGACACGTACCGGTCCCACATCACCCCCGCCACAGCAGCCGTGTCCAGCAGATGCCCCAGCAGCAGATGTGTCCGCCCACCATTGCGCGCGGCCGACTTTCCCCACAGCCGCGACACCCGCTCGACGACCTCCGGCGACAACCGCATCGCCCGCATCAACTCGACGACCGAAGCCTCATCGTCCACGAAACCACCCCCCAAATCCGCTGCCCGGCACCATAGGCCCTGCCACTGACAATGAAGCCGACACGTGAGGAGCTACTCCCCGCAGGCGCGGGGACGACTTCGGGACCGGCGGGGATGCGCGCGCCCTGCTGGGGCTACCACTGCGGGCGCGGGGACGACTCACCTGGGGCGGCTCGAACACGATCCGAGCCCGAGCTACCCCTGCGGGCGCGGGGACGACGGGCCGATCGTCTCGTAGGACACCTGCTGGGGAGAGCTACCCCCGCGGGCGCGGGGACGACCACGTCGGGACCTGCGCCTACACGAACCTGCGCGAGCTACCCCCGCGGGCGCGGGGACGACACGCGGGCCGGCGCTGAGATCAAGAAGGACCAGGAGCTACCCCCGCGGGCGCGGGGACGACGCGTCGGGGCTGGTGGAGAAGGGGGCGACGCGGGAGCTACCCCCGCGGGCGCGGGGACGACGTCTCCGCAGCCTTCAGAGCGTCGCCGGACACGGAGCTACCCCCGCGGGCGCGGGGACGACCGCGTCTGGGGGTTCCCCGGCGACCTCCAGCAGGAGCTACCCCCGCGGGCGCGGGGACGACAGCATGCCGTCGTCCCCGCGGGTGGGGTCGTAGGAGCTACCCCCGCGGGCGCGGGGACGACCCCGCGCCGAAGCCGAAGCCGACGCCGCCCCCGGAGCTACCCCCGCGGGCGCGGGGACGACGCCCTGCGCCTGATCGAAGCGGAGGAGGCCAAGGAGCTACCCCCGCGGGCGCGGGGACGACCAGAAAGGGTCGGCCTGTTCGCTCGTGATCTGGGAGCTACCCCCGCGGGCGCGGGGACGACTCGTGCTGGGGGCAATCCTCGTAGTGCTCGTGGGAGCTACCCCCGCGGGCGCGGGGACGACCGCCAGCCACTCCTGAACCTTCTCAAGCTGGACGAGCTACCCCCGCGGGCGCGGGGACGACATGCGCATCACGTCATCCGCGCTCTTCGCCGTCGAGCTACCCCCGCGGGCGCGGGGACGACGACGCGGCCTCCATCCCCCGCCGCCACGCCGTGGAGCTACCCCCGCGGGCGCGGGGACGACGAAAACCTGCACGTCAGAGCACGTGGTCAAGGGGAGCTACCCCCGCGGGCGCGGGGACGACACTTCGTGACCTGCGGCGATGTCAGGTGATCAAACCATTTTGCTTTACCTCGTTCCCAGAGCGCCAGTGTCCTCCGCTCTTGGCGCGAACGAGCTGTACTGCAGTGCCGTAACCGGAATCCCCGCGCGTGCGGGGACGACGCGAACCGTCATGGGGCGCTTCGTCATGCCCGGAGTCAGGAGCCGAGCACGTCGATCAGGCGATCGTCTAGGTCGGCGAACCGCTTCTCCCGCCGCCACGGACGCAGCTCCCGCCGCGCCGCCTTGATTCGGAGCGCTGGTACACGGCCACCCGTCGACGCAGCCGCAGTGACACAACCGTGCAGCAGCACGGCCGCCGCCTGCGGTTCATCGAGCCGGATCCGGGCCAGCGCCTGATCCGTGGCGACGATCGCCTGCTGCACCCGCTCCCGCGGCGCAGAAAGAGCAGCGGCCGATCCAGCAAAGTGGTCGTGTGCAGCACCCGGATCGCCGACGTGCAGCTGCATGATGCCGTCGAACCCCCTCAGATGGGCGGCCGAGAAGGACGTGCCCGCCGGATCGCCGTCGCGGTCCATGTCGTACCAGGCAAGCGCGAGCGCCGCCTTGGCCTGCTTCTCCGCCCCGGACCGGGCGGCGATCTCCGCCTGCAGAGCGTGCGCCCGCGCCCGTACCACGGTGCTCTCCCCGGCGCGAGCGTCACGCACCGCCGCGTCGACGAGCCGCTGCGCCGCGTCGAGGCCGGGTGCTGAGTACAAGGTGACGAGGGCATGACTCATGTGGACGACGGCGCGTCGCCACGGCTGCCCGGCGGCGCCCGCCGCAGCGGTGGCCTCGGCGTACAGCGCCCTCGACGCGGCGTCATCGCGGGTCTCGAACGCGGCCCGACCGGCGAGCGTGTACGCCTGCGCGGCGACCGCCTGCAGGACGGGCAGCAGCGGCTCGGGCACGCCCGCCGACAGGAGCCGTCGGCACGACTCGACGACAGGTGCGAGAAGGAGCTGTACCCGAACGAACGGCAGCGAACCGACCTTGTTGGTTGACGTCCGTGATGGCCGTGCTCATCGCGGCGAGCAGACCCTCGTCCACCCGGGCAGGGTCGGCGAGGGCCGCTGAGAGCGCGCCCTGGGTCGACGGGCCGAGGAGGGCGAGCAGTCCACCGCCGCCCTCGGTCGCCGTCCGTACGAGCAGGGTGCGCAGCTCAGCAAGGCGGTGTTCGCTCTCGCCCAGGTACGCGAGAGCGTAGAGGAACTCGGCGAAGTCGGACCCCGTGCCGAGCGACACCGTGCCGTCGGCGCCGCGGGCGTACAGGTGGGCGAGGAGGAGCTGATACCGCTCGCCGGGCAGGATCGGTGTCGTGCCGGATTCCCACCGTGCGACGGACCGCTGCACACTCGCAGGGCTGGCGTCGAGCGGCTGCCCGAGGTCTCCTGCCCTGCCGATGATGGCTCGAGCCGTGTCAGCGAGAGACCAGCCGCGGGCTTGCCGTAAGCATTTGAGTGTGGCAACGCCAAGTCTCTCGTGCGCGCTCACACCCCCAGGATGCACCGCCACGGCCTCACACGGGCACGATCAGCCGCGGTTTCCCCTGCCCTGCTGCGTAGTTGATCGTCTGCCAGGTGCCCGACACGCCCTCGGGCCCCGCGAGCGGAAACCCCGCGATCACGCCGGACCGGTCGACCATCCACCGGTTCCGGGCATGGTAGGCCGGCGTGCGCAGTTCGGCGGCGCCGAGTTCGACGATCTCGTCGATCCGATCGCGGCACTGCTCCATCGCCTGTCGCGCGTCCGCCGGCTGCTGCGCGACGGTTCCTGGCACGACGACCGTGATCCCCGAGCGCGAGTTCCCAGCGAGCCACAGCAGGGACAGGGAGTCGACGCCGCGCGCGCCGCCGATGTACCAGCGCGTATCGGGCGTGGCCCACGGGCCGAGGTAGCGATCGAAGATCTCGGCGTACCAGCTCAGCTCGTGGTGCTCGGTCTGGCGGGTGCCGGTGATCGCCACAACGAGGCCCATGATCATCTCCGTGTCATAGGTTGTCAGCTCCTGCGATTCCACGCGGCGCGCTGAGATGGACTCATGGACGCGATGACCGCACCGGCCATTCTGGCCGACCAGCTCGCAGCACGCGGGCTGTCCGTGACACCACAGGGCCAACACGCAGTAAGCGTGACAAACCCCCTGCACCCGCTCGTCGGTGAAACCTTCACCAACCGCAGTGGCCGCTACCTCACCGGATACGGGTACGAGATCGGCGTGCACGAAGACGAGCCCGCGACCGCCGATCGGCTCGCATTCCTCCTCGGCCTGCCCAGCCGTCCCCAGGTACCCGTGCAGCGGACAGAGGCCGCGCGGTGACCGGCCAACCCGCACTGCCCCCTGCCGAGGCGCAGCCGGGCGTCCTCGTACACCCGGCCGCCGACCGGCGCCTGGCCACGGAACACTGGCTCCTGTCCACACGCCCCGATAGCCGGCAGGCCCGCCTGGAATGGGCCGAGTACGGCGGCGCCGCCCTCCCCCTCGGCACCCTCTTCTCCGCCGTCCGCATCCCCGCCGCCCTGGTCCATGCTCTCGCCGCCAGCACGGAGTGGGACGCGGTCGACGCATTCCTCGCCGAGGCCCTGGACGGCGGCCCGGTCATCTGCGACCCACGCTGGAGCGCGTACTACGCCCTCGTCCCAGCCAGCGTGCCCGTGACCTGGCGGCCGGACACCTACGGCTGGCGCTCCCAGGACGTGGAGTGCCTGGGCCGCGGCACGTACCTCGGCGTACCGGCGCTGACAGCGACCACCTTCCGCGACCACGGGCCGGGCCTGTACTGGTCGGTGCCGATGGAGTCGCCCGCAGAGTTGTGCGCGCCGCTGACGGTAGCCCGGCTCATCGCCGCAGGCGCACACCGGCTGGCCGACGCAGACGCCACGCTCGCCGCTCAGGCCGACGAGCCACCGGCCCCGGAAAGCGCCTGATGATCTGCGCCCACTGCGACTGTCCGATCCGGCCCGGCCAGCCGTACGACACGGTCCACCCCGAGACCGGGTCGGGCGTGGCTGGCCCCGCCCACCGGCACCTCGGAGCGTGCCGGCCCGCCGGACCACGGCAGACCGCGCCGGAGCCGACGCCATGGTGGCAGCGGCGGTAGCACCGTACGATCCCCTCGTCTCCATATCGCCGACGGCGCCGGGGGCACTCAGCCTCGTACGAGGTCGGCGAGAGGGACGTCGAGATCCGTGCGATCCGCAGCAGCGTGCTGAGCTTGGACTCCTCGCCGCCCTCGATGTGCTGGAGCGTGTATCAGCGAGCTACCCCCGCAGGCGCGGGGACGACTCGGCCGTGAACTGGCAGGTGGAGTCCCACTCGGAGCTACCTCCGCGGGCGCGGGGACGACCGCCCGGTCTCACACCACAAGACCTGGCGACACCTGGGTGCCGATCACCGGCATGCAGAGCAAGGGAGCTACCCCCGCGGGTGCGGGGACGACCTGGAACGTCACAATCGAGCACGCGTGACCCCCCGAGCTACCCCCGCGGGTGCGGGGACGACGGCCGTGTGACTCGAACGGTGTCGAGCAGGAGCGAGCTACCCCCGCGGGTGCGGGGACGACGCCGGGCCCCACAGGGCGGCGAGGGAGCGGAGGGAGCTACCCCCGCGGGTGCGGGGACGACACCTTGAGCCGCGCGAACTGCGCGTACTTCGGGGAGCTACCCCCGCGGGTGCGGGGACGACGTCCTCGCCCTGGTCCTGCTGGTCACCACGGTGGAGCTACGCCCGCGGGTGCGGGGACGACCGGCCCTTCGCTTCACCAGGACTCAACCCGGACGAGCTACCCCCGCGGGTGCGGGGACGACGTCCAGTCCACCCGCCTGGAGCTGTCCGGCAACGAGCTACCCCCGCGGGTGCGGGGACGACTCGGCGTCAGCGGACGCCTTGGCATGCCGGTTCGAGCTACCCCCGCGGGTGCGGGGACGACATCCGTCATGACTGCTCCTGCTCTCATCAGGGGGAGCTACCCCCGCGGGTGCGGGGACGACGCCTGGATCCCGCCGGCCGTCGTCCGGAACGCGGAGCTACCCCCGCGGGTGCGGGGACGACATGGTCCACGGCAACGGCGGCAACCTGGACCAGGAGCTACCCCCGCGGGTGCGGGGACGACCTGCTGGACGAACTGGACGTCGAGATCCCCGAGGAGCTACCCCCGCGGGTGCGGGGACGACGCGCCACCTACCTCCTCGAAGCAGCCAAGGAAAGAGCTACCCCCGCGGGTGCGGGGACGACGTCTGGGACACCACCGATCTGCCCTGGCAGAAGGAGCTACCCCCGCGGGTGCGGGGACGACCCGGAGGGGGCCTATTTGCATGTCCGGGGGCCCGAGCTACCCCCGCGGGTGCGGGGACGACCGCCGGCCTCTTCACCTCCGGAGACTGGCAGGGGAGCTACCCCCGCGGGTGCGGGGACGACCAGACGAGTATGCCCGCCAGCGTCGCCCTGCCGGAGCTACCCCCGCGGGTGCGGGGACGACACAAAAAGCCTGGCGCCACCAGGCTGACATAGGGAGCTACCCCCGCGGGTGCGGGGACGACGCCGAGACGGGCGAGGGCGAGACCAGCAGGGAGCGAGCTACCCCCGCGGGTGCGGGGACGACCCAGCCGTCTACCTGTTGCGCGTCCCATTCCTCGAGCTACCCCCGCGGGTGCGGGGACGACGTCACGCGCTCGGCGCCCTTCAAGTACGGGCTCGAGCTACCTCCGCGGGTGCGGGGACGACATGCGCCGTCACCGGCGCCCGTGATCCTCCCAGGAGCTACCCCCGCGGGTGCGGGGACGACATCGACGAGCCCGAGTACCCCCAGCTCATCAAGGAGCTACCCCCGCGGGTGCGGGGACGACGACCAGCGGGACGGCATTGAGTACGAGTTCGACGAGCTACCCCCGCGGGTGCGGGGACGACACTTCGTGACCTGCGGCGATGTCAGGTGATCAAGCCATTTTGCTTTACCTCGTTCGCAGACCGCCAGGGTCTTCCGCGAACGAAATGTACTGCAGCACTCTGACTGGATTCCCACGCGTGCACGGTGCAGCCCGCCGCCTTGTTGGCGGCGGACTGCACCAGCCGGGCCTTCGCCGCCCAGGCCGCCGAATCCAGGCACACCGTGAGCCGGCCGGAGTCCGGGGCGTACGATACGGCGGCGACGTGCCCGGCGAACTCGGGGACGATGGCCGCCCACCGCTCCCGCAGCGTCGCACCGGCGGCCGACCGAGACGGGACAGGCGCTGCGCCTGGGGCGACGAACGCCCGGGTGAACAAGCGCTGCGCCAACAGCTCGCCGTACCGGGCGATGTGGTCGTGGACGATCTGGTGGTCGGCGGCGGCGCGGGTACGCCAGCCCAGCACCTGCTCGCGGGTGAGCTCCTCAAGGACCAGCTCCTGGCCGTCGTCGACGTCGGCGGGCTCCGGCTGCGAAGCAGGCACGATGACAGCGGCCGGGCTCGGCGCGGGCAGCATGACCGGGGCCACCGGCTCGTCTGCCACGTCGGCCGACTGCCGGGCACGGGGCCGGTCATCGGGCACCGCCGTGGGCGAGGAGGTGCAGGCGGGCGAAGTCGCCGTCGGTGAGCGGGCCGCCGTTGGGGCGGGCGAAGGTGGCCTCGCGGCGTACGGCGGTCACTGTCACCGGGAACAGCATCTGCTGGCCGGGGCTCGTCGGCTCCCGCTTCCGGGGAACTGCTCGGCCGTCTCGTGGAGGTTCACGCCGCGCTCTCCTTGAGGCCGAGGGTGTCGTAGGCGGCGCGGGCGTAGTCGCTCGGGGTGGCGGCGGCGCCGTACACGAAGGCCATCGCGGTGAGCAGCCGGGTGCAGCGCGGATCGGCGGCCACCGCGTCGCTCTCCTCCAGCAGTCCCGTCTAAGTACCGGTCGCACATCTTCGACGGCTTGGTGCCCAACATGGGCCCAGGCCGCCGATAATTCAGCGTCACCTCGGGAAGTCGAAGACAGCAGTCAGTGTCAATGGTGACCGTTCAGCCGGACCCAGACAGGTTTTAGCCAACTCAGGCATTTCGCATTCACCTGCTAGATCTTGGTGCCTAGCGTGGGGCTTCTGCAGCAGCTGCTATTCGCGGCTGCCCCGATACCGTTGAAGGGAAGAATTTGAGAGCCGTCTTCAAAGCAACATTGATAGCCCTGGCGCTCGCCCTGCTCCCCGCACAAGTCGTGGCTGCAGCGCCACAAGCCCAAAGCGACAGTGCCTCCGAACTGTCCTCCGTCGGAGCGGCGAAACTGCCGGAGCCGAAGCCGAATCAGGCGAAGCGGCCCACAGCTCGTGGGGTGGGCGCAGCGGAGGACTCGTGCGCACGCGTTCGTGCGCGCATCGATGTACTGAAGGCTGAAGGAGCACAGACAGTCGCGTGTGTCACTTCCGCGCCTGCACGCAAACCCTCAGCTCCTTCCATTTCGCCGTCCTCGTTCTCCGCCGAGGACGACCGTGAGGCGTTGCCCCTGCCCCCTTGGTGCTATGAGAGTTCCAACGGGGACGGCACCTGGTACTACAACCGGTTCCAGGCCTGCTCGATCGCCACCAACCTCGTCAATGTCATCGATGTCAAATCGGGTGCGACGGTGGGTCAGATCTTCTACCAGACGAACGAGTACGTCTACACCAACGACGAACTGGCGAACTGGGGGCACCAGGTGACCATCCGTCTGGTCACCCAATGGGGAGAGACAGCTGGTACCACGGTTCAAGGCGACGCCATATGCAACGGAACCTGCACGCTTTCAGTCGGCCACATCGACTTTCCCAGTCAGCCCCTCAGTCAGAGCAATCCGCCGTTTGGTGAGGCATTTCCCGAGACCACGGCGACCGCGACCGGTGCTGTGGGCGAAGCCAAGTCGGTGATGTACTGGCAGTTCAAGAACCCGAAGTGGGCGAAGCAGCCCGACTTGGTCGGCTCTCAGGTGGCCGTGCCGATCCGCTGCGACAACGATACGAAGGGTGTGTCGACGGTCGGCTGCGTCTTCAAGGACTACGAGCCGGTCAACGTCGTCAGCCGCAACGGCCTCTACCCTAAATACGCCAAACACATCTCTGAAGCGCAGGCCTCGGGGCTTCCTGGCGCATACCCGGACGGTCAGCCGCTGACCCGACAGACCGACAGCGCAGAAGCTACCAAGAACAGGAGCACGGCTTGCCCCCAGGCATCAAAAGGCGGATACACGCGACCTGCGGGATACAGCTGCGACGAGTACCCCTTCGCCTCCACACACGAAGGGGCCGCCAACAATCCCACCCTCGGCAGGTCCTTCAGCTGGTGTCAGATCAGCCAACTTTCCAGCCGCACCGGCCCCGGCTGGAGTGCCTGCATGATCCCCGCCACCGAGAACACAGCAGCCGGACGAGATGACCTGCGCCCCTTCTACAACAAGAACCGCGTCCTCGAGAAGGACAAGTTCTACGTGTGGATCGTCGACTAGCGGTCCCACTAGCATGGCCGCATGACGGAGCCAGAGCCCACCCCCTTATCCAGCACAGTGCGAGTGGACTACCACACCTTCGAGCTGACGGACTCCGACCGGCGCACGCGCATGGGGTTCGACACTTCGAACGGCCTGGTCTTCTCCCAGCCGGGGCAGACCGTGATCTGCACCGGGATCAACGCGGGGCGGGTGAACGTCAGCGTCCAGGCACGTCGGCATCCACCGTCTCACGTGGATGCCGACGACTGGGACGAGGTCGTCGACCACACCGTCACGACTGCGACCGGGGTCCTACGCGTCACAAGCATTTTCAACGACGCCCCCGACCTGCCTCCGCTGACTGCGCACGGTCCAGGAACCTACCGGCTTCGTGTGCATGCACGAGGGCGCGATAACGCCCCAGACGGCGCCTCCGAAGACGCTGTCGAGGACTACCTGCTTATTGCCTGGCCGGCCGAAGCACAGCCGGAAGAGATTCACAAGCAAACAGACCGCTACGGTGCCGAGCTACGAGCCGTTCCAGGGAAACCAGCACCAACACCGCCTCCAGCCACCGCTGAAGACGCCGAGCGCCAGCGTATTCGAGAACGGCTTCACCGCCACCGCGCCAAGTAGGAAAATGTAAATCGTTCGGTGTAACTCCGATCATGGAGGATGCATCGATGACCAGTGAGAACGTGGCCGAGCAGGACGCTGCCGAGTCGGCAGCGGCTGTGTCGGCGAAGGCCGTGGACGTTCCCGGTGCTGCGCGAGCGCGCCGGGCTGTTCCTGTTCCCACAGCGGCCTTCACCCGCCGGGCGCGCCGGAAATGGATCACTTCCCCGCACATCTCGCACCCGCCACCCGGTGCCCAGGCGGACCCCGTCGTCGCACCGCCCGTCCGTTCACGCCCGGCGCCGCACCAGGCCCCGTCGGATCAGCCACGGATACGGGAGCTCGACCAGGCCCTTGCCGCAGGTCTCCACCAGCCGGTCGGTCAGCCGGCGGCCAGCAGCCGCAGCGCGCCTCCCCACAGCTCCAGCAGCCCCTCCAGCCGGTGCAGTTCCGCCTCCGCGGCCGCCGGGACGACAGCGTGCCGAGGTTGGTGACGTCGGCGGTGGCGGAGCTACCCCTACAGGCGCGGGGACGACCGGGGCGCCGGCCATTCGGCAGGCGCCGCCCCGCGGGAGCTACCCCCGCGCATGCGGGGACGACTAGACCTCGAGGAGGGTCTTGACGGTGGCGTACGGGCTACCCCCGCAGGCGCGGAGACGACGGGATGAGGACATAGGAACGTTCCTAGGCTGAGGAGCTACCCCACGCATGCGGGGTCGACAGCGTGACCCGGTGTACCGCACAGACTGTAGGCGAGCCCCCCGCGTGCGGGGACGACGTTGATCGCCGGTACGTCCGGTGCGGGCAAGTCGAGCTACCCCCGCGGGCGCGGGGACGACGAGCATGCTGGTCCCCCTTCTCCGGGTGGGCCGGAGCTACCCCCGCGGGCGCGGGGACGACCGCGCCTGGATGAACGCGTCGGGCCGGGCGGGCGAGCTACCCCCGCGGGCGCGGGGACGACACCGACGCCCGCGCGGCGGCGACGGCGATCCTCGAGCTACCCCCGCGGGCGCGGGGACGACTTGCGGGCGAGCCGGGCAGTGACCCGCTCCTGCGAGCTACCCCCGCGGGCGCGGGGACGACCCGATCACGGCGCGCGGACGCCCCTCGGCGTCGGAGCTACCCCCGCGGGCGCGGGGACGACAGAGCCTTCTCCTGGTCGGGTACCTCGACCGGCGAGCTACCCCCGCGGGCGCGGGGACGACACTTCGTGACCTGCGGCGATGACAGGTGATCAAGCCATTTTGCTTCACCTTGTTCGCAGACCGCCAGGGTCTTCCGCGAACGAGATGCAGCACCCTGACTGGATCCCCGCAGGCGCGGGGACGACACAAGGTCCGTAGGCCACGTGGCCCCTCCCGGCGAGCTACCCCCGCGAGCGCGGGGCGACGGGTGCGGTGGTTGGTCAGTCGGCGATCCAGGACTGTTTGATTTCGTGGGCCACGTCGCGGACGCCGAGGCCGTCTCGGGCTCGGGATGCGAGTACTGCGGCGTCTTTCGCTTCCACCGTCACCGTCAGCCCGGACGCTGTCAGGTATGCCGCAGCGACGACTGCGGCGAACAGCTCGTTGCGGACCTCCAGGGCAGGCACGCGGGCCAGCTGGTGCATGAGGGCTGCAGCGCGGTGGTGCGGTTCGGGGTAGACGGGGACGTTCAGGACCTGGTCGGTGTGCCGGGCGACGGCTGCGGCGAGACTGCCGTAGTCGGTGACGTCGGGGTCGGTACGGAGGTACTGGTGGGCGACGTCGAGGAGCCAGGCGCGGTCGATGTGGAGGATCACGCGGCGGCACCGTCGGGGCGGCCGGTGCCGAACTCGGCGTCGAACGCGGGTCCCCAGGCGGTGACGTAGTGCTGGGCGGCGGTGAGGAACCGGCGCCGGTGGACATCGTGGGTGACGACCTGGCCGACCAGCTCGGGCACGGTGATGCCGACGCGTTCGGCTTCGGCTTCGAGTGCCGCGTACGCGGCGTCGTCTACAGGGACCTCGATGCGTTTGGCCATAACGGGCAGCGTAGCAGCGGCCGGGGGTGTGCCGTAGGGCCCGGACGCGCAGGCCCCGGACGCCCCACCCACTTCCGTTCCGGCTGCGACCGCACCCTCGGCGGCCGCCCCCCCCGGGGGTGTGGGGACGACCGGCCGGTGACGGTCGCGGTGGCCTCGGCGCGGAAGCTACCCCCCGCGCGTGCGGGGACGACGTGGCGACTCCCTCGACCTCCAGGTAGTCGTACGAGCTACCCCCGCGCGTGCGGGGACGACCTCCGGGTCCCGTGTCGGCCTCTGCGAGTCGAGGAGCTACCCCCGCGCGTGCGGGGACGACCCCGACACGCCGCCCGAGACGGACCACTGGTGGGAGCTACCCCCGCGCGTGCGGGGACGACC
>NZ_KB892181.1:0-62908 GCF_000373685.1 Streptomyces sp. PsTaAH-124 | reverse complement strand
GTCCCGTGTCGGCCTCTGCGAGTCGAGGAGCTACCCCCGCGCGTGCGGGGACGACCCCGACACGCCGCCCGAGACGGACCACTGGTGGGAGCTACCCCCGCGCGTGCGGGGACGACCCGGCCGGGGGCCGGAGTCCTTGAGGTCACTGGGAGCTACCCCCGCGCGTGCGGGGACGACAGGAGCGAGGCACACAAACGGGAGGATGCCGAGGAGCTACCCCCGCGCGTGCGGGGACGACACGGCGCGGTGTGGTGGGCGATCGGCGACACCGGAGCTACCCCCGCGGGCGCGGGGACGACCCGTCGTACCTGCGCGCTCTGCGCCAGTCCGACGAGCTACCCCCGCGGGCGCGGGGACGACGAGTGGCCCCGTCCCGGCTCGTCCGGCGGGAAGGAGCTACCCCCGCGGGCGCGGGGACGACAAGTCCCCTGGTGCGGTCGACGGCAACGCGAGGGAGCTACCCCCGCGGGCGCGGGGACGACGTGTACGTCCCGTCCGCGTTCACGTAGGCCGGGGAGCTACCCCCGCGGGCGCGGGGACGACCAGGCAGAGGCCGGTCGGCATGATCATGTCCCCGAGCTACCCCCGCGGGCGCGGGGACGACGTACGGCCCCAACATGGCTGCGGACCGGGTCAGGAGCTACCCCCGCGGGCGCGGGGACGACCAGCTAGGCGGGTACTGGGCGGCGAACGTGGACGAGCTACCCCCGCGGGCGCGGGGACGACGTCCCGCCGAACGAGCGGTGCCCTGATCTGAACGAGCTACCCCCGCGGGCGCGGGGACGACGCTGCGGACGGGGAGGACGGATCGGTGGGCGGAGAGCTACCCCCGCGGGCGCGGGGACGACGGTGGCCTCACTTTTCACCTGGCTGTGACCGGAGAGCTACCCCCGCGGGCGCGGGGACGACCAGATCTCCCGGTCCCGGATGAGGACCAGGCGGGAGCTACCCCCGCGGGCGCGGGGACGACGAGTCCCTGCTGGTGGCCGGCGACCCGGGCGCGGAGCTACCCCCGCGGGCGCGGGGACGACGCGTCCGGGACGAAGTCCCCCTTGTGCAGGCCGGAGCTACCCCCGCGGGCGCGGGGACGACGCCACCACCGGCACGGCAAGCGCCGGCGGGTCCGAGCTACCCCCGCGGGCGCGGGGACGACGTTGCTGTTGGTGTTCGGGAGGACGCCCAGCGGGAGCTACCCCCGCGGGCGCGGGGACGACACGTTCGTTCAGCTCATTCCAAGCCTCAAGGGCGAGCTACCCCCGCGGGCGCGGGGACGACACTTCGTGACCTGCGGCGATGTCAGGTGATCAAGCCATTTTGCTTTACCTCGTTCGCAGACCGCCAGGGTCTTCCGCGAACGAAATGTACTGCAGCACCCTGACAGGATTCCCACGCGTGCACGGTGCAGCCCGCCGCCTTGTTGGCGGCGGACTGCACCAGCCGGGCCTTCGCCGCCCAGGCCGCCGAATCCAGGCACACCGTGAGCCGGCCGGAGTCCGGGGCGTACGACACGGCGGCGACGTGCCCGGCGAACTCGGGGACGATGGCCGCCCACCGCTCCCACAGCGTCGCACCGGCGGCCGGGAGCTCCCAGGCCCGCTCGGTGGCCAGCGCACCGAGCGCCGCCCTGAGGCCCATCGACTCACGCCCGTCGCGGCGCACCGTACGGGCCAGGCGCAGCTTCGCCTTCGCCTTCCGGCCGCCGCCGTTGGCGCGTGCCGCCTTCATCGCGGCCCGCAGAGCGACCCGGGCCAGGTCGACGCCGGACGCCTCGCTGCCGCTCATGCTTGCCCCCACGGGGTGTAGCCGAGGTCCAGGTGACCGAGGCCCGAAAGGCGCTGCACGGTCGCGACGAACGATCTGGTGAACAGGCGCTGTGCGGAGTGCTTGCCGTACCGGGCGATGTGGTCGTGGACGATCTGGTGGTCGTGCGCGGCGCGGGTGCGCCAGTCCAGCACCTGCTCGGGGGTCAGGTCCTCAAGGACCAGCTCCTGGTCGTCGTCCTCCAGGGCCTGAACCACGGCGACGGGACGGGGCGTGGGCAGCACGACCGAGGCGACCGGCGCGGCCGGGTCCTCCGCCTCGGGCTGCGCGGCCGCGGCTTCGGCACGGGCCTGAGCTGCGGCGGCCTGCCGGGCGCAGACCTGGTCCCACTCGTGCACCTTCGCCCACGCCCTGGCCGTCACGTCCTGGTGCAGCTGCTGCTCGGCCGCCGCCCGCCGCTCCGCCTCCGAGGCACCGGGCATCGCGGCGTCGACGGCGGCCGCGACCGCACGGCGCTGGTCCCGGCGGTCGGCCTGCTTCTCCTCACAGCGCGGGCAATCCTGCCCGGAGTCGAGCAGGACCCGGTCGTCGCACCGCACGTCGCCGCACTGCTGGCGCTGCGGCAGACCGACGCCGATCAGCCAGCCCACCGGGTCCTTGATCGGCCCAGCGAGCCGCATCTGGTCGGCTAGGCGCCGGGCGAGCCGGTCGGCGAGTACCTGCGGCGCGTTCGCACGGCCAGCAAACCCGACCACTCTGCCCAGCTCGCCGTGGGCAGCGGCCTCCACCAGGCGGCGGGCGGCCGGACGCTCCAGGCGTGCCCACACCAGGTCGACCGGGGCCAGGACGGCTCGCAGATCCTCCGGCGGCAGCGGCACCCTCCCCCGCTGCTGCCTGCCCTGCCCCTCACCGGCCACGACCCGCACCGGACCGTCGCCCACCGGCCCGCGACCGGGCCTCTTGCTGCTGATCGACGGGGACTTCTCCTGCTGTTCCCCGCGGAGCGGGCCGCCGTCCTCGCCCGCGCACGCGCGGTCCGGCAGATCACTGGTCGCCCCACGGCCTTCGCCGGAAAAACCACAATCAAGCTGCGGAGGAACTACAGGAGTAACCACAGAAGCGTGGTCTGCGTGGAGCTCTGCACCATCGGGACGCTCCTGCTCCACCGCATCCCCGGCCCCCTCAGCACCGCCGATCCTAGACGTACCAGGGGCACCAGCAGTCCCAGCCGGACCATGATCTCCGCACGCACCAGCAGGACGCGCTGAAAACACCGACCCGGCTCCCGAAACAGCCTCCACAGAGGCCAGGCGACGGCTGTACGCGCGGGCGACTGGCAGCAGCATGACCCGGCCCCGGCCGCGCATCCGCGTCGACGTCTCCCGGTGCTGCCGCGCCACGACACCGGCCTTCGTCAGCCGGGCCAGCACCTTCCGCGCCCCCGACGGCGAGCAGCCCAGCAGCCGGGCCAGCGTCGCCGCCCCGCGCCCCTCGCGCTTCTTCACCGAGCCGCCGACCAGCTGCAGCCAGCCCGACGCCCGCGTGTTCAGGACCATCAGCAGCAGCCCGAGCCGGTCGGTCGCCGCGCCCTTGCCCGTCCGGCCGGCCAGCAGCCCCGGCGGCGTCGGCTCCTTGTCCTTCGGCGTCCAGCCGTGCCCGAACAGCGCCTCGCACAGATGCAGCAGCGTCGCCAGCTCCGCCTTCGTCAGCGCCAGTGGATGCCCCGCTCCCCCGCCGTGGTGAGCGCGCCACAGCGGCATGACCAGGCAGTCCAGCCCGGTCGGGTGCCCCTTCCCGTCCCTCACCACCTGGGTATGCACCGCGTCCGAGCCGCGGAGCACCGGCAGCACCTTGTGGTGGACCGTCGACTCCTTCATGCCCAGCCAGCGGCCGAGCTCCGCGCCCCAGATCGAGGTCTGGAGGTCGTCGTCCTCGCCCTTCGGCGCCCGCGACTTCGCGTACAGCACCACGGCCGCCAGCTTCGGCGCATCCTTCAGCCCGGCGATCGACGGGTCCGCCAGCAGCGCCTGGACCGCGTCACGCAGTCGAAGCCGCATCGTCCGACCGAGGCGCAGCGGGTCCTCCGGGCCGTCGCCGTCCGGCTTTCCGGCGGCCGGCACCGACCGCAGAGCGTTCCGCTGCCCGGGAAGCCAGGAGCCGTCGACGGAGTTGTCGATGTTCTCCCACAGGGGGTGGTCCAGCACGGCGGCCGACGCCGCTCCCGCGCTCACAGGGACATCCCCGAGGTCAGGCGGTCAGCCGACCGGGCGTAAACGGTGTGACAGTTGGGGGGTGTGATGTACGTCACATTTTCGCCACGGGGGACACCACAACCTGCGGTAATCACCCCAGAGGGGGTACTGACCTGGTCGTGGTCGACCTGACAAGTCGACCGGAGCTCGTGCACTATGGCGTTAGCCGCCTTCCATATAGATCAACAAGGACCGACCTCCGTTGGAGATCGGACGGGCGGGGCGCCGCCTCCGTGAGGAGCGGGCACCGGACGAAGAACCAGAGGCGAGTCCTCTCTCCTTTGCGGGATTCGAACGGATGTTCCAAAGGCCCTTGCCGGGGCCGGCGGAACGGAGAAGCCGCTTCGGTGGCGAAGCCGCTTCGGCGGTGCTATGCAGAAGCCCCCTTGCCGGGGGGCCGCTGCGGTGGTGCGTGGTCCTTGCGGACCGGGTACTGCGACTGATTGCTCAACCCAGCTCGATGAGCTGGAGCCCAGGACCGGCTGGAACCGGGGACTGGGCGGCCGACCTCTGGTCGGCGTGAAGGGCCGCGCGAGGCCGCAGTGGATTGCCGTCCACTCGTCTGGCGCGCGCGGCCGGTGGCGCTACGTCACCCCGACCCCCTTGATTCCGAGGCCGGTGTCGGCGTACGCGAAGGCGCACTCGATGGCGTGATCGCGATGGAGGAACGGCGAAGCTGCGCGTGTAGTTCCGCGTCGGCGGGTAGCCTTCATCCCGCGAGCACCTCCCATCAAGGTGTGTCGCCCAACGAGGCTTAGCCCCGTTCGAGATGCCCCAGCAGACCATGCCCGGTCGCTGGGGTTCTCGTCGTTATGGATCACTTCTGGGCACAGCCTAACCGCACGACCCGACAGAACTGCGGGACGAATTCGAGAAGCGTCCGAGGTGCCCGGAATGCCGCGCCCGCCTGACGGGAAGCGCGCAGCAATTTGCCCACCAGGTGGGAAGGTCAGCCGTCGCACAGGCACTTCCACGCCCCCTTGTAGGTCGGGCATTCGCGTTCCATTCGCTCGTGCACCCGTGACGGTTCCTCAGGAAACCAATCGGCCCACTCCTGCAGAGTGACGTCGTCGTAGCGCAGCTCGTGCTTCGGCTGATGGCGGCCGACGTCTTCTGCTTCCTCCACCTGCGCCACTCGCACGAACGGGCTTACGGCCCCCACAGGATCCGGTCCCAGATCGAACCATTCACCGTGGCGGCGCTTGTCGGCGAAGCGACGGTGGAGGGCGGCTTCGGTGATGCAGCCACCTTCGAAGAGCGCAAGCAACTGGAGCGGCAGCGGTGAACCCGTCTGGAGATGACGGAGCCGACGCTCTGGATTATCGGTGTACCCGATTTTTACGAGTGGAGATTCGGGAGAGCCGATCAGATACACCTGATCCGTCATGCCAGGTCCCCCAGATGCACATTGGTGGCCTTCGCGGCCGTCGCCATCTCGGGCAGTTCCGCCACGGTCACCCCTGCCTCCACCAACTGCTCGTAGCCGACGCAGTTCTCCACGAACAGCGACGGCTCCCGCCACGCGATGACGACCCGCGGAATCCCAGCGGCGAGAATCCGCTGCGCGCACGGGGTGCGCGGCGAGTGCCGCTGAGAGCAGGGCTCCAGCGTGCTGTAGATCGTGGCCCCGGCAAGGCGCGGGTCACCCTCGGGCAGCTTCGCGAGCGCGGCCTCTTCCGCGTGCTCGCGCGGGTCGGACTCTCGGGAGTAGCCGGACGCGAGCTCGCTGCCGTCCTCGCCGACAATGACCGCGCCGACCGAGTAGGCCCCGAGGCCGGCGGGCACAACGCGGCAAGGCTGATCGCGCGGCTCATCCAGTGCAGGTCCTGGTCTCGATCGGGCGCGTACATCAGGCGCGTCCCT
The DNA here is from genome assembly GCF_000373685.1 of Streptomyces sp. PsTaAH-124. Lineage (NCBI taxonomy): Bacteria > Bacillati > Actinomycetota > Actinomycetes > Kitasatosporales > Streptomycetaceae > Streptomyces > Streptomyces sp. PsTaAH-124. The sequence goes on along the minus strand of NZ_KB892181.1, from coordinate 57,032 downwards.
TAGGGGCGTAGCGGACGAAGACGACGTCGTTGATCGCACGGACCTCGAGGACCCGCATCCGCGCGGTCGACCCGCCCGGGTAGTCGGCGGCCCCGAGGAAGCGGGCGGCTTCCGGCTGACCGACCAGCAGCGGCGCGATGGCGAGGTGGACTTCGTCGGCCAGGTCCTGGGCCATGAGCTGGGTGTGGATCGTGCCACCGCCCTCCACCATCAGCTGCTTGACGCCGCGGCGCCCGAGCTCATCGAGGACCAGACCCCAGTCGAGGTCCGGCCCGACACTGACGACGTCGGCGAGGTCACCGAGCGTCGCGCGCACCTTCTCCACCACGCTGTCGACGGTGACGACCAGCTTGTCGCCGCCGTGGTGCCAGAACTTGAGGTCGGCGGCGAGATCGCCGGTACGGGTGACCGTGACCTTGAGCGGGTAGGCCGGCTTGCCGTCGGCGACGCGCTGAGCACGGCGTTCGTCGCTGTTGACCAGCAGGCGGGGGTTGTCCCGGCGCATGGTGTTCGCGCCGATCAGGATGGCGTCGGACTCCGCGCGGACCTGGTCGACGCGGTCGAAGTCGGCGGCGTTGGACAGGCGCAGCCGCTCGGGGCTGGTGTCGTCCAGGTAGCCGTCGACCGACATGGCGGCCGACAGCACGACGTACGGGCGGGCAGTCATCTGCTCAGGCATCCGTTTCTGTCTCGTGGGCGAGGGTGGAGTCGAAGGCTGCGCGGAACTCGGAGACCGGGGCCTCGCGCTGCCAGGGGATCAGGGCCGTGTCGAGGCGAGCGAGCTCGTTGGTGATGCGACCGGAGCCGGTGTCGGCCGCGACGGTCAACGCGTGCATGCCGACCGTCGCGGCCCGCTCGGGATCGCGGGCGCCGGCCAGGGCCACGGCCTGCCGCGCCATGTAGACGCCGCGGTCGCGGTGGTAGTCGTCGGGCATCAGCCGGATGGCGTCGGCGAAGGCATCGGCGGCCTGGTCGTGCTTGCCGAGGGCCTCCAGGCCCTGCGCGCGGTGGACCTCTACGTACGAGGCGTTCAGCCACACGCCCCAAGGGGTGGGGTCGGAGCCGATGCCGTCCAGGGCGTTGCGTACGGAGTCGATGGCGCGCTCGCTGTCGTCGGCGTCACCGCGCAGCGCGTGTCCGTACGCCTCGTAGGTGCGGGCCACGGCAGCGAGCCGGCTGCGGGGCCGGGCCATCCGCTGGGCGGCTTCGGCCAGGTCGACAACGTCGACCAGGTCGGCCGTGTCGCCGGCCAGTTGGGCCTTGCGGGCCATGACGTAGGTGGTCAGGTCGGTGTCGCCGACCGTGTACGACCACTGCATCGCCCTGTCGAGCCAGTACGACGCGGCGTCCGGGTTGCCGAGGTCCTGGTGAAGCCAGGACAGGAACTCCCCGTACTGCGTCTGGAGCTCCATCAGGTCGCGCCGGTCGGCGCCCTTTGCCTCCCGGCGCAGCTCCTGGATGACGTCGATGTAGTCGCGCGTCGCTTTGAGGGCGTGGCGCGGCCCGAGCAGGTTGTCGCCGTCGATCAGCAGACGGCGGGTGCGCCGCAGGTGCTCAACCGGCGTCGATCCGTACGCCGACGCGGCCCGCGCCCTGCGGACCAGGCTCGGCACGCCGTTCGAGTCCGCAGCCGCCGGCGAAGCGACACCGATCGCCGCAGCGGCTCCCAACCCCACCCCCGCGCGCAGCAGTGCGCGCCGTTCCAGAGCCACCCAAACCACCGACCCATCGCGTAGACGACACGGGACCGAGATCCCCTCACCGTCCGACGCTGCCTGGTCTGCCGTGGCCAAGGCCAGATCCACCGCCGACTTGGCCACATGAACGGGCGGATTGGCCACATGGTCACGCTCGTCACCGATCCGCTCCCAGAGGCGGAGCAGCATCCCGCTGGCCTCCAGGGCGTCGTCCAGGAGCGCCGCCTGAGTGCGGTCGGCCATCCGCTCGGCTCGTTCGAATCGCCCCAGGTGAGCGTGGTCGATGCGGCTCCGCTTCGAGAGCTCGCGGAGGCTGAGGCCCCGCGAATTTCGCAGCTCGCGCAGCTGGTAGCCCCAGTTGTGCAGGGGAGACACCCAGGGCGTCAGCTCCCTTGGTTTCTGTGCCATCCCGCCCCAATCCTGTGGCTGATGTGGCCAGTTCGCCCGGCCACATGTCAGATCTGGAACTAGCAGCTCCCCGGGACTAGAACCGAATCGACGGTTCTCGAGTCCAGCGAGAGGGGGGTCGATCAGTGTTCGTTTTCGGTCTGCACAACGGTGAGCTGTGGCCCTGTCTTACGGCTGTAGCCAGAGGGGCGCTGGAACAGGGCGCCGCTGCTCCGGTCGGCTGCTTCGACGGTCCGGATGTGTGCGAAGCCTCGATCGGTGTAGTACTTCTGCAGCCCCTCGTTGGTGCGCCAGGCGTCCAGGCGAAGCAACTGCTTGCCCTTGCCCGCTGCGTGCTGGCCCGCCCAGTCGAGCATGGCGGAGCCGAGGTCCAGGCCGGATACGTCGCGACGGACGACCATGCGGTGCACGTAGAGCGCCGGCTCGGCAGCCTCGTCGGAACTCCAGAAGTCCGAGTCGGCGTGCTCATCGACCGTGATGGTTGCTACGGGCGTTCCGTCGGCTTCGACGATCCAGCACTCGCCGGCCTCGATGTTGGCCTTGATGCGGTCTTCGCGAGGCGGGTACTGCCACTGATCGATCCCGCGCTCGCGGAGCCACGAGGCGGCGTGTTCCCACAGGTCAACGACTGTGCGCAAGTCCGTGGCAACGGCCTGGCGAATCGTCGGCGCGGAGCCGAACTGGGGTCGGCTGCGCTCGTAAGTGATGACGTGGCGGTCGCCGGGCAGCACGTTGACGACGGAGCGGACCGGCCTGCCGTCCTTGGTGAACCCGGTGCACAGATGGACGGCAACGGGAGTGCCGGGACCGAGCTGCAGCCGGTCTGCTTCCTCGGGGGTCGGCATCCGCACCTGGATCTCGTCCAAGGCGCGGACCTGCTCGTATCCGAGCTCCGACAGGACGACGTTCGCGCCGCGGGCGATGTCGTCCGGGTTCATGATCTCGCTGTTCTGGACCAACGCGAGCGGGAAGTGCGAGTCGTTCGTGTTGTATGGGACACCGTCCACGAAGCGAACACGGCGCCGGACGACAACCAGCTCGCCCTCCCCCAGATGGAGGCGCTCCCGCACATGCCGGGACGGCACTTCTACCTGCACCTCGATGTGCTGGCCGGCCTCTCGCCCTTCCTCGGACATCTGCGTGAGGAACTGGTCCATCTCGGGAGACAGCGGACGCTTTCGGAATTCGCCCTGCGGGCGATAGACCATCGGGCGCCGACTGCGGACGAAGTACCCCCGAGGGCGGTCACTGATGATCAAACCCTCATTGACCAGCAGCTTCAGACCCTGCACGGCGGTCGAACGGGTCGTCTCCCACTCGGCGGCGATCTCAGCCTCGGTCGGCAGTCGGTCACCCGGCCCCAGCGTCCCATCGGTGATTTGGGCGCGGAGCTTGTCCGCGATGCGCTGGTAGAGGGCTCGGGCCCTGCCGCTGACTGCCATGGGAGATGTCTACATGCCCGTGAATGACTAGTCAATCTAGCCGAAGGGGCTTGACCTCGCGTCGCGCAGCGTGCATGCTTCACTGCGTCGGGCATTGAGTAGTCAATCTAAGTCTACTAGCTAAAGCCCGGCCGTTTGACCGCACAAAGATCAACAGCAGGTGTCGCCTCCTCGGAGGCGGCGGCAGTGGGGTGAGCCGAGCTCCCCCGGCAGACCTGTACCGAATAGCTCCACCTGATCCATCTCGAACGGCGCTGCTGCGCTGTCTGTCCGCCAGGACCCACCTGCCGAAAGGCCGGCCTGGCGCGGCAGAGAAGGCAGCACCCGCACCCGATCCCACGTCAGGAGGATTCGATGCCCCGCAAGCGTCCCGGCCGCGTCCGGACCAAGAACACGAACCGCCGTGAGGCGCTCAAGCTCAGCAGCATGGCCCCGGAGGACTACAACGTCCGTCCCGGCGAAGTGAAGTCGATCGCCTGCCCCGACTGCCGCACCTGGCGCCGGATCATGGGCGACAAGGTCCTCAAGATCCGCGAGCACTGCATCTCCGACAAGGTCGCGGAGGGCGAGAAGCACACAACCTGCCCCGGCAGCGACCAGCTCGTGGAACTCGACATCGACGTCCGGCGCTGGCAGGTCAAGCAGGACCGCCTCCTGCGGGAGGCGATGCCGCAGGACAACCGCCGCGCGGCGCAGCAGTTCTACAAGCCGCTCCCGGCCCCGGCCGCACCGGTCTCCCGGATGAACGCGGAGATCACGCTGGAGTCGGCCCGCCAGGCATACCTCGCCCACCGCACCCGACACGTCGGCCGCGGGCGGAGTGTCACACAGCCGCAGGGGTGCACGCGGTGCGTCGGCGGCCAGCACTGCCCGGACGGCGAGATCTTGGCCCGCCGCTTCGTCCTCGCCCTCCAGCAGGAGCCCGCCCGCCGTGAGGCCCGCGAGCAGATGGAGCGCCAGGAGCAGCGCACCGCGCGGCAGCAGTCCGCGCCGGCGGTCCGCAAGGCGCAGTGGGCGAAGCACGGTGGCCCGGCAGTCGAGAAGGCGAACAACCGCTGCACGGAGCGGACTTCGGGAACGGTCTCCGAGTTCCGCGGCCCCGACCTGCCGATGCTGCCCCAGGACATCGAGGCGCACGAGCGGCGGCAGGCCGAACTCGGCAGGCAGTACGAGCAGTACGCCCGGAAGGCCCCGGCGACGTCGGCGGCCTGAACCGCACCGAGACGAACGACCACGGCCCCGGCCGCCCCGCTTCACAGGGGGCGGCCGGGGCCGTGGCTGCTCGTACAGCAGTCGACTCCCCAATCGGGGAGTGATCGCGACAGCCCAAGGGATTGCGGCCTGAGGGGCTGTCCAGGACCTGACTCGGAGGACCTGATGCACAGCATGACACGCACCATCCCCGCCCCGGCGAACGGCCAGGATCGCGAGCGCTCCGCCGCCCTTCACCAGTTGGTCCGCCACCTGGTGGCCGACGGCGACGTCCGGGCGGCGAAGGCCGGCCGCCGCGCCCGCCGCACCCTCGCGGAGATGGAGACGGTCCGGTGAACGCCGTCACGCGACTGACCGACGCGGAGCGCAATGAGCTCTCGCGCAAGAACAGCGAGCAGAACAAGCGGTCGGAGAACAACCGCCGCTGACCCCCGGCATTGCCCGTCGCCCCCGCGTCCTCACGGGCGGGGCCGGCGGAGAGCGCCGGGAGATCACCCACCGCTCCGGCCGTCCGGCCGCCACACACGAGACAGCCCCGGGGATTGCGCCCCCGGGGCTGTCGTACGGACCTTCTGGGAGGCCCTGATGAACCGCTCCATCGTACGCACCCCTTACTACGGCGCCGTCGCCACGAGTGACACCGAGGCTCCCCGCGCGCTCTGCGCCGACGAGGACCCCGAGCTGTTCTTCCCGATCGGCGACACCGGCCCGGCGCTCCTCCAGGAGGAGGAAGCGAAGGCTGTCTGCCGTCGCTGCCCGCTGATGGAGACGTGCCTCCGGGACGCGCTGGAGCGCGGCGAGAACTACGGCGTCTTCGGTGGGCTGTCCGCGACGGAGCGCCGCTCCCTCAAGCGTCGCGCGGCCCGTCAGCGCGCTGCCGCCTGACCGCCCGCCGTACGGGAGCCGAACCCAACTTCCCTCCCGCACCACGCTGCTCCACCAGGCCGGTCGCCCGTCGCACGGGCGGCTGGCCTTTGGCGTGTCCGCAGATCGGGCACAGCCCGGAACTCTGCACTCGACGGAAGGACAACAACGTGGCACAGCAGCCGCAGATGCAGGCCGTTCAGCCGAAGACCGTCTACATCAAGAGCGACATCGTCCTGTTCCGCGACGTCGAACGGTTCTGGCTCGGCAAGTCCGGCCACACGTTCATCGGCCGGGTGGAGCGGTCCTGGCGGCACGTCGACACGGGCAAGGTCCTCTACGACCTGACCGAGCTGGGCAGTCTCAGCTACCGCGCCGGGATCGACCCCGACTACATGCGGCCGCTCCCGGCGACGGACGCGATGCACGACATCGACACCGCGCCGCTCAGCGAGCCGGACACCGGGGCGATGACCCCGGCTGCCGTCGCCTGGCTGCGCCAGCACCTCGGGCGGGACAGCAGCGCGCTGCCCGCCCGGCCCTGACCACCTGCCCCACGCAGACGGCCCTCCGAGTCCCCGGCATTTGAGCTGCCGGGGCCCCGGAGGGCCTGGTCACGACCCTACCGACCGACGCCGACCCGCGGTGACCTCTTGCACGAGGCGCCGGAACGCAAGAGAGGACATCCCCCGTGGCCAACACCACCACCCGGCGCAGGCGGAAGCCCGCCCCGGCCGCGAAGCCCCGCAGCACCGGGCGCGCCAAGGCGCCCGCCGCGCCGGCCTCCATCCCCGCCCAGACCGCCGCCCCCGAGGGGACGGTGCCGCTGGTGCACCCGGAGGCCGACCCGGTCCTGGCCGACGCCGCCGACCGCGCCGCCGACCTTCGGGACCAGGCCGCCGCCGCCGTCGCCCGCATCCTCGCCGACGGCGAGGCGCGCGCGACTGAGCTGCTGGACGGCGCGCGCACCGAGGCGGCCTCGATCACCGATTCCGCTGCGAGCGAGCAGTCCCGCCTCCTGGCCGTCGCCCAGGCCGTCGCCGACCAGATCCGCACGGAGGCCGCGAGCACCGCGGCCGCCGACGCCGACCAGGTTCGTGCCGACGCCGAAGCGGCTGCCGAGCAGCTGCTCGCCGATGTCCGCTCGGAGGCGGACACCGTCATGGTGAAGGCAACCGGCGAGGCCGACCAGGCCCTCGCTGACGCCCGCACGGCTGCCGAGCAGCTGCTCGCCGACGGGCGCCGCCAGGCCGATGAGGTCACCGCCACGGCGGCCGCGCAGGCGGAGCAGGTCTGCACCGAGGCCAAGCAGGCCGCGGCGAAGACCCTCGCTGACGCGGAGACCGCGCGCACCGAGCTGCTCGCGGCTGCGGAGCGCACCGCGGCGGAGACCCGCAGCCGCGCCGCCACCGACGCCGAAGAGGCGCTGGAGCGGGCGCGGGGCGAGGCCGACCGGATGCGAGAGAGCGCGGACGGCCAGGCAACGCAGGTCCGGGCCGGGGCGGAGCGGATGGCCGCCGGTCTTCGTGCCGACGCGGACCGTGCCTTGGCCGACGCCCGCACCTCCGCTGAGGAGCTGCGGGCCGCCACGGACAGGGACGTCACCCGGCTGCGCGAGCAGGCGGAGACGGACGCGGCGACGGCCCGGGAGGCAGCGGCGAAGGTCACGGCCGACCAGACCGCTGCCGCGCAGGCCCTGGCCGAAGCCGAGCGGGTCCTCGAGGCGGCGACGGAGCGCACCGTGCAGCGGGCGCGGCGTCGGGAGATTCGGGCCGAATCCCGCGCCGCACGGCGCAAGGCCCGTGACGAGGCCCGGCCCGCCGGCGGTGTCCCGCCGCTGTCCGGGCAGGAACTGGTCCTGGTCGTCGGGATCGTCCTGGCGGCCGCGGTCGTCTCCACCCTGGGTCTGCTGTCCTCCTACACGGCGCTGGAGACCAAGGCCGCGGGGTGGGGCTGGGAGTGGCCGTGGCTGCTGCCGGTCGGCATCGACGTCGCCATCCCGGCCTTCACCGGCGCCAACCTGGTCCTGATCCGCATGGGCATGGAGCTGCGCTGGATCCGCTGGGTGCCCCGCGCGCTGACGGCGGTGACCGTGTACCTGAACTGGAACGCCTCGGACTCCGCCTCCGGCCGCCTCGGGCACGCCGCCCTCACGCTGCTGTGGGTCGTGTTCTCCGAGATCGCCTCCCACGTCTACGCGACGCGGATCGGCGCGGTCACCGGCAAGGTCCGGATGGAGACGGTGCGCCGCTCCCGCTGGATCCTCGCTCCGATCCCCACCGCCCGCCTGCGCCGCCGGATGATCCTGTGGGAGATCACCTCCTACGAGGAGGCGCTCACCCGCCTCCAGGAGCAGACGTACCTGCGAGCGCAGCTCAAGGAGGAGTACGGGTGGCGGTGGCGGAGCAAGGCTCCGCTGGAGCAGCGGATGGCGCTCAAGCTCGGCTCCGCGCCCGCCGCGCTCGCCGACACGCTCACCCCCGAGGACGCTCACACCATCGAGCGGGTGGAGGAGAGTGCCCGCGCTCACCCCGACGTGAGCGCGCTCGCCCCCGGGGAGACGGATGGCGAGCGCGAGCGTCCGGCGCTCACCTCCGGCGCTCACGAGGGTGAGCGCGCTACGGAGGAGGACGACGCTCAGCGAGCGGACGGGGCGCTCACGCGCAGCGAGAGTGACGCGCTCACCGAGCGCCGCCACTCTCGAATCCGTCTGCTCTACACCGAGCTCGGGCGCCGTCCGCAGTGGACGGAGATCCGCGACGCGCTCACCGATGCGGGCCTGTCCGACGAGCCGGTCTCCCGTCCGACCGCGCAGCGTCTGCGCGCTCAGGTCGAAGAGGTCACCCCGGGCGCGTAGGTGAGCGCCCGGTGAGCGCCGACGCGCTCACCCCCCTCGGTAGAACCCCTGCCGCTCATGGTCGTCCCCGGTCCGCGCCCACGCTCCCGAGCGTGAGCGCGGACCGGTGGCGGCCACGGCCGGCAGGCCGGACACACCTCCACCGCATCCCGAGCGCGGTGGAGCGCACATCCCTGGCCCTGCCGATCGGTTGCGGGCCCCCTTTCCCCTCCCATCCCCGCCGGGCGTGCCCGGAGAAGGAGAAGCCGCAGCTCATGGATATCAACGCACTGTTCACCGATGAGGGCCTGCGGGCCTTCACCGCCACCGTCCGCGACCAGCACGTTCGCGACGCCCAGCAGTACGGGCAGATCGCCGACATCGTGCGTCGGCGCCTGGAGCAGACGCCGATCGAGGGCGACCGCTGGATGGCCAAGAAGCTGCGCGCCTGGAAGGTGTCGCGGCAGCTCAAGGCCATGCAGAAGGCGTCCGGCGAGGCCGCGAGCAAGGCGGAGGCCCTGTACGCGACCTATGTCAACGAGGTCCTGGAGCTCCCGCAGCGCCGGGCGGTCGCGGAGGCCAAGAAGCTGGAGCGCAAGAACGGCCGCCAGGCCGCCGTCGGCGCGGCCGTCGCCAGCTCGCTGAACCGGACGGTGACCGCGCTCAACACCCCCCAGGAGCAGGCTCCGGGCGCGGTTCCGCAGGCGAGGCCGGCGGAGTTCGTGGCCCCGGACAACCCCTGGCAGCAGTGGCCGATGGCGGCTGGCGGTGAGCGGCCGCCCGCCTCGATCAACGACTACTTCCCGAAGGGAGAGCAGGGGTGAGCACGCCTCGGCAGACGCAAAACCGCGCGAAGCACTGGAACACGCGGATCGCGGAAGCCGCGACCGAGAAGGAGCGGGCCGGGGTCTGGTACGACGCGTGCCGGACCCTGGCCCGCCAGGCCGAACGCGACGGGAAGCCGAACGTGTGGCCCGCGCTCACCAAGGCGCTGCACGACTTCTACAAGAACAACGGAGGGTGACGAAGTTCTTCTTCATCACCGCCTCTTCCTCGCCGCCTGGAGCACCCCAAGGCGCGCGCGTGTCGTGCGCGCGAGGCTGCCCTAGGCGGTGACCGTCTGTCAACTCCGAGAGGGAGACGTCATGGCTGACGACGACGGCCCGAACAACTTGATCCACTTCCCCCGCGTGGGCTACACCGCACCTGCTGAACCCCCTGCGGAGCCCCCCGCTTCGGCCCCGGTCGACGTGCCGTTCGCCGCCCCCGCAGACGCCTCCCCGGCCACGCCCGAAGCGTTTGCACCCGCGACGCGAACCGACCCGATGGACGTCATCGCGGCCCTGCCCGAGCCCGGCCTCGGCACCCCGTTCGCCACCGCCGCGACCCCCGCGACGGCGCCCGCGGCGGGGGGCGCGATGGTCCCGGCGACGTTCCGTTCGGAGGGTGCGCAGCCCGCTGCGCCGCGTCTGGGTTCGCTGTCCCTGGCGGCGATCCTCGCGGTGTCTCTGGCGGCCATGCGCGGCATTCATTCCGCCGTCGCGGCGGGCCGGGCCAACCGGGAGCAGCGCGAGGCGGTTGCGAAGACTGCGAGCACCGCCAAGGACGGCTCCTCCGGGGGCGGTTCGAAGAAGCAGGTGCAGCCCAGCCACGAGTACGGCCGCAAGACGCTCCAGCGCGGTCCTGGCGGGCCGGGAGGCCGCTCCGGCGGCTCCGGTCCGGGCAGGTCCGGGCGGGGCGGCAGCGGGTCGTACAGCGGCTCGGGCAACCGTGGGCGCGGCGGGTCGACGACCCGCTCGCCCAGCGGCTCCGGCGGTTCTGGCGGCGGGCGCGGCGGCGGTGGCTCCGGGCCCGGCCGCTCCAACTCCGGCTCCGGCGGCGGCAAGGGCGGCTCCGGGGTCACCCCGCTCAAGCGCACCTCGCAGGGCGGCGGCGTGAACCTCAAGAAGAACCGCGGCCCCGGCTCCTCCGGGTCCGGCGGCTCGGGAGGGTCGGGCGGCGGCAAGGGACCGGGCAGCGGCGGCGGTGGTGGTGGCGGGCGCAAGTGCTCCCCCAGCAGCGGCGGCGGTTCCGGCTCCGGTGGTGGTGGCTCCATCACGAACCGCAAGCGCGGGCCCGGCAGCGCCGGGGGCGGGGCCAGCGGTTCGTCCGGCGGTCCGGGCAAGAAGCGCGGACCGGGCTCCGGAACGGGCACCGGCAAGACGACCGGCCCCGGCACCAAGAGCCCCGGCAAGGGCACGGGATCGGGCGGGAAGACCACGCCCGGCGCCACCAGCTCGAAGGGGCCCGGCACCGGCAAGGGCTCGGGCACCGGCCCGAAGAGCGGCACGAAGAAGTCGCCGCGCGGCACGACCGGACCGTCCGGGATTCTGCGTAAGAAGCCAGGCACCACCACCTCCGGCACCGGCCCGAAGACGAAGCCGAAGGGGAAGGGCAGTAGCGGCGCGGGCACCACGGCGCCCGGCAGCAAGCGCGGCGGCGGGAAGAAGGGCAAGACTGGCTCCGGCAAGGGCGGGACCGGCCCGGCCTCGGTGCCCAAGACGCCGGGCGGGAAGTCCCGCAAGGGCAAGAAGGTCACGCTCACGCCGGGCATCGCGCACGGCACGTTCGCGGCGACCGACAAGTACGGCTGCCGCTGCCGCAAGTGCCGGCGCTTCCGGAAGGAGTACAGCCGCAAGGTCCTGGGGGCGATGAAGTCGGCCGCCCGGGGCCGGACCACCTTCGGCGAGGCGGTGCACGAGACCGCGGAGAAGCGGCTCCGGCGCCGCCGCAAGAAGATGGGCTCGCCCATCGTCACGAAGGTCAAGGTCAGGAAGCCGAAGAAGAAGACCGGCCCGAAGACCAAGACGACCAAGGCGGGGAGCACCAAGCCGGCGGGCGCCGCCTCGACCGGTCCCAGCGTGAAGGTGCCGACCGGTGCGGCGACCGCAGCGACCCGCCGCACGCCCTGGTCCACGGCCAAGGCGCGGGCCCGCAAGCGTGCGCGGATGCGCACCACCACCGTCCCGGTCGCAGGCCCGGGACCGACGCCCGGCCCGACCGTGCCGACGGCCCCACCGGCTCCGGCCGCTGCGGTCGCCGCCACCACCGCCCCGGCCCCGCCGGGCGGCGGCACGGTGCCGGGCACCGGCACGCCGCGCCTGTCGCCGTTCGAGGCGATGGGCCTGGCGACGGCGGGGTCCGCTCCGGCTGAACCGATCACAGTCGAGCGGGCCGACTCCCCCGGGGCGGGCGCGTCCGACGGCACCTCGAGCACGAAGGAGAACAGCGTGAGTGACGCGTCCAAGACGGGCGGCCTCGTAGCCGCGAACCCGGAGCGCGACTCCTGGATCCAGCGATGGGGCAGCGGCGGCATCGCGGACATGGACGCGCAGCACGAAACCGAGGTCACCCTCGACGACACCCTCGACGTCCTGGAGGAGCTCACCAAGCAGTCCTTCAGCGCGCACGAGACGTGCCTGAAGCTGGCCACGAAGGCGCGGGAGATCCGGCACGAGCTGGACGAACTCGCCGCTGATCTGCGCTCCACGCACAACGTCATCGGCCGTCTGACCGGCGCCGCGATGGCGAAGCTGGCGGAGTCCATGGAGCTCCTGGCCCGCAAGGCCGACGAGATGTCCGTCAAGTCGCTGGCGGCCGCGGAGGTCTCCGAGACGACGGAGAACGCGATGTTCGACGCCTACCGGCCGTTGCAGCAGGCCACCGAGGACGCCGGTCTGCTCGTGCCCGCCGCCCGCATCCACAACGAGAACTGAGAGGAGATCACCACGTGAGCGACAACCTCCCCGCCATCCCGGGCATGAACAACGGCAGCGCCAGCAGCACCGGCAGCGCCAGCAGCGGCAACGGCTTCCTCGCCCTGGCCGGCCGCACCGCGAAACTCGCCGCCTCCGCCCTTCTCCTCAAGGAGGGCATGCACCTGCTCCGCTCCCACATGAAGGCCAACGCCAACGCGGCCAGTCGCCTGTCGGAGATGAACCACCAGGCCGAAGTCGAGCCCCAGTTCATCTCCATGATCGCGGACGTCTCCACCCACCTCAACGCGGTGGCGGAGGCGTCCGGCGAGATGGTGAACGCCGCCGACGCCGTCGACACCGACGCCCGCGGCTTCAACGGCGCGCACGAGCAGGAGTACCGCCCCGGCTACGAAGCCTCCAACGGCTCCGGCGTCCGGCAGGCCAAGCCCGGCTACTACCGGCGCACCGGCCGCCGCAGCTGACCCACCCCACCCCCGCAGCGGCAGGGGCCGCACCCGGACACCCGGGCGCGGCCCCTGCCGCTGCCTGCCCCGAAACGGAGGCTGTGTTGAGCACCATCGACCAGGCGGCCCCGGCCGTCGACACCACCAAGCGCGTCCCGGGCCACGTCATCTACCGGCGCGTCCTGGCCGAACGCACCTCCTACGCCCTCGCCGCGGCCGGGATGGCCGTCGGCCCGCAGCTGGACGACAGCGCCTGGTCCTACCTCGCCTCCGGCGGGATCGGACTGGGCACCCTTGCCTGGCTGTACGCGAAGACCAAGGACCCCGACCAGGGCCTGAGCGTCCTGACCCGGGCGCAGCGGGCGATCCCCTTCCTGAGCGCCGCCGGCACCTACGTGGCCAACCTGATCACCCCCGGCTTCAACTGGTGGGAGGTCGTCGCCCCGGCCGCGTGGGCGTCCCTGATGGGATGGATGGCGCCGCTCACCCGCAGCGCCGGCCTGGTCCTGGAGCTCACCGAGCACCAGGCGCAGCACGGCGCCGGGCCCGGGGAGCTGACGTACACCGAGTTCCTCGCCGCGAAGTGGCAGCAGGCCACCGGCGACGGCACCCGCCTGGTGTCCATCACCCCGTACCGCGCCGACCGGCCCGACTTCGAGGCCGTCGTCGTCGCCCAGGCCGGGAAGGCGGTGCCCACCTTCACCGACGTGCAGCTCGCCGCCGCGTTCGACTTCCCGGTCGGCACCGTGAAGATCCGCCCGGTCCAGGGCTCCGGGCCCGGCCGGATGCGGCTGGTCGCCCGCCCCACCTCCGAGGACGTCGAAGCCGTCGCCGAAGGCATCCGGGGCCTGTGGGAGACCGCGGTCTGCGCCCCGGGCAAGGCCGCACCCGGTGTCGAACTGCTCGACTACCGGGCCGAACCGCACCGCATCGTGCTGCTGGTCGCCTCCCCTCCGGGCAAGGAGATCCACCTGCCGCACACGGCGATCTGCTCCGCCTTCGGCATCGACGACCCCTCCCGGCTGGTCATCGAGACCGACGGCATCCGCCAGGGCGTCGTCTCCATCTACAAGACGAACCCGCTGATGAAGGTCCGCAAGGCCACCGTCGAAGACCTGACGATGGACTCCAAGGGCCGCGTCACCATCGGCGTCTGCCACGACGGCAAGCCCGCCCGGATGCGGCTGTGGGACCCGAGCCAGGGCGCGCTGCGCGGCATCACCGCCGGCGTCACCGGCGCGGGCAAGTCCGTCCTGCAGAACCTGATCCTCGCCGCGGAGAAGCGCTCCGGCGTCGTCTCCTGGGTCGGCGACGTCCAGGGCGGCATGAGCCTCCCGGAGGCGGAGGGCCGGGTCGACTGGTTCGCCAAGGGCCCGGTCGAGACGCTCCTGATGCTCACGGCCGCCCACGCGGTCATGAAGTACCGCGAGCGGATCTCCAACGAGATGGGCCGCGGCGACTTCGCCCTCAACAAGCCGTGGCCGCTCATCAACATCACGCTGGACGAGATCAACCGGCTGCTGTCCCACCCGGACGAAGCGATGCGCAAGGCCGCCGCCTACCTCATCGCCGACATCCAGAAGACCGGCCGCAAGGTCGGCATCGGCATCCGGCTCGCCGTGCAGTCCCTGCACCTCAAGGACCTCGGCGACGACGACGCGATCCGCCAGCAGGGCAAGGTCGGCGCGCTGTTCCTCATGCGCACCGCCTCCTCCTCCACCAAGGAGATGGGCCTGGACGGCATCGCCCCGGCCGGTTTCCAGATGGAGAACATCCCCGCCCGGATCTACGAGAACGGGCAGATCGAGGCGCTGTTCTCCGGCAAGGACGACGAGGACGGCGAGTCCACCGCGGGCATGGCTTACATGTTCCTTGACGGGCGCGCCAAGTTCATGCGCACCTTCTTCGCCGAGAAGGTCGACGGCGTCTACCCCGACCTGATCGCCCTGTACGGCGACGAACCCGCCAACGGGCTCACCGAGGGCGAGGCCCGCGCCGCGCAGGCCGGGGCCGCGATCTACGGCGTGCGGCACACCAACCCGTACGCCGACTGCGACACCCTCGCCCAGGCGTTCGTCGGCACCGACGACAGCGCCCCGGCGGCCAGCATCCCCGCCCCGGTCGTCGACGGCGACGGCAGGGAGCTCGCGGCGCCCTTCTCGGGCCCGTTCGGCGACATCCCGTTCGGCCTCGCCAACGACCCCGGCGAGGAGCCTGGCCTCCAGGACCAGATCCTCGACCTGCTCGCCGACGGTCCCCTGAGCCTCAAGGACCTGCGCGCCGCACTGCCTGGCTTCCAGCCCTCCAGCGTCAGCAACGCCTGCTCCCAGCTCAAGGCGAAGGGTCTGGCCAAGACCGTCAAGCGCGGCGTCTGGCAGCTCGCCGACAGCTGACCCGCCCACCACCCAACTCACCGAAGGAAACCGATCCCCGTGGCCCTGTCGATCTCCCTGGTCGTCCTGCTCGGCATCATCGTCTTCGTCCTCGTGCGCACCGGCTACCAGCGGATCATGCCGGGCATCGCGGTCTGCCTGTTCGGCTTCTTCCTCGCCAACACCGGCATCGCCCCCACGATCACCGGCGCCGTGTCCTCGCTGACCGGTTGGATCAGCAGCTTCTGACCAGTCCCGCCCGACCCGCCGAACCGAGAAGGAGAACACGACGATGAACCACCCCCTGGTCCTGGTGGTCGACGCCGCCGCCGTCCTCGCGGCCAGCCCCGAGGCCCGCGCGCTCGTCACCGAGCTGCTGCGCACCAGCCGCCGCAACGGCCTGGCGGTCCGCACCGAGGACCGTCGGCCGCTGACGCAGTACCCGACGGCCGCCGCGCTCGAGGCCGCCGCCGACCGGCAGCAGTAGCCCCGCCCGCTCCCCCGCCCCTGCGCCCTCCCCGCCGATCCGGCGGGGAGGGCGCCCCGCGTCTGCCCCGAAACGGAGAACACCGTGGACTTCGACCACATCACCCGCCCGCTCACCGACGCCGAAGCCAAGGCCGAAGCCGAGCGGATCATCACGCAGTCCTTCCAGACCGAGACGCCGCCCGTGCGGCAGTTCCCGACGTCGTTCCGCGACAACACCAAGGTCCCGGCGTACGGCGACACCCCGCCCGTCCATCAGGACGACAAGCGGATCGTGCCCGCGTGGGCTGCCGGGATCGCGGTCGCCTCCATCGGCGTCGGCGCCGGCATCACCGGCATCGGCTGCGGGGCCTGGCTCGTGCTCCAGGGCCTGGCCTCCGTCACGCTCTACGGCGTCCTCATGGTCACCCTGCCGTTCGCGGGCGTCGCCATGGTCGCCACCGCGATCGGCGGCGCGATCAACAGGGCCCGCAGCGCCGTCACGAACAACGTGTACGAGGCGCCCGTCGTGCAGAACACGCAGATCAACAACACCAGCAACCAGCGCGGGATGTTCTCCCGCACCCGCAACGACGTCCGCTGACCCGGGCGCCCTGCCTCGTATCCGACTCGCCCGCAGGCCGGGCTTCGGGTGCGGGACAGGCCGTCCGGCCTGGCGGATCAGTCGTAGTCGATCCAGATCCGGCCGTCGCCGTCGACCTCGGCACCCCGGATCTGGCCGCCGACGATCGCCCCGTTGATCGTCACCTCGACGTCGTAGTCCACGTCGATCCACAGCACGCCGTCGTCGTCGGTGAACGCGGGCCAGATCGTCCCGTCCGTGTCCACGACCTCTTCGAAGACGACTTCCTCCGGCTCATCGCGGGTGAACCACCCCATCGCAGCCGCCTCCCCTCTCCGGTCCTGTCGCACACAGCTTGTCCCACTCGCACGTTCCGTGAACACCTCATCGACACCTTGGAGTTGACCGTGCCGTCCAACGACAACAACCCCGGCCAGAACCGCCAGGAGCTCACCTACCTCCCCGTGCCGTTTCCGAAGGCGCCGCCGAAGCCGCCTCGGTTCGCCGTGCTGCGCGAGCGGCTGCGCGAGGGGTGGAACCGGGCCTGGGACGTCGACGGCGTCCTCTACGAGATGTGGCAGGACGTCCTGCGCGTCCCCGAGGACGGCCCGCGGCACATGGCCCCCTGGATCCGGGCCGTGCTGATGGTCGCCGGGGTGTCCTTCGTCGTGCTGATGGCCAAGGCCGCCGACGAAGTCGCCCTGGACGCGCTGCACCAGATCCTCACCGCCGTGCCCAAGGTGCAGGTCGGAGTCGACACCTCCAGCGGCGTCGCCGCCGTCGTCGACCAGCCGGTCCGTACGTACATCGCCCAGCACTCCGCCGGCCTCGCCGTCGAAGGCTCCACCGTCTACACGCTGTGGCTGCTCACCGGCATCACCGGCCTGGTCCTCGGCTACCTCTCCCGGAACAACGGGGTGCGCGCGATGTGGACGGCGTGGGGCGCGGCCACCGTGTTCATGGTCTGGACGACCACCCCGGAGGCCGGCCGCCCCGTCGCGGCCGGGCTCGCCGTCCTCGCCTGGACGTTCCTGTCCGCGTTCGCGATGCGCGGCCTGCCCCTGCGCCTCCGCGTCGTCGCTGGCCGCCCGGCCAAGGTCACCGTCAAGCCCGAGATCCACGTTCCCGTGCAGCCCCCGGCCCCGGCCGCCGAACAGGACCCGCACACCGGCTGCCCCTTCCGGGACTGACCTCCGGTCGCTCCGCCTAGTCCTCGTCCACCCCATTCCCGAGGCGGGCGAGGGCTGGACAGGCCGACCGGCCACCTCGCATCGCGCCCCGCCGACACCAGCACGCCGTCGGCGGGGCGCGGCGCTCGCTGTCCACCGACATCAGGAGGAACCGCTCGTGCTCATCCCCCGCCCGCGCCGCCGGATCGGCCGGCCCCGCCCGCAGCGCCCCGGCCCCCGCTACCCGCAGCGTCCCCACCAGCTCCCCGGCGCCTGGAGTAGGTGATGGCCTACCAGGACCAGGTCGACGTCGACCCGTACGACCCCGCCGACGGCTCCTTACCGGTCTTCCGGTGGAAGCAGGCCGGGCGCGCCAACCTCGCCACCCGCCGCCAACTGCGGGAGATGGGACTGCGCCCCGGCGGCCACGAGCCCGTCGCCCGGATCGAATGCCGCGGCGGGAAGCGATGGGCGTGGCTGTACCGCATCGACCTGGCCAAGCCGAGGCAGCCGATGACCCTCGCGAAGGAAGCCGCGCTCGACAAGGCGATGGCAGCACGCCAGACGTGCCCCGGCCCGTGCGGCCGGCGCTACTTCCACTGCCTCCCGCTGAAGACCTTGGGGTCCTGCCTGGAGTGCTTCGACGGCACGCCCGCCGACCCTGCCTCCTACATCGTTCCCCCGGCCAAGCACCTGCTGGCCGCCTGATCCGAGAGGACCACCGCCCATGAGCACCGCTGTTCGCGCCTCCGCCTTCACCGAGCCCGAGCGGCCCAAGAACCTCCAGATCCGGTTCATCACGACCGGCGGATCGTTCGTCGACGTCACCGGCCTCGGTGAGCACTTCAAGAACCGCTGGAAGTGCCACGGCTGCAAGGCCACCTCGCAGTTCCCGGAGGAGGACTACCTGTTCAGCATCCGCGAGAAGGCGAACGACCACGCCACCGCCTGCCGCGCGATCCCGCTGACGTGACCACCCGCCGCCTGCGCGCCGCCCTGCTGCTCGCCGCCGCCGTCCCGCTCGCCGCGGCGACGGCCGCCGCCGCGCTCCGCGCCGGCCACTGGCGGCTGTACGCCGACCGGCACCACGTCGAGCTCAAGCCCCAGCCCCGCCGCTCCTGCCCCGACTGCCGGGGCGCGGGCGGCTGGTGGGTCGACGGCGCGAACCCGGAGATGGAGGCGTGCGGCTGCTGGTCGGACCGGCGCGAGCTCCGCGTCCGGCTCCTGCCCGTCCCGGCCTGGCCGGACGACGAGCCCCCGTTCTGAACGACCCGACCCCGGCCGTTGTGGTCGGGGTCGGGATCGCCGGGTGGCCGCGCATCGGCAAAGGGCCGGCCACCCGGCTCCTTCACCCCTTCGAGATCAGGAGACCTCCAGCATGCATGCTCACCGTCCCGCTGTCTTCGCCGCCCTGCTCGGGCTGACCCGCGCCGCCAGCGCGATCGGCGACTTCTGGGTCCAGAGCGACTTCTGCGCCCGAGTGAAAGGCGCCTGCGACGAAGTCCCGGTCACCTACGAGGACCCGGCCACCCAGGAGAAGACCACCCACGGCACCGCCGACGGCCGCAAGGCGTGCCTGCACCACTGCCTCACCTACACGGCCACGCAGGCGATCGTCGCCGGGGCCGGGGCCCGCGCGCTGGGCATCCGGGTCCGCCCCGGCGCCGCCGCGGCCGCGCTCGCCCTGTCCTTCGGCACGCACTACATCGCCGACCGCCGCATCCCGGGGCACGGCCTCCTGGAGAAGCTCGCCGACAAGACGGGCAAGAGCAACTTCTACCGCCTCGCCGACTTCGGCATGAACGGCGCCTTCCACCTCGACAGCACGTGGCACTACGGCTGGGAGACCGTCGCTGCCCTCATCGCCACCACCAAGGCGACCATCCGGTGACCGGCCAGCCCCGGACGCGCATCGAACGCGTCCGCGCAGCGGCCGGGATCGCTTCGCTGGCCCTCCAGCAGATCGAGCCCGACCGCGACGGTGACGCCTCCTGCCCGCTGCACGAGGCCGCCGCCCTGCTCACCGACGACGCCGGGCAGCGCCTTATCTGGGCCGCCCGCGCCCTCCACCCGCAAGGAGCGATCTGAGATGGCGAGCGCGAAGGCAACAAACCCGCCCCGCGGCGAGTGCACCCAGTGCTGGTTCCACGCGTACGCCAGCCGCGAGGCCCACGCCGGGCTCCGGCCGCGTCAGGACTGCCCCCAGTGCGTGGACCACATGAAGAACGGCCACCCCGACCACATGATCGTCCGCTGACACAAGGAGAATCCGCATGAAGCCCTTCCGCCTGGACAACGCGCTGCCCGTCGACACGACGATCCCCGACCCCTCGCTCGTGATCCTGATCGGCGCGGCCGGGTCGGGCAAGTCGACGTGGGCGCGCACCTGGCCCACCACGCAGGTCCTGGAGCTCGACAAGTTCCGCGCCCTGGTCAGTGACGACGCCGGAGACCAAGAGGCGACCGAGGACGCCGTGTTCGCGCTCCAGGCCGTCCTCGAAGCGCGCCTCGCCCGCCGGAAGATGACGGTGGCCGACGCGACGAACACCGAGGCCGCCGTGCGGGCCAACCTGGTCGCCACCGCACGCCGCCACGGCGTGCCCACGGTCGCGCTGGTCGTGCCCACCCCGGCCTCCGTGTGCGTCGAACGCCAGGAGCGCCGGCCCGCGAACCGGCGCGTGCCCGAGCCGGTCGTCCGCGCGCAGCACGCCGCCATGGTCGATGCCTGGCCCGGCCTGCCCGCCGAAGGGTTCGACCACGTCGTCGTCGCGGAGAACCTCTACCGCCTAGAGGCGATGCTCAGGCCGCTCAGCGACGCCCGGCGCGCGGACCTGGGATGGGACGGCAGCGACGGCCTGGGCGAGCTGCTCCTGGTGCGCCGCACCTTCGGTCCCGAGATCCTGCCGCTGTGGTGCTGGCGCGACGGCTCACAGCTCGCCGGCGGCGACCGCGTCGCGGAGATCCGCCTCGGCGCCGACCGCATCGTCCTCGCCCAGCGCAACGACGTCGACGGGGCGGGCGACGTCGGCTTTGAGGTCCTGGTGGGCTGCCCGGCCGACGACGATTGCGAGGGCCAGGCGTGGGCGCCGGTCTACAACGTGACTGACCTCCTGCGCGCCCTGACCGGCGAGCTGATGAACGACCCGGACGTGCGCTGCACCGTCCACGGCGCCGCCGCCGCCGACCAGGAGGCCGACGACCACGACCTCCAGGACGACGACCCCGAGGGCCGTGCCGACCTGGAAGAGCAGTTCGCGGCCGCGGTCCGCGAGTGAGCCGCGCCGCCGACGGGCCCCACCCGCACCCGCTCACCCCGGCCGAACTCCCCGACGGCGACGACTGGTTCCACGGCTGCCTGGACTGCCACCTGCCCGTCCAGGGCGGGGGCGCGGGCCTCGCCGCGCACCGCAGCACCGTCCACAACCCCCGCCGCGACTACGGCGACCGCCGCATCCCCATCACGATCCGGCTCGACTTCTGACAAGGAGACCCATCATGGCCGTCCAGACCCAGACCCAGACCGACACCTTCGCCGCGCTTCGCGACTGCTTCGCCGCCGACCTCGCTGCCCTCATCGGCGACCAGGCGCAGCGCGATGACACCCCGAACGCCTTCATCGACCTGGTCGAAGAGGTCCGCGACGTCCTCGGGGCGTCCAGCATCGGCGCCTGGCAGGACGCCAGCGAGGACCTGGACCGCGCGGCCAGCCACCTCGCCGACGCCCTGACCGGCGTGGACGGCGACCAGCGCTCGCTGCTGGCCTGGGCGCGCACCCACCTGCGCGACGGCATCGCGACGGCCAGCTGATCCCGCACCTGAGTTGAGCGCACTCTGTGCCGCCCCGGCCCGCGCCCGCGGGCCGGGGCGGTCGCAATATTCCCCCTGCCGCGCCTGACCGCGTACGTGCCCAAGCCTGATCAACATCCGGTTATGACCGGCTTCGGCCGCCAACACCCCTTCATGGAGGACCGCATGGCCCGCAACCCCGTCACCTGGTACATCGCCACCCCCGCCGACGGCATCATCGAGATGTCCCGCGAGGCCGGAACCCCGGTGAACCTCTCCGCCAGCGTCGGCAAGGTCATCGACCACCCCAACCCCTGCCGCAATAAGTGGTACGACGAGAGCCGCTTCTCCTACTTCCGCATGGTCAAGCGCGTCGGGGAGGCGCTGGAGGACACCGGTATCTGGCCCGTCACCTGGCCCGTCCGGCTGTGGATCGTGGAGCCGCTCGGGGCGACCGGCAACTGGAGCCAGCGCTATTACCCCTACCGGCTGCTCTCCCACCAAATCCGCGTCATCGAGGAGACCGACGCCCACATCGCGCTCGGTCCCGCTGGCCGCGACGTCCTGAACGTCGTCCAGCAGGAGATCCCCGAGCGGGCCGCGCGCTGGGCCGCGGACTGGGACGCCGACCCCGAGGGCATGCGCGACCGGAAGTGGAACTGGGAGCAGTGCGGCGGCCCCACCTGCGGCAGCGGCCGATGGGCGGACTCCCTCGCCACGGCGGTCTCGCACAACCGCCGCGAGTCGGCCGCCCAGACCTGGATCGAGCACCTGGCACGCAACACCGTCGACCAGGCCCTCGCCGTCACCGACGCCAGCATGATGGCCCGCTGCTACGCCTACAGCCGCGCCACCGGCTGCGCGGTCGCCGCTCAGCACCAGGCCCGCTTCGAGCCGTACGTCCTCGACGCGCTGCGCGGCGTCGGCCTCGACTCCCCCGTCCCGGCAGCTGCCTGATGATGCCGAACCACGAGTTCTACGAGGTAGATGTCCCGATACACGACACCACCAACCCGGCCCGGCGGGGTCTGCACGTCTTCACCGGCGAGGCGGACTCCCCCACCACGGCCCTGCGGCGCGCCCACGAGGTGTACGACGCCGCACTCGCCGCGCACCAGGCCGGACACGAGATCCCCGGCAAGCAGCCGGACAACTGGGGAGTCAGCGGGCTGAGGCCCGGCTGGCAGATGGAGTGGCCCGCTGCGAAGGCCGGCCGCTGGATCAACCCCGTCAGCTGGAGTGCCGCTCGCGGCGACTTCGCCCTGTAGCTCCGCCCCGGGACGGCCGCCAAGGCCGGAAAACCAGTCGGCCGCCCCGGGTCACCCATCCCGTGCAAGACGAGAGGGAGATCCTCAGTATGGCCTCCATCGCGCGCGTACAGGCCCCTTCGGGAAATCGCGCTCTGTTCATCACCACGCTCGCCGTGCCGCTGACCGGCTGGACCGTGCACGCGGTCAGCCTCCACCGCAAGCTCGTCGTCGCCCGCCGCGAGCTCGCCGACCGCCGCGACCCCCTCACCGGCGTGCTCGGACGCGACGGCTACACCACCCGGGCCCGCCAGATCACCGACCGGTACGGCGACAGCGCCCTGGTGGTCTTCGTGGACCTGGACCACTTCAAGGCGATCAACGACGGCCCCGGCGGGCACGCCGCCGGCGACCGCGTCCTGGCCGCCACCGCGCAGCGCCTCACCGCCTGGGCGGGCAGCCGCGGCGCGGTCGGCCGGCTCGGAGGGGACGAGTTCGCCGTCACGGTCCGGATCGCACCGGCCCGCCGCGAACTCCGGCTCGCCCAGCTGGCCACCCTGCTCGCCCAGCCGGTCGAGGTCGACGGCGGCGCCCTGGTCGACGTCGCCGCGTCGGTCGGCGCCGCCTCCCCCGACGCCCTCGGCACCACGGACCTGTCCCTGCTCCAGCGGGCCGCCGACGCCGCGATGTACGCGGGCAAGCACACCGGCCGCGCCGTTCTTGCCGGACCGCAGCACGCCACGATCCCCTCCATCAACGGGCGCCGCGCCGGACGTCCGGGCACCCACACCCTGGGGCGGGCGGCATGAGCGACACCACCGCCGTCGACCCGGGCACCTGGATC
Source organism: Streptomyces sp. PsTaAH-124 (assembly GCF_000373685.1). NCBI lineage: Bacteria > Bacillati > Actinomycetota > Actinomycetes > Kitasatosporales > Streptomycetaceae > Streptomyces > Streptomyces sp. PsTaAH-124. Next base: position 33,906 of record NZ_KB892181.1, on the reverse strand, counting down.
CGGGGCATCACGATCCGCCAGCCCTGGACGACCTGCATCCTCGCCGGGAAGGACGTGGAGAACAGGCCGGCCCTCTGGTCCTGGCGCGGCTGGCTGCTGCTGCACGCCGGGCAGGCCACCGAGCGGGCCCCGATGCGCGACCCGCTGGTCGCCACCGCGATCCGCGGCCGCGCCCTGCACACCCGGGCCGTCATCGGCGTCGCCCGCCTCATCGACTGCCACCAGGACGCCGCCAGCACCGCCCCGTGCTCGAAGTGGGCGCAGGCCGACGCGTTCCACCTGGTCCTCGCCGACGTCCAAGAGCTCGCGCTGCCCATCCCTTGGCTGCACGGGCAGCTCGGGCCATGGCGCCCGCCGCAGGACCTCGTAGACCAGGTCCTCCTCCAGCTCCCCCACCTCGCTCCGGAGGCCACCTCATGAGCGGCAACCGCACCGGCGTCGCCTACCCGCCGACCCTCGTCCTCGCCGACGACCGGATCCTCTTCCCCGACACCGAACAGACCCTGCGCTGCCGTACGAACCCGGACCTGTTCCAGATCGAGGACATCCACAACACCGACAAGGAACCCCGCGCCCGCGAGAAGGCACTCGCCCAGGCCAAGCACGCCTGCTCCGGCTGCCCGATCGTCAAGGACTGCCTGAAGTGGGCGCTGGCCAACCCCGCCCTGACGAAGACCGGCGTGTGGGCGGCGACCACCAAGCGCGACCGCACGCAGTTGCGCAAGCAGCTCGTGGCCCGGCTCGGTGAGGACTGGGTCAGCGTGGTCGCCGAACAGGACCGGCTCCGCAGGGAGCGGGCCCGCGCGGCCCGCGCCGTGCCGCCGACCGCCCGCGAACTCGCCCTCGCCCGCCTGGAGCTGGAGGCCATCCCCACCCGGCCCGCGCCGTACGAGCCGTGGAAGGAGCCGATGACCCCGGCCCGGCAGGCGCAGAACTGGGCGGTCCTCAAGGCCGCGCTGTCGACCAAGGCGGCGGCATAGCGATGTTCAACGACTGGCAGCAGGCCCTCGAAGCCGAGGGCCTGCCCCTGAACCCCAACCCCGTGGAGCAGCAGGCCGCCGCAGCCCGCACCGTCGCCCGTCGAGCGAGCAGCAAGGAGGACCTGGTCCTCCTCCTGGACGCGGTCGGCCTGCCCGGCGACGACGACACCCTCGCCCCCCTGCTCCCCCTCCTGACCAGCCCCGACGACGCCCCACACGGAGAGTCCATGACCATCAGCGCCTTCACCGCCACGGCCGCCTCCATGCTCACCAACGGCGACAGCCCCGAACACGTCCGCAGCACCCTCGGACTCTCGGACAGCGAACTCGCCGAGGCCGTGCAGCACGCGCGCCTCCCCCGCCTCGACACCGCTCCCGCACCGGCCACGGACGACAGCTCCGGCACCGGGCATACGCAAAGCCCGGCGTCCGGCCGCACGGCGGACACCGACAGGACCGAGGAACTGCTCGAGTGGGCGCAGAACCAACCCGCCGCCGGCATCCGCAACCGTGCCGCCCGCGTCCGCGGCGACCTCATCGAGCTGACCGTGCGCCGCGCCGTGGCCATCGCCCAGCAGGAAGCAGAGGAACAGGTTGCCAGGGCCAGGGCCGAACTGGACGCCGCGCAAGAGCGGCTGCGCCGGGTGAAGGTCGGCGACCGCATCACCACGTCTGTGAAGGACACCACGCCCCCGGGCGGAGACCCGGCTCCGGCGGCCGGGCGCAGCAAGGAAGAGCTGGCCGCGATCCGCACCTGGGCGCGCGCCAACGGCTACCAGGTCGCCGACCGGGGCACCCCGGCCAAGAAGGTGCTGGACGCCTACAACGCCGCCCACGGCACCACCGACCGGGCGGAGGCAGGCCGGTGAACGCCATACCCCTCGCGCTGGACGGTTACCTGACCGCCGAGCCCGAGCCGGGCGACCGGGACGGGACTGTCTCCTGGCGGCTGGCCTGCTCCAGTGCCACCGACCACCTGGTGGAAGAAGCGGTCATCCCGTGCATCACCTCGGAGCCGGAGATTGCGCACGCGCTGCTCACCGACCGGCAGCCCGGCGACCTCCTGCGCGTCACCGGCCGCCTCGTCCTCCCGGACACCGCCGACGGGGTCGTCCGGCTGCACGCCGACCACCTCGAAGTCCTTTGGGAAGCACCCCTGCTGGACGCCCCCGGGGACACGGCGGTCACGACAGTCGTGGACGCGGCCGCGGCAGAAGCGGAGGCGGACCGCAACCGTGCGATCGCCGCTCTCGCCGAAGCCCTCACCGGCCTGGAACAGACTTCCCCCGGGCCCGGCCGGAGCGTCCGCATCCACATCAGCCCGGCCGGCGCCCTCGGATCCGGCCTGGAGCACTGCCACAGCATCGGCATCACCCCCGCGCTGGCCCAGCGGCTCGCCGACTACGTCGACGCCATGAGCTGCTACCTCGACAGCGAACGCCCCGACGGCACCGTCCTGGCCCCGGAGACCGTCGCCGACCTGACCGAGCTGTTCGAGGACATCGACCTGACCGGCCTCACCCGCGACGTCCTCAACGCGACCCGACCCGAACACAGGCCGGCGGTCACCCGCGCGTTGGACGACATGTTCGGCGACGTCCCCGCGCCCGGGGACACCGACTCCTGACCGCCAGCCGGGCCCCGCCCGAACGCGGGCCCCACCCGAACGCGAGGCCCGGCTTTTCCTCATGCCCGCCCGACACCTCGCACAGGAGACCCCCTCCGTGTCAGCCACCCTGATCACCGCCGGACTCACCATCGTCGCCACCCTGCTCGGCGCGATCGTCTCCGGCCTTTTCCAAGAACGCGCGGCCGAGCGGTCGGTGCGCGTCACCCACGGCGAAGCGGTCCGCCGCGACCGCCTGGAAGCCATCACCGCGCTGGCCTGCGCCGCCAGCGACCACCGCCGGGCACTCTGGGTCCGCGGCGACGCCGTCCTCAAGGGCACCGCGACCGAGCGGATCGACGACCTGCGCGGCGAGAGCCACATGACCCGCAGCGCGGTCACCCGCCCGCTCGTCGCCCTGCGCGTCCTCATCGAGGACCCGGCCGTACGCGCCGCCGCCGACCGCATGATCACCCTGACGTACGCGATCCGCCAGGCGATCCCCACTGCCGCCGGCGCCAACCAGGACACGGCCAGGCAACGGCTCACCGAAGCCCGCGAGACCGCGAAATCCGCCCACGACGACTTCGTGAACACCGCCGCCCGCTACCTGAGCCCAGACATGCCGCCGGCCACCCCGCGCCCCACCTCCGAGGAGCCGACCCGATGAACCGCCCCTTCTTCCGCCGCTGCGGACGCGCCCCCGGCACCCTCACTCCCGAGGACCAGGCCGTCATCGACCAGTACCGCGCGACGCTCACCGCCCTGCGCAACCCCGAGCCCTGGACACCCGGCAGCGCCCGGGACATCACCGTGCGTGTCGGCCCGTTCATCGAGCGAGCGCACACCCGGCCCGGTGACGACCATGGCACCGACATGATCGCCGTCGCCCTGGTCCACCCCGACACCCCGCATGCCGCCGCCTCCCTCCGCGGCCGCCAGCTCGGCTACACCGAGCGCGGCTGGCTGTGCTGCCAGACGACCGCGGTCCTCGGCTGCTGGCAGCCCGGCTACGCGATGCTCACCCACGCCGCCGCAGGCCTTCCCCTGCCTGACGACGTCGGCATGGCCCCCGCCCACTACGCCCTCTACATCGAGGCCCGCAAACGCGACGACAGCCTCGACGGCCACACCCTGCTGCGCCTCGGCCCGTACACCCAGACCCGGCACGCCCAGCACGACCACGACCGGATCACTGCCGCACTGGACGGACGCGAGACCACCCTCGTGCCCGGCCACCGTGTCACCGCGCGGTTCGGGCCGTTCGACGTCAGCGACCACCACCTGTTCACCGACCCACACGAGACCGACGCCGTGACGCTCCTCGAGGCCGCCGACACGGGGCGAGCGCGTGACGGCTTGAGCCGGGTGAGTACCCGTAACGCCCCGTAGATCACCCGCGAAACGGGTTCTTCCGCCGCTGATGTCCCAGTGCGCCCTGCCCGGCCGTCCGGGTAAGCGGCGGTCACGCCCGCTGCGTTGCGTGGGCTCGGCGTCGGCTGGCACCCGCGTCTTTGTAGAGAGGATGAAGATGCTTTTTCTCGTTCGTCACGCCGAGTCCGTCGAGAATGCCACCAAGTACACCGGCTTCTACGAGAACCCTCGTCCGTGGACCGGCCCGGCGGCGCATGCACTGTCCCGGGATGTACCGCCGTGCCCGCGACACCGCCGCGCTTGCCCTGCCCGGCACGCCCTACGAGGTGACCGCGCTCCTCAACGAGCAGCACTACGGGGCAGCCACCTACATGACCAGGCAAGAGCTGTATGCCACCTACCCCGAGGGCAGGGAGGACCGGCAGATCCGCAAGCACCTGTGGACGCCTCCCGGCGGCGGAGAGTCGCTCGCCAACGGTGTCCTGCGGCGGGCCACAGCGTTCGTCGACGGACTGTTGACCGCGCCCAAGCGGGATGTCGTGGCGTTCACGCACCACACCGCGATCCTCGCGCTGCGTGCGGTCCTGGAGCGCCGTCCGGTGACCGAGCTGGTCGATGAGGCCCGTGCGCGTAAGACACCCAACGCCGCGGTCCTGGCCTACGAACAGGCCGGTGGACTGTTCCACGCCCGCGGCACCGCCCGCCCGGACTGCTGAGGAGACGAGACAGCCCATGAACGTCCTGTACCTCAACGGGCCCGTGCAGAACGGGCCGTTCACCATCGCCGGACGGCCAGGCAAGGCGGCAGGCATCCGCGCGGCCGAAGCACTCAACACCCTTCTCGGCACCGGGCCGGCCCCGCACCTGTGGAACACCGTCACTCTGGCCGGAGACCAGCGCCACCGCGACGCCCCCGACCAGAACACCAGCCGGCAGGAGCGAGAAGAACGCGCGATCGCCGCCAAGTACGCGTCGGACGCAGCGCCGGCCGGTGGCATTCTCACCGACACCGCGCCCGTCGTGGCCGCCCTCGCGCTGGAGACGACCGAACGCCTTCTGCACGACGGCGTCCTGAGCGTCAGGGCCGCCGCTGTTCATCTCTGCGCCCGCTGCGGACACATGACCGGCGCTGCCGTGCATGGCTGCCGCAGGTGCGGGCATCAGGAATGCCGGCCGCACACCCGGCGGCTGCTGGTCTGGGACCGGCCTACGGCCGCCCCCGTGCTCGCACGTGAGGACTTCCACGCCCACCGGGCCAGCACCCCCAGGCATTTGCTGACCATCGCGCGCAACGTCCCGCAGCGGCTGGTCCTTTCCCGTACCCGTGACCACGGCATCAGTCTCGCGCCACTCGGGCTCGACGGCCTGGTCCTGGATCCGCGGGCCGGCGTGCATGTCACCGTGCTGGCCGCGGCCGCCCAGGCCGGAGCCGGGCAGCCGGTGATGACGGTCACCGAGAACGCCGCGGCGAACGTCGCCGCCTACGGAGCCCTGTACCGCCGGCATGACGGTACGCGGCTGCGGTACGCGCTGCACGGACGGATCCCGTACGACGACACTGCGGCACTGCTGCAGTGGTGCGAGGTACACCGCGTCAGCCCGCCGCAACGCGAGCTGTTCCTCGCCTGGTTCCTGCCCCTGTGCTCACTGCACACCCGCGCGGGCATCGCTGCGGCACAGCTTCCGGGGCTGCTGAAGTTCTGGCGCCGCGCCCACCTGGCCCGGCCGGACGCACCTGGGAGTGACGCTCTCGCTGAACTGCGACGGCGTGTCGCCGCAGGTGATATGCGCTGGGTCATGGACGTGAGGACCCTGTCCCTGGCGATCCCTGAGCACCCGGTCACCCACGGCTTCGCGCAGGGGCCGGAAGGAGCGAGCTGATGAACGAGACCACCTGGCGGTTCGTCAAGGAGCGCACCGCCGCTGACGGAGCGGTGTACGTCTCCGCCGACGGAACCCGGTACCGGCGTACCGGCGGGCCTGAGCTTCGGGCGGAGGCCGCCTTCCAGCGCCGGATCGCCGCCCTGGACTACCCGGTCCCCCACCTCCTGGAGGAAGGCCTCACCGACGACGGCCACTGCTACGTGGTGGAGGAGTCGCTGGGAGGACAGACCCTGCACGAGCGGGCGATGGCCGCCCTGGACGGCGGCCGCGCCCTGGCGGACGACATCATCGACACCGCCGCGCAGGTGGCCGCCCGGCTGCTGCGCGCCCAGGCCGCCCACCTTGCCCCGTCCACGCCCTGCGCGCTGCGGCAGTGGCTGGACAGTGCCGGCTTCACCCAGAACGTGTTCCAGGAGAACCCCGACCTGGACAACGCCCGGACGCACGTCGCGCTCGAGGACGCCCTGGGCCGTCTTGCCGCCGTTCCGCTGGTGCCAGGCCATCTCGACTACGGGCTGCCCAACGTCCTGCCGGCAGGCGTCATCGACTGGCAGCACCACGGTCTGGTCCCGCTCGGATACGACGTCCTGCCGGCCCTGGAGATCATCGCCTTCAAGGGCGGCACCAAGGGCTACACCGCCGACCCCGGCCAACGGCGGCGCTACCTCGCCGCGCTGGACGACGCGAGCCGGCACGCAACCGGGCAGCCCGTCAGCCAGAATCTGGGCCCCTATCTGCTCGTCAAGGCCCTGTTCTTCCTGGCCCTGATGCGGCCTACCGACCCCGCCCGCACGGACAAGCACCTGAAGTGGCAGTACCGCCGACACCTCTTCGCGAAGGGACTTGGGCAGTATGAGCGCAACCGGACGGTCGATACCGCCCTCTTCCCCAGCCTCGACGAGTTCACCGCTGGGCACCGCGCTGGCGACCATCCGTGACCGCGACTACCTCCTGGACCGCGCCGGAGTGATCTTCAAGGTCATCGGCGACGTCCATCCCGGCACGCACTTCCTCGGCTACGTCAAGTACTACCCGGACGCCCGCGGCGACCGCCTGCTGTTCGGCCGCACCTACCGGCAGAACAGCGTCGTCTCCAAAGCCTTCGGCATCCTCGCCGACCGGCCCGAGTGCTACCTCTACTCCCCCGCCGTGGGATGCGTCATCACCGGCGTTCCCCGCGAGGACATCGCCACCCACTACTCCTGCCGCCAGACCCTCGCCGCACTGCACCAGACACCCGGCCTCCTGGACACGACGCCGGTCGGCAAGGACCTGCTCGCCGTCATCGACTGGATCGCCGCGGCCGGCGCCATGGACGTCATCGGTGTGACCGGGTCGTTCCTGGTCGGTGCCTGCAACGCCCGCTCCGACATCGACCTCGTCTGCTACGGGCCTCGCGGCTACGAGGCGGCGCAGGCACTGTTCGCCGAACGCACCCTCATCCGTCCGTACGAGGGAGAGGCCCTGACCCGGCTGTACCTGCGGCGCGCCAAGTACATGGTGGGCGGCAGCTTCGACGCGCTCATGCGGCAGGAGTCCCGCAAGCTGCAGGGCCTGACCGCAGGGGCCGGTGCGCACATCAACTGTGAGCCGCTCAGGGTCGACGGCGACAAGACGTTCGCCGGGGTGGTGGCCAAGGAGGTAGGGGCGATCTCTGTCCTTGCCCGGATCACGGATCACTCAGAGGGGCTGGTCACGCCGGCCCTATACGGAATCGAGGTGGACACGGTCACGGAGTCCACGGTCGACGAGCCGTCCGTGTTCGCCCGCCGCATCACCCACCTCCGCAGCTACCTCGGTGCCTACACCGGGGCGTTCCGCACGGGCGACGTCGTCTACCTGTCCGGACGGCTGGTCCACATTCAGGGGCCGGGTGCGCACGACGGCTTCGGTATCGAACTGACCCCGTGGTCGGCAGCCGAGTCGTTCCTCGCCAATCTGACCCGCTGATTCAGTGGACGTGTTCCCGTAGCTGGCTCCGATAACGGCCATACGGAACGAGGATCACCCGGGTGCTCTAGGTGGTCGTGCTCGGGCCGCAGGCCGCAGGCCGCTGGACGGGACGGTGAAGGCTCGTGCTCCCTGCGCCGGGAGCACGAGCCCGTTTCGGTGTAGAGCCGGTGGTCCGTTGCTCAGGCCGACTGCTGCTGTTCCCGCGCAACGAGCTGATGGACCAGGTCGTCGTACGCGGCAGTGTGCTGCTCACGCAGGATCTCAAGCATGAGCCGTGTGGTCTCGGTGAAGACGGGCTGGCCCATCTTGCGGTGCAAGTGATTCGCGACAAATGCGGCGTTGTCGTACGGAAGCTGACGAGGACCCATTGCCTTACCGTCCGTTGCCGGGGCGGCATCCTGGTCCGCAGCACCGGCTGCCGCTTCAGCAGGGGCAGGAGGCGCGGGGCGAGCGGGCTGGCGTTGAGCAGGGGGCTTCGCCGTGATGGCCGATGGTTTGTTGTCCGCGGACAACAAACCCTCACCGGGCTGCTCCTGCGCCGAGGGCGTGCTGCTGTTGTTGTCCGCGGACAACGAACGTTCGCCGTCGTCCACGTGCGGGGGGCCGGCCGCCTGGGAGGCCTGGGCTGTCTCCGAGTTGTTGTCCGCGGACAACAAAGCACCGCTGTCCTGGGCGCGCAGGGCCTCAAGCCGGCTGCGTTCCTCGGCTTTCGCCCGTGCCGCTGCTTCCTTTGACGCCTGCAGGTGGTCAAGCAGAGCGGGTGCGGAGATTCCGGGAGTGTCCTTGGCGTACCGAGCCAGCATCCGTCCGTCGCGTTCCGCGAGCGTCCCCGCGCTCAGCATGAGCTGCAGCTCTTCGGGCAGCTCCAGCAGGACCAGCTGGTTGGTCACCCACGAGCGGTCTCGGCCGAGCTGCTCGGCGGCGCGGGTGCGCGCACCGCGCTCCGAGGTCTCCGCGCACACGGCGACCAGTTCTTGGAGGCCGCGGGCTCGTTCGATGACGTCGAAGTCCTCCCGCTCGAGGTTCTCCTTCAGCAGGTGGTTTATGAACGACTCTCGGCTGGAGGCGAGATCGTCGCGGATGACGAAGTCCAGGGCTTCCAGGCCGACGTGGACGGCGCTGCGGAAGCGGCGCTCGCCGTTGACGAGGACATGGGCGGCATCGCCGATCTGTTCCTCGTGGTCCGGCCACAGAGCCAGGTAGGCCGTGCGGGACACGGCGACGCACGCGGCCAGCTGTGCCTGACGCAGTTCTTCACCGAAGCGGGTCTTGTCCTCGTCGGTGCCGAAGTTGCGGCGCGGGTTGAGGGGAGTGGGGGAGACCTCGTCCAGATGGAGCCTGACCAGCTCGTAGGCGGGTACGTCCCCCTGAGTGACGGCCTTGGCACGTCCACGGGCGCTGCGACCGCGGCGTGCGCTGTTGAACGAGGAGCCGGTTCCCAGCCGGTCGGCGACGCTCATCCGCTGATCCTCCGTGCGATGGTCCGCATTGCTTCCGCCTGCTCGCAGTAGGGGGCGTGGGCGAGCAAGGGCGCCTTCAGACGCACCGCCTCACGCTGGTCCTTCAGTTCGGGCACGATGGCCAGGACGGGGGGCTCGCCGATCTTCTTCCACTCCTCGAGGGAGGAGGTCGCCACGTAGCCCTTGCGGCTGTCGTACATGTTGACGACGAATCCGAGCTGGCCGATGGTCACCTCCATGTCCTCGGTCAGGTCCTCGATCTGCTCTTCGAGCATGTCGTAGGCGTCGGCTGAGGAGTCTTCGGAGAGGACGGGCACGACGATGCCGGAGGTGCCGTCTTCTTCGCCGTCGCGGGTGCGGCAGTAGTAGATGGCGGTGTCCATGCTGTAGCCGAGGCTGGGCGGGCAGTCGACGACGATGAAGTCGAAGTCGCGTTCGAGCGGCTCCAGAGCCTTCTCCAGTGCCGTCTCCTTGATGCGGACGAAGCGGCTCGTGGCGAGCTTGGCGTCCAGGAGGAAAGCGTCCTTGCAGGCCGGCAGCAGCCAGAGGTGGTCCTCGAAGTCACCGCCCTTTATCGGGACGAGCAGGTCTGCGAGTTCCCCGTCCTTGACCTCCCCGAGCATGTGCTTGGCGAGGCTGGGGGCGTCGATCTCGATGAGCGGGTGACCGAGCTGCTTGGACAGGTGCCCCTGCGGGTCGAAGTCGATCAGCAGGGTGCGGCGGCCGGACTCGGCGAGGGCCTGGGCGACGCCGGCGGAGACCGAGGTCTTGCCGACGCCTCCCTTCTGGTTGCCGAAGATGATGCGCCGGGCCCCGGTGACACGCTGCGGTTTGGGCCGCGGGGAGGGGTGCTCGTCCAGCCACAGGCGGATCGACTGGGCGATGCCTTGGTTGTAGGTGATGCCGCGGGCCTTGCAGTCCTGCTTCAGCTTGTCGTACAGCCCGGTCGGCAGATACGTCGCGAAGGACGTTCCACCCGTCGTGTCAACGAGAGGCCGGCTCGTCGTCTTCGCCTTGCGCCAAGTGGTGACGCCTTGGGTCACAGCGTCCTGGATGTCGGTGTCGACCTCGGCAGCACGGACCTTGAGCTCCTTGCGGAGCTCTGCCGGCAGCTTGGCTACTACCTTTTCCCGATCTCCGGAATCGTATGGGGCGGTCATGGCGCTACCTTACTAACCATCACAGTGGAGGGAACAGCAAGGCGGGCATGGTGTCGTTTGTTTTCCGCGGACAACAAACGAGTCGGGCACGGCAGCTTGAGTGGCCGTCACCTGGCACATGCCGATCCTGGCCTGCGACAGCGCACGGCTCCGACAGCCGAGACTGTCACCTGGGAGGGGCGATGCTCCGCCCCCCAATTCCTCCGGCCGCTCCGCCGGTCTTGGCCGTCGCGCGGCGATCCGCTGCGGCGGACTGGCTCCCAGGCCCGCTCAAGGAGCCGACTCCGGCAACGCCCGATCACGGTCCGCTTCCGCCCAGCGCGTGGATGGCTGGACGGAAGCGGGGCGGTCCCCTTCGGTTGTTCTTCAGCACAAGGGAACTGCGTGACCTCCCGGACCGGAAGGTGCGACGCCGGAGCGTCACGCCCCATAGTGCGCCTTCCGGCTTGCCCCGTGCTGCGTAGGACAGATTGGACGCCAAAAGTGTTCAGTCGGCGGCCGCTTGGTGTCGCTGAAGTCCGACGTTGATGCGTTGAGGCCCTGAGCTGTGACAGGAGCGCGGGGCCATTGTTCCGCAACTTCATGATCACGTTGAGTGATGCGAGGCGCGGGCGCCATGCTGTGGTCCAACTTCCCCGGAGGCGTCAGCACCGATGCGGGGGAGCTCCCGGACTCATTTCCCTACGGAAGGGTGTCATGAAGAGTAGGCAGGTGATGACCGTGGCCGTCCTGGCAACGGTCCTCGCGTGGAGCACGCTGATGACCGTGCTCGGGTATCTCGCGGCAGTCGCCGCGCTGCTGCCCTCCCTCGGGCTACTGATCCAGCAGATCGTCTCCGCGTGCAACGGCGTCGCTTCACGGCGCGGCTCGGCGGCCGGGAGCGAGGAGCTGTCACGGTGAACATGCCCCGCATCCCTGACCAGACTGACGGTGAACCTCCCAGCCGCAGAGGACGCCCTCCGGAGCCCATCTGCGACACCGTCGGCGTCACGCACCGCACCTGGCTGGAACCGTTGCGCCGACGCCTCGCCGCCAGCGGACTCACTCTCGACGAACTCGTCAGCCGTTCCGGATACTCCAAGACCAGGCTGTCCGAACTGTTGCGAGGCAAGGGCTACTACCCGGGCTGGGAGATGACCTACAGCGTGGTCAAGGTCCTCGACATCCCTCCGTGGCCGTTACGGCGCCTGTGGACGGCAGCCGCGCGGGAGGCGGAGAAGAACGACACCTGGATCGAGGACGGTATCCACGCCGTTCAGCCGCTGGGCCCGGAAGCCCCGCCCCTCGCACACCTCGCGTTCCGGCAGGTCATGACCCATCCCTACACCGCCTACGCACAGGCATTCCTGCAGACCCACGGACGGGCCCGCCGTGTCGTCGCGGAGACCCTTGACATCCTGTGGCTGAACTGGCCCGAGGCGACCAGCAGCAGCAACACCCCTCGCCACGCCTGGGACCTTTTGCGAAGCAAGGTCATGGCACGCGCCGAGACCCATGACGGCCACCCCGACCTGCGCGCCACGGCCCTGCGAACCACGGCTGTGGCCCAGTCCATCAGCCTCGACGACCAGATGGACCGGATAGCCAGGATGACCATCTTCTTCGAGGCCGTGTCCCGCCTTCCCGACGACCAGATGGACGTCACCGTCCTGCGCTTCCTGTGCAACATCGACGAGGAGGCGGTCCCCGGCATCATCGGCCTGCCCCCGGCAATCACCCACAGCCTCACGCGCCACGCCCGGGGCGCCCTCCACAGCCTCCACCCCGACACCGGCACCGACACCGACACTCTGGAGTGATCAGCCCCGCCATGAGCGCCATCGATGACCTCCTCGCCCAGTCCCGCCTGCTGGACGCCCACGTGCCCGCCGACGTGGTCCCCTACGACGACGACTGCGCCTACTACACCTTCGACGAGACCGGCCGAGCCGAGCAGAACTCCCGTCACGATCCGGCCGACCACGACGCAGCCAAAGAGCTCGCCGCCCTGTGCGAGACAGCCGTCGCCCACTGCACCGCCGCACAGCTCGTCGACTTCCTCACCGACCAGGTACCCGAGCCACGCGCCGCCTGGATCCTCGGGTGCGTGCTGCGAATCGCCGGTGCGGACGACGGGGCTCGCTTCTGGTGGCAGTACGCAGCCGGCGCGGACGACGCCCCCGCCTCCTACTGCCTCTACCTGCACCACCTCGCCCGCGGTGACGCCCACGCCGCCGCCCTGTGGCAGACCCAGATCAGCCTGTACGCACGAGGAGAGGCAACCGCCTCCTTCTACGAACAGAACTCACCCGCCTCCAACGTGGTCAACGTGGACACCAGCGTGCCCACCCTGCTGCGGATCCTCAGCCGCCTCACCCCGGCAGGCCCACGCCAGCACACCGAGGCCGCAACCGCCGTCATCCAGTTCGTCTCCCGCGCCGTCACCATCGGCTACGACCGCCACCCCGACCTCGAAATCCCCGCACCCGGCACCCACTTCGCCGAACAGCTCCAAGTCATCCTCGCCGCAGCCCAGTCGGTCCTGGACACCTCCGCGACCCCAGCCACCACCGCTTCTCGTACCGGCAAGGCAGTGCGCGCTGAGGAATTGCCCAACAGGACAACCCCGGACGCCATTCACGGACGCGCTCCTGCGCCGCAGTTCGCCGCGGAACCGCGACGGCTGCTGGTGGAAGTCACCGCCGACGACCGCGAGTCCGCGCCCCAGTTCTTCAAGGAGGCGAGCGCGGTGTGCTGGAAAGAGACCACCGACGCTCGGTCCGAGGGACGGGGCAGCACCCTCGCCTACTACCTGCACCGCTTCCTGGGAGGCGGCCCGCGGATCCGCACCGCACCAGCACACTGAGACCGGGGCCGCACCGCGCACACTGGTTCGGCCCCCTGCCTTCTTGGCGCATGCGCGGGGCACAGCCGTCCTGGCATTGGACCTGGTACTGCCGTGCGCGTAGTGAACGACTGCTCCGGTCGGCGCGCCGAGTCCACGCTGACGTGTGACTGCCCGCCTGGTCGGCTCGTCGTCGGTCCCTGGCGCTGTGTTTCCCCTCGGCATCGGATGCCGGGGTGGAAGCTTGTCCGCCCTGAAACGGGGCGTGCCCGGGAGGGGACTGCTGGAGTGCGGGTCATGGTGCTGCCAGGCCCGACCGGGGCCGAGTCGTCTACCGACGGGACAAACTGATGCCTATCCTCCTGCGCCTGGCCGCTCTTCCTGCTCGCTCTCTGATCGCTGCGCTGAGTGCGGCGCTGATCGCGCCGGTCGTGCTGGCCAGTGTGCCGGCCCTGCTGGTGACGTCCTTCACCGCCGATGGCCCCGGCCGGTGGAAGACGCTCATCGGGCAGATCACCGCCTGGACTCACACCGTCCTGTCTACCGCCCCTCAGCTCACCTCGAGCATGCCCCGGCAGCGAACCCGGCGCCCGGCCGCTCCCGCCGGACGAGCACGTACAGCGGCGGGCGAGCGCCGGCGCTGATGGGCTCCTGGGGCGAGTGCCTGCTGCTGCGCTGCCGTGCTGTACGTGCTGAGCCGGTGCTGGTGCCCGAGCGGCTGGGTCAGTGCGGGGCCTGGGCGCCGTCGCCGCGGCGGATGCGGTTGAGTGCCTCGTGGTGCAGGGCCTGGAGTCCGCCGGGCGGGACGGGGGCGGGGCTGCCGGTGAGGGTGTACCACTCGTCGGCGTCCGTGTACTGGATGTCGAGGCGGGCCCGGCCGTCGGGCAGGGCGGTGGTGGCGAGGGTGAGGTCGCCGGTGATGACGCCGACCTCGTCGGTCATCGCACCGCCCGGCCCGGCCTGCACGCCATCGACCAGCCGGTCGCCGTTCTGCGGCGGGACCGTGTCGTCGCTACTGCTGCTGTGGTTGTCGTGGGTCATGAGCAGGTGTCCAGCATCTCTCTGAGTTTCGTCCGCTCGGCCGCGGTGATGGTCAGGCGGTAGGTGGACTTCACGGATACCCAGGACCGGGCATAGGTGCACCAGTACGAGCGCAGCGGCGGCGCCCACTGGTCCGGGGACTGGTCGCCCTTCTGCCGGTTCGAGGACGCGGACACCGCCAGCAGCTGCGGGTGGGCGAGGTCGTTCGCGAACGCCTTGCGCTGCTCCTGGGTCCAGGCGGCGGCGCCGGAGCGCCAGGCGTTGGCCAGGGGAACGGTGTGGTCGATGTCGAGCTGGGAGGCGGCGGTTGCCTTCTTGCCGTCGTAGACGGAGACCCACTTCCCGGACACGGCCCGGCACTGGGCGTCACGCTTCACGGCGGTCCCGTCCCGGCCGAGGACGGTCTCGCGGGTGTCGCAGCGCTCGCCCTGCTCGGCCCAGTGCGGGAACTTCGCCCGCGAGTATCCCCGCATGGACGCCGGCGCCGCCGTCTTCAGCCCGGCCAGTTCCTTCCGCGCGACCGACGCGGTGGGCAGACCGGGCAGCGCCGACTTCTCCGTCTGGCGACCGCCCCCGGCCCCGCGGGTCGGGGCCGCGGACGGCTTGTCGTCCCCTGCCCCGGCCGACGCGCCGCCGACGCCGCTGTCCGAGCACCCGGCCACCGCGACCAGGACTGCGCCCGCCGTCACCGTCACGCCCCACCAACGCTGCTGACGTCTCATTACCTGTCCCAGCCCCTACCCAGCTCGCCTGATCAATTTCCGATCGGAAGGGTAGCCGCTGTCCGCAGCGTCACCCGGCGGCTGGGCAGCGTCGCCGGCCTCGACGTATTGGTCGCGGGCGCTGGGCCTGCTGGCGGAGATGACGCCGGCCTCGGCGGTCATCGCGCCACCTGGTACCAGCGGTGATACCAGGCCCACTCGCGCGTGGGCAGGGGAGCCCGGTGTGGGGCGAGCGCCGGCGGGGGACCTCACTGCTGCGTCAAGACCGGCTTTTCGGCCGTGTTCCCGGTATCTGATCCGGTCCGGTCCGCGGCCGCGCGAGGCCGTGACCGCGCGCTCCGAAGTGTGCTGGGACGGATGAATGAGGCCTGGCGTACCTGGAGGACACTCCATCTCAGGCTGTGCCCGAACGGGCTTTTCCTCCATATGCGGAGTCAGAGCCTCAGCATGTCCGAAAATGCGCACATCCCCAAAAAAGCTTGAACACGCGGACGTTGGGGCGCTTAGTGTTTCCGCCGCACGGACGGCTGCCCTGACCCGGTGCCGTCCTTCCACCAACGAGGGGACATGCTCATGCGGACCAGCGCACCACGAAATGCAGCCGTCGGAACTGCTCTCGCGACGCTCCTCCTGACCGGCATCAGCGCCACCAGCGCGCAGGCCGCACCCGCCACGTACAGCATCACCGTCACCCGGACCGCCCCGGTCAAGACCGCCTACACCTCCACGGCCGCAGCCGCGAGCTGCAGGATCAACACCATCACCCTCACCCGCACGAGCATGTGCATGGACATCGGCGCCCGGGTCAACATCCTGAAGAACGGCAAGCCGGTCGGCTCGGCCACCTTCGACATCAAGCACTCCATGACGCTGCAGTCCAGCAAGCTCAAGTGGGGCGAGAGCTTCACCGTCGGCAAAGCCGCACTGGTCAACGCCGGCGGCGTCCGCATCAACGTCTCCGTCGGCGGCGGCAAGGGCGTCAAGACCGCCGTGAAGTTCCCCCAGGGCTCCACGCTGGGCCCGGCACGCAAGGGCACCGTCGGCTACGCCGCAAGCGTCGCGAAGAACAAGCAGCTCACCAGCCCGGCCTCCTACCGGTTCACGTTCACCAAGCCCGGCTACACGCCCGGCGGCTTCACCTACAACAGCGCCAAGTACCGCTGCGACGACACCTTCTGGGGCGCCAAGAAGCGCACCAAGAACCCCGGCTGCGTCTTCCCCTCCTTCGCGCCCTCCTTCACCCTCTCCCGCACCGACCGGCAGGTGAAGCAGTCCGCGAACCACATCTACGACGCCCAGCGCAAGATCGCCGGCCACCCGGGCGCCTCCACACCCCTGCACCGCATCACCGACGCCAAGACCATCGCCGCCCACCGCAAGGCCATGTGCGCCAAGGTCCACAACCCCAACCCCAAGAAGTACGACTGCGACGAGTACCCCTTCGCCGCCAGCAAGGAAGGCGGCAACCCCAGCCGGGGCAGCACCCGCATCATCTCCGCGGGTGACAACCGAAGTGCCGGCGCCCGCCTCGGCGGCTTCTACAAGAGCCAGCGCGTCCTGAACGGCGACGCCTACTACGTCCGCATCAAGTAGAACCGGCACCGCGCCTGCCAGACTGTCACCCGACAGCATGTGACCGGCGGGCACCGCACAGACGACGGGGGTTCTCCATGCCGCGCTCCAACTGGCCGCACCTGCAGGGCCGCACCCGCCCTTTGAAGATGAAGGAGTGGGGCGACCTGACCGTCATGGATCCCGACACCGGCGACCCTCAGCCGCACGGCCGCGGACTCCTCACGGCCGGAAAGGACTGGCTGCTCATCGACGCCGGAAGCGCCCTGGAGAATCCCGTCGTCACTCTCTACGCAGGGGCCGCCGACCCGGGGGCCGAGAGCGGCTGGGACGAGGTCGAGGAGACCACCGTGGCTTCCTCGACCGGCTTCCTCGCCCTGTGCGACAGCGGATACACACCGGTACGCAAGGAGAACCTCGCCACCGCAGGGCCCGGTCCGTATCTGGTCCGCGTCCACGCCAGCGACCGCTCGACGGACGGCAAAAAGCCCCGCTTCCTCATCCAGGTCATCCCCGGCGACCGCACCGGCGCCACCCCTGGGCCGACGGCCCCCGTGATCGAGGAGGCCGACGGCCCCCTCCTGGTCCGCACGTCCTTCGACCAACCAGGCGAGTGGGCGCGCCTTCTCCAGTCACTCGAAGGCGGCTCGGAGCACTACGAGTCGGTCACCGTCATCGACAACCCGACCTATGCGGGCTTCACCGCCGGGCAGTTGCAGGAGCGGGTCGGCCGCGACAACGAGGACTGGCCCGACAACCCCTTCCTCCTCATCGCCGACGAACAGGCCCTGGCCTCGGCGGAGTTCGCGCTGCTGGCGGTGAACAACCTGCCTGGCGAGGACGACGCCCCGTTCAGGATTACCCTCGCGGCAGCGGGCTCCTTCGTCATCAACTTGGAGATGGGCAACACGAGCTTCGGCGACTGGAGCCGGGACACCGACACCGACGGCGTCTACCGGGAACAGCACTACTGACAACCGCAGACCCCTTCCCACTTGGAGAACTGGCCGCAGAGCAGTTCCCGCCCGACCAGCAGCGCCGCGTCACTGGGCGAGGGATCACCGGCGACGCGGCGCGGGCAGGGGCCCTGCTTCTACCGGGCGAGGGTGACGGTGATCGGGGTATCGGGGCAGTCTTCGAGGACCTCGGCCAGTGCGGTCTGTTCGGGACTGTCGATGGTGAGGCTCCAACGGGTCTTGTCGGCGATCCAGTCCGTGACGTAGGTGCAGTGGTAGCCGGTGGCCGGGGGCAGCCAGGTGGAGGGGTCCTGGTCGGCCTTGGACCGGTTGGAGGCGGCGGAGACGGCGATGAGGTCGCGGTCGTCGCCGAGGTCGTTGGCGTAGGCCTCGCGTTCCGCGGGCGTCCAGGCGCTGGCGCCGGAATCCCATGCTTCGGCGAGGGGGACGAGGTGGTCGATGTCCAGGCCGCTGGCCCCTTCGATGTAGCGGTCGTCGTAGGGGGAGTACCAGACACCCCCGGTGAGCCGACACTTCGGGCTCTGTTCGGGGGGAGCGACAGCTTCGTCTTTGAGGACCTCGGCACGAGTGTTGCAGCCGTCGCGGTCGGCGTCGATCCAGTGCTTGAATTTGGCGCGCTGGTAGCCGGTGCGATCCTCCTCGCGCACGGGCAGCTGGGCCAGGGCGTCGCGGACGGGCAGGGTCACCGTCTGCCCCGGCGCCCGCACCGGCTGGTGCGGGACCGCACCGGCGCCGTGCCCGGTGGCCGCGGCAGTCGGTGTTGTCAGGAGCAGGCCGGTCAGTGAAGCGAGCAGGGCCACGGTTCGGCCACGCATGAGGAACTCCTTCTCGAAGATCGCGATCGGTCGCGATCTTCGTAGCGCTCCTGCGGCACGACGCGCCCGGGAACAGGTATGCCCGTCACCCGTGAGACGGGTAAGTCACATCGGTAGTGCAGGCGTTGGTCGCTCACCGGCCCCTTGTGTGCCTCGGAACAGCGGCCCATCACCTTGGCCGTGCCCGTCGCGGAATCCCACCGGAACGCTGGGGCGAAACAGGCGCCTCGTGGATACGTGGTTGTGGGTCAAGGGCCGGTGAGGATGCTGTGGTCGCCGATGCGGCGCCAGATGACGTGCGGTGTGCCGGGAAGTATCGGCGCCCCGTACTCCCACGTTGCGCGGCCCGCGGGGCCAGCGCCCATGGACCAGGTGAGCTCGTAGATGCCCGGCGCGCGCTGGACACGCTTGACGCGGAGGCCGGCGCGGAAGCGGCCGGTGCGCAGGTCCTCGACGAAGGCGGTCACGGTCTGGCGGAAGCGGCGGCGCTGCTCTGGGGTGAGGCGGTCCAGGTCGGTGGTGAAGCGGGGCAGGATCTCGTAGGTCGGCACGTCGGTCCTCCAGGCAGCAAGAAGCCCCCGGCACTGCCGGGGGCGGAGAGTCGGTGACGTGGTTCAGGGGGACGGCGTGTTTGGCCGCCGGGTGGGGGAGAGGTGCGTAGATGTGCGCTGGTTGACGGTGGAGTCGTCTGCTGACGGTTTCCGGTGGTGAGGCGCGTGTGACTGGGGGCCGCGCAGCATTTACATGGCCTTGGTGGTGTCCGCCGGGCGGCCACGGCGTCGCCACGGATGCCCGCCGGGCGGGATCGGCCGTGAAGTTCCGGTGAAGTCTCCCGTCTCACGGGATCGCGCTTTTTTGCTGGTCAGAGCAGGTGTGTGCTGTGGCGATGCTGAGTGTCGCGAAGATCCAGAGGCGTAACGCGTGGCGGTACTA
This sequence comes from Streptomyces sp. PsTaAH-124, assembly GCF_000373685.1. Lineage (NCBI taxonomy): Bacteria > Bacillati > Actinomycetota > Actinomycetes > Kitasatosporales > Streptomycetaceae > Streptomyces > Streptomyces sp. PsTaAH-124. Next base: position 14,605 of record NZ_KB892181.1, on the reverse strand, counting down.
CATACGCGGAGTGGCGTTCGGGGACGGCCGCCGCCCGGCCGGGCAGTCGTTGAAGGCCGCCCAGGAGCTGGCCGGGCTCCCACCGGGACGGTGGCTGGGGCGTGGTCTGCGTGCGCTGGGGCTCACCGAGGGCGGCCAGGTGTCCGGGCGTCAGCTGGAGCTGCTGTTCGGCGAGGGCCGGCACCCGGACGCCGACCGCATCGAGCGCGGCCTCCTGGACGACGGCGTCGACGCGGCCACGGCCCGCCGGCTGACGGTGCTGGGGCAGCCGATCGAGGAGATCGAGGCCCGCAAGCAGACGCCGCTGCTCGGCATGGACTTCACCTTCCGGCCGCAGGCGTCCCTGGTCGTGCTGTGGGCGCTGGGCGACGCCACCGTGCGCCGGGTCATCGAGCGGGCCCACGAGCGGGCCGTCGACGCCGCGCTGCGCTGGCTGGAGGATGAGGTTGCCGAGACCCGGTGGGCGTCAGGCCGCGGCCGCGCGAAGACACCGGCGCTCGTGGTCGCCGCCTTCCGGCACATCGACAACCGCGACGGACTGCCGCTCCTGCACGAGCACTGCCTGATCCTCAACCGCGTCCAGCGCCTGCGCGCCGACGGCGATCCGGTCTGGGGCGCTCTGGACACCTACCGCCTCTACCAGAACGTGGTGGCCGCCGGGACGCTCTACACCCTGACGATGACGACCGAGGTGTGCGGAACCCTGGGACTGGCGACCGTGCCGCGCGAGGTCACACCGGGCCTGCGGCCGGTCATGGAGATCGCCGGAGTGCCCGAGGACCTCATCAACTGGTCGGCGTCCCGCCGCCAGCGCATCGAGGACGCCCTGGAGACGCTCACCGACCAGTACGTGAAGGACCACGGCCACCTGCCCGGCGAGCGCGGCCGTCACCAACTGGGCTGGTGGGCGGCGCAGGAGACCCGGCCCGCGAAGAAGAAACCGAAGCCGCTCGCGCAGCTGCTCGCGTGGTGGCGCGCCTCCGCGATCCTCCGCTTCGGCCAGCAGCTCATCGACGGCCTCCTGGACAGGTGCCGGGCAGCCGGAGCGGCGATCCGGGCGCGGGTGGATCCCACCGTGGACGTGGCGCTCGCCGCCGTCGACGTCGCCGCGGTCGCCTTCACCGTGCGCGAGAAGTTCGCCCGGCGCCACATCCTGGCCGAAGCGCGCCGGCACCTGCTGGAGACACTGCGCGGCCGCGAGTTCACCCGCGGCCTGGACGACTACATCGCCCACCGGGCCCTGCTCCGCTACTCCCGCCGCCACACGGTCACCAAGCCCGGCCGGGAAGCGCCGGCGGCGGACCGGATGACCTACACCGCCGACTTCCCGCTGCCTAGTCGGTGGTGGATCGCTCCCGCCGGAGGCACGCCGCCGCGGGAGTCAAGCCGCTACGAGCGCGCCCGGGTCGCCAGCCTTGCCGTGCAGAACGCGATCCGCGACGCCCGCATCCGAGCCGACACCGCCACCGCCACCGCCACCGCCACCGCCAACGAGGCGACGACGACCTCGGCTGTCTCCGCATCCGCCGATCACCGCGAACTCGAGGGCGAGACAGCGTCCGCTCCCCACGCCGTCGACCACCCGGACCGGGACGCCGCCCAGTCCCCGGCGCAGCGGGCCGCCGCCGTCCAGGCCCACCAACAGGCCGCGATGCCCGAGGAGTACCTGGAGGGCCGTACGACCGATGCGGCGACGTGGCTGCGCACGCCGAAGAACCTGGAGCGGCTCGCTGCCTATACCCGCGCCGCCGACGCCCGCCGCCGCGTCATGGAGGACCGGAAGGCCCCGGCCGCCGACCCGGCCAGTCCGGTCGACGGCCACGGCCAGGAGCACGAGCAGCAGCGTCAGCAGCCCGACCCCGGCCAAGGACAGGGCCTCCGGCCGTGACGGGACGCGCGGTCCGCACGGCGGGACGGACGACGAAGTCACCGCGCCAGGTGCCGGGATGCGACCGGCCGCCCATCCCCGAAGTCACCCGGGAGCGGTGACGGTGCCAGGGACCGCCCCCTCAAGCACGGAGGCCCCCATGGTTGCCCCAACCCCGCCGCACCTTTCGCCGGAGCAGCGCGAGCGCCTGGAGCAGCTCGCCGACGCCGCCCGGCTGCGTATGGCGCTGTACCCGTCGCCGAAGCCGCCACCCGCCCGGCGCCGCTCCCACTCCCGGCAGTACCCCGGCGGCCGGCCGAACCCGTGGCGCACCGCGCGCCTGCGCCGGCGCCGTCAGGGGTGAGCGGACGCGATGGACTCCACCGCGCGCCGTGCACGGAGGGGAGCGGAGACCAACGGTGGTGGGGATCGAGCGGTCCACTCGGTGCGCTCCACCGGTGGGGGGCCCAAAGCATCCCGGCATCCGGTGCGCTCGGTGCGGTGCATCGGGCGGACCGGCGCGCCCGCCGACGATGCCGTGCAACTCCTCGGTGCGCCCCCCCGGTGGGGAGTGCGTTACATCGTCCGCAACTCAACGCACCGCGCAGTGAGCTGGTCCGCACCCGCGCGTCACGCGCTCCGGACATCCGGCGCAGGTGGCGCGCACCGTCGAGACGCCGATCTCCCGCTCGGCCCAGGGCCGCGGCCGCCGACCCAGCCGGACCGGCCGCCCGGCGCCATTAGGAGCAGGAACACAGCATCAGCAGCCGGGCGACGGGCCCCCGCCGAGACCGGGCTCGTGACATCAGGCCGAGGCGACCTCGCACCACCTGTTGCCGGGCGGGTCGGCAAGGCACGCCCGGCCGGTCAGACGGCCGGGTAGGGACGGAGGAAGCCCCTTTCCTCGTAGCCCGCGGTCATCTCGTCGATCTCCGCGAGGGCGCCGCCGCGCCCGTAGGCGTCCAGCAGCATGACCGCCATGCACACCGTGAGGGCGTGGATCCGGTCCAGCTGCCCCAGGCTCTCTAGTGCGAGGGCGAGTCCTGTCTCTCCTGCGGCGACCCGGTGGATGGCCGTGCTCGTCGCAAACTCGATCTCCGCCGGTGCGAGGGCTGCTGTGGCTTTGAGGCGGGAGACCGTCATGGTCGGTTCCCCCAGCTGCTGGAAGAGTTGGTCGTGATCGAGGATCAGCCAGTCGTGGACCCGGTCCAGGAGGCCGCTGTCCAGGCCTACGAGGCAGGCCGCGACCCGGGCGCGGTCCTGGGCCAGGTAGGCCCGTGTCAGGTCCGCCGCCCGCCAGATCGTCTCGACCAGAAGAGGATCACTCGGCTGCGTCATGACTCTTCTTCTAGCGGACCTGCCAGTGCGACGGACCGTCTTCTCGGGAAGTGGCCATCTATGACGCGTCGCCCGTGTACAGGCAGGCCCGGCCATGGCTGCGGCCGGGCCAGCCATCGACCGGACAAGGACAGGCCAGTCCCCTGATACGGGCCGGGGCAGCTCCCCGTCGCGTCGGCTGGGTGGATGCCGCGGGCAGGGCGGGCCCGTAGCCTGGGAGTGCTCGGGGTCCGGCGGTGCGGCCGCGGAAGCACCGGCGGTGAAGCCGCGCAGCCGGTTCGGCATCGGGCGCCGCCGGTAGCCGGCGGCCTCGGAGGCCGGGGTGGTTGTCGGTGGTGGCTGCGAGGCTGGCCGGATGAACGACGATGACGAGCAGCTGCTGCGCGGCCGGGTGTACGGCTGCGACCACGACGACCCCCACCCCGGCCCACTGCCGCACCAGACGTACGCAGCCCTGGTCGGCGGGCCGCTGGACGGGCTGCTGCTCGACATCACGGGCTGGCGGCCGGAAGAGATAGACGACGGTGTCGCCCTGATGACCGAGCTGGGCCGGTGGCCCGGCGGCCGGGCGCTGTACGACCCGAGCCCCGACGACCCGCGCCCATCGGGCGGTCCGGGCGTGGTGTGCCGCTTCTGCTACTCCGGCGACACGCCCTGACCGGCGCGCGTCAGGCGTCGCCGATGTGGTCGAAGCCGCACAGCATCGGCGTCAGCTCCTGAGCGCACCCGCACAGCGTGCACAGCTGCGTCCCCGGGTTCTCCGCAACGTCCAGGGCGCGCTGCACATCGAGCAGTGGTGCGCCCTGCGGCGCTTCCTCGCAGTCCGGGGCGTGCAGCACCCCGCGTGCCGGGCCCCGTCCCTCGCGCACCTTCGCCAGGACCCAGCCCGAAGGCCGGCGCTCCCCAAGGACCTCGCGCACCGTCGACGTCGGCGCCGACGGAAGAGGCTCGGTGGGGACCTGGTCGTAGTCGATGCCGTCGACCGGCCGCACGTGCTCGGGCGCCCGGACCCACACCCGGTACTCCGCGGCCTCCACGCCGCCGTCCTCGAGGTCCCGGTACGACGGCAGCCCCACGAGGTACACCCAGCCCGTCCCGGTCTGCCGTCGCCGCCACAACCGCGCCACGACCTCCTGCTCCAGCTGCCCGAGTACCGGGTCGGCGGGCAGCACGACCCGCACCGGCACCGGCCTGGCCGCGTCATCGGAGGGTGTGGTCACGAGCCCACGGTACGCACCGCCGCTGCCGTCTGACGGACGTCACCGCTCGGGCAGCTTGCGGCGAAGGTCGTTCATCGCCTTCTTCACGTCCCCGAGCTGGTCGCCCAGCACCCGCATGCGCCAGTCCGCGTCCACGTCGTCCAGGGCACCAACGCCCACCCGACGCAGGTCCTGCTCATGACCGACACCGAAGCTACCGACTGGGCCACCGCCACGGCGGCCGGGAAGATCTGACAGGCCGGACACACCACGGGCCCCGGGGGGATCAGCCATGACGTCCCCGGGGCCCGGCTCGGGGGTCGCACCGTCCAACGACGCTGCGGCCCCCGCCGTCACGCAGTAGCCGGCTCCGGCACTTCGAGGCACTCCGCGACCCGGCGGGCCATCGCGGCCATCTCCGGAGGCAAGCGGTCCAGCGACCCGAGGTCGTTGCACAGCTTGGCCCGCAGCCCGTGCAGGCACGCCTCAGTGAACAGCCGCTGCTCATCCGGCTCGGACATCAGTCCGTCTCCCGCGTAGCCCTGGCCGACCGAGAACCACATCTGGGCGTCCTGGTCGTCATCGGCTGGCCGCGGCGTGCCGAGCATCCCGGCGACTTCGTGCCGCTCCGCATCCCGCGGGCCGGCCGCCCGGCTGCGCTGCTGCCGGGTCTGGAGGTATGACGCGAGGGTGTCCAGAGCCATGCCGGTGTGCTGGCAGTACGCGGCGATCAGCATGGTCGCCGTGTCCATCGTGTCGGAGGCGTCCGTGGCGCGGATCAGCGTCATGCGCTTCCAGTCGCGTGCGAGGTCCGGCTCGGTGTAGCGCAGCACCTCCTGGCAGTTCATGACCACTTCGGAGACGAGCTGGTGAACCGCCTGCCGCAAAGGCTCAGGCATCTGGGAGTCTTCCATGGCCGCACGGTAGGGGGAGTGGGCCTTCCGACACCGGAGTCGCGTCCCCTGATCACCCGGACGGACCAAACCCCGCCCTGGTCGGCGCCCTTGACGCCGATACCGCAGCGCGGGACGGTCATCGCGCAACTACGCGCAACCGACTCACAGGGGAGTACGTGATGACGCTACGGTTCGTCGGGATCGACCCCAACACCGGCGGAGAGGGTTCACCGACGGTCTGGGTGGAAGAGGAGAGCGCGGACCTGGTCCTCCAGGGCGAAGAAGCCGACGCCCTCCTCAAGTCCCTGGTCGGCTCCACCGAGTGGGTCGCCGGCCACAAGACGGGGATCCCGCCGCACGAGCGGGTGATCCGGATTCCGTCCCGCATGGTGCAGATCTTGAGGGAGGCGTGCGATGCCGCTGAACGCGCAGCAGCTGAACACCGCGACGTTCGCTGAGCTGCTCGCCGACACCCACCACACGGCGGTCCACCTGGAGATGCGCGACCTGTACGCCGTCGGTGACGAGAGGGACGACTACGCCATTTTCCTGCGCACCGGCGTCCCGAACCTCGACCCGGCCCGCTCGTTCTGGCCGCAGTGGATGCCGCTCGTGCAGGGCGCGGTCGCCCGCGGCGTGGTGATGCGCCGCACGCGGATCGTCTCCGAGCCGGTCACCGACTACATCCGCTACGAGCACGCCATCACCCCGCTCAACCTCCAGGCCGGGGAAGACGTGCGCTGGCTGCCCCGCCGCCGCGCCTCCGACATCGCTCTGCCCGGTAACGACTTCTGGCTCCTGGACGACCGGCTCGTGCAGTTCCACCACTTCACCGGCACCGGCGACTGGGCACCGGACGGCAAGGAACGCACCACCGACCCGGCCGCCGTCGCGCTGTGCCACGCCGCCTTTGAGACCGTGTGGGAGCGCGGCATCCCGCACGAGAAGTACACCGTCCAGGCCCGCTGAGTAGAGCACCGTGAGCGCATCCCCATCGTCCAGTGCACAGGCCGCCCGTGAGGCGCTGGCCGTGCGCTTGCAGCACCTGCGCAAGGACGCCGGCCTTTCCGGGAGGGACCTCTCTGCCCGGTGCGGCTGGCACCCGGCGAAGACCACCCGCATCCAGAAGGGCGACGCCCCGCCCTCCGACGCGGACATCCGCGCCTGGTGCGCGGCGTGCGGCGCGGACGACCAGGCCGACGACCTCATCGCCACCGCCCGCGCCGTCGACTCGATGTACCTGGAGTGGCGCCGCATCCACAAGGACGGGATGCGCAAGGTCCAGCAGAACTGGAACACCCTGCACGAACGGACCCGCGTCTGCCGGGTCTACGTCTCCAACGTCCCGCCCGGGTTCTTCCAGACGCCGGCCTTCGCCACCGCCCTGATGGGGCAGATCACGACGTTCCAGGGCACGCCGAACGACGTCTCCGAAGCCGTCGCCACCCGGGTCGCGCGCTCCCGGTTCCTCTACGAGGGCGGCCACCGCTACGTCGTGCTCATGGAGGAGTCCGTCCTGCGGTTCCGCACCGCCGACCCCGAGGCGATGCGCGGGCAGCTGCGCCACCTCCTGGCGGTGATGCCGCTCGCCTCGGTCTCACTGGGCATCATCCCGTTCACCGCGCAGCGCACCGTGTGGCCGCTGGAGGCGTTCTACCTCCACGACGACACCGTGGCCGTGGTGGAGACGCTGACGGCGGAGATCAAGGTGACGCAGCCGCGCGAGCTCGCCGACTACGCCAAGGCGTTCGCGGGCCTCGCGGAGATGGCCGTCTACAGCGACGCCGCCCGCGAACGCATCACGGCCGCGATCGACGCCCTGGGGTGAACTTCCGCAATTTCCCGCAATCTCGTTGAAGACGGACCGGGCACGTCCGTAGCGTCGAACGACACCGACGCGACCACTCAGCACACGGAGGCGGTGCCCATGAGCGCACCCACACCCGCCGGACCCGCACCCGACGGACCCGGCCTCCAGCGACCCGACTTCGGCCGGCCTTCCCCCGCGCTGCTGGAGCGCGCCGTACGCGGCTACGCCCGCTTCCTCGTCGACCCGGACCCGGACGCCGACAGGGGCGACCACGACCAGGCCGACGACGCAGCGGGCCTGCGGTGAACGGGGCCTACGCCGTGCTCCACGATCCCGAGGGCCTGATGGACGCCGAACTGCCCCTGGACCGTGCCCCGCACGAGGCCCTCGTCACCGCCGTCCTCGCGTGGAAGGACCCGGACCTCGCTCCCTGCGACTACGAGCAGATCGCCCTCCAGCTTACCGGGCACGCCCGCGCGGTCGCCGCCGACGTCCGGCGTCTCGCCGCCGCCCTGCCCAAGAGCGACGGCCGCGGCGCCCTCGCCGAAGTCATCCTCCGCGAAGCCGACGGCCGCCTGGCCGCCCCGCTCCAGGGCACCACCCGCTGCGTCCAGAACCGCGCCCGCCTCGTACAGGCCCTCTACGCCCGGCTGGACCGCCTCACAGAAGCCGTGACCGCCGCCAGGCAGCCGACAAGACCCCACCAGACCGGGAACAGGGGGAGCACTGTCAGCGATCTCCGGTAGATCTGGTGGCATGAACCTCAACGACCTCAGCTCGCTGATGGAGCGCCGTCAGGAGGGCGGCCGCAGCTTCGAACTTTTCCGTACTGATCCGGCCTTGGCCAACCTGCGGTGGCCGGACGACGTGCTGCGGGACTTCCTCTTCGAGCACGGCGACCACGGCCCCTTCGTGGACGACTACGGCCACCTCGAGCTGAGTGCGATCACCTGGACGCTTCAGACGATTCCGACCGTAGACTTCCACACCATGCCGACTGGTGAGAGCGAAGCCGGACTGATCGAGCACGTCGCACAGCACCCGGTGCACTGGGTCAAGGTGCGACCCCCGGAAGTCGGCCGGCACTGGGAAGACCACGGGACGTGGCTGCGCCCGCCGCTCCTCATCGACCGGCGCCTCCTGAATCCGGCGAACAGCGGATTGCAGGTCCTGGAGGGCCGCACCCGCGTCGGTGTCCTGCGTGGCCGTCTCCGAGAGCAGCTGCACGTCGCCCCCCAGCACCAGGCGTGGGTGGGACGTCCGTGAGAACCTGCCGCGTCTCGCTGCGTACGCTGCGAGCATCGAGGTGTCTTCGAGGAAGAGCTGCGGATGACTGAGAGGACGTCTGTTCCCGGGCCGTGCCGGGACCTGGCCATGCACAACGACTGGTGGGTGTTGGGTTGGGAGCACGTCCTGCCCCGTCAGGGCTTCCTGCTGACCGTGCTGATCCGGACGGCGTGCCAGCCCGGTTTCATCGGCTCCCTCTACGGCTGTCGGGCGATCACGAGCTGAGGGCAGACGGAAAATGCGTCTCGCCTGTCGGACCTGATTGCCACACTGGGCGTATGAACGAGGGATCATCCAATCCGTGGCTGGTGGCGGCGCAGCAGATCGATGCCCGGATCGAGGAACTGCGGCCCGAGGCCGATCGCCACGTGGTCGGTCAGCACGTGATCTCTAAGGTGTTGCTCAAGCGCTTCGCCACTCCGTTTGGCAGCCATGGGTTCAAGCTCGTGCCCTTCGACCTTGACCACCCCGACCGTTTGCACAAGGTGGCGAGTCCGCGCGAGTGCGGCAAGGTCAAGTACTTCGCCCGCTTCGCTTCCGCCTCCCTGGAACAGGTGTGGGGCAAGCTCGAGACACGGATACCCGAGGCCGCGCGCGCGGTGGAACGGGGCGACGTCTTCCAGCACGAGCAGCATGTGCAGACTCTGAAGGACCTGATCGCCCTGCATCTGGTCCGCTCGCTGCACTTCCGCAACGTCCATGAACGTACCTTCGCCAGGGTCTACACCGAACATCGCACGGCCCTGCTTACCGATCAGTCCGACCTGCTGCGCCTCGCGGTACTGCAACGCAGCGGACTTCACCTTCCCGGACCGCAGGGCCTGGCTGCGGCGGCGGACCAGATCTTGAGTCCGCACCTGACGAACTTCGAGAACGGCGCGGACTTCCGGGCGCGGATCGAGGTCACCTTCGACAAGGCGAAGGAGATGATCAGCAGCGCAGGGTTGGAGATCCTGGTGCCCGCCGCTGGGGAGTTCCTCCTGGGCGACACCCCGGCCCTGGCTATTCAGCAGAGTGAAACCAGAACCACTTTCCCTGTTGCAATTGGTGACTCCACCGCGATCGTGCTGCCTTTCGGCCCCAAGCATCTCTTGGTCGGCAGGACGCCCCGCAACGGTATGAGTACTGCCACCGAGGAGACGGTCGGATTTCTCAACCGGCTTCAGATCGAGGCAGCGCAGCAGCGCGTCTACTTCCGGCCTCGCAGCGGCCAGGAGGCCATCGTCCGTGGTTATCTCAAACAGGGCGGCCGGAGTGCTAGGAGATAGCGGCTTCACTTCTTGCCGTGGGCTGTCACGGTTGAGGTGGAAGGCTCCTCGTCACCGCGGAAGTGCTGAGGAGCTGAACGAGGAGCACCGCGATGTGGACGGCGGCCTTGGCGGCTTCCGGGGTGATGGGTGCGCTGGTCTGTCCTCCGGGGTGTCGGTCGCGGTGTCCGTGCCAGAGAAGTTTCATGGGGGAGAGGATCGTTTCGACCTTGGCGGGGACCGCATTGTTGTCGAGGATCACCATCGAGTAGGCCGTTGCGTTGCGATCCAGTTCACGGATGACGGAGCCGAGGGTCGCCCGGGGATCGGCGCTCGCGTACAGGGGGATCGCGACATCTTCCACTGCCCGCACCGCATCGACGTAAGCGCCACTTGCGTCGGGGTGCAGGGCGTACGCCTTGGCCCAGGAGCTGCGTAGATAGAAGCTGGCATCGTTGCGGCCGGAGGATTCGGCCTGCTGCATGGCCATGACGGCGGAGTCGGCGACGGTGGCGTCGACAACCCGCTCCAGGCCGGCGTGCGAGGCGTCGTCGGCCTCGCGAACTTGGTAGGCGGAGGCGGCATCACCGAGGAGCGCGTCCAGTGTGTTGACCGGATCCACGAACTTCGGGGGCCTAGAGAGTACTGCCGCCAGGGGAGAGGCTGAGTTCGGGTGCTTGACGAGGTACTCGTGATGGGCGACCTCACCGACATCGAGGTAGAGCAGACAGTCGACGACGTCGAGAAGCAGGTTGACGGGCACCCTGGACAGATCACGTGCGCTCGACGGGAGACGGCCGTTGTCGAAGGCGTGGGTTTCGCTGCTCAATCTCAACGCGGCTACGACGCGGTGGACAAGGGATTCCGTCACCACCGCCTCCCGTACCCATGACCGCAGCCCTGGTTCCAGGTGCTCGGGAACTCCGTCATGGACTGTCCGGTCTACAGGAAGCCCGGCCTCGCGGTCGGAGAGCGGCTGCCAGGGTGATGTCGTCATTCCTGGACCGTAGTGCCAGGTACCGTCACCGCGCGGCTCGATTTCTCAGTCTGCGCCGATCCCACGAGCAGCCCGCTCCCAGGGCGCGTCCACGTCGTCCAGGATGGCGACGCCCACCCGGCCCAGGTGCCGCTCATTACCGACGCCGAAGCCGCCGACTGGCTCACCGCCACGGCGGCCGGAGATATCTGACCCGCCTCGGAGACCGCGGGCCCCGGGAAGGTCAGCCATCCCGGGGCCTGACGGTGATGAACTTCACGCGGGTGCCGAACAGCAAGTAGCACCGAACATGTGATGCGAGTCACTCGTGCGATTTCATTTACGCTGAGTCACCCGGCCGCCTGTCCGCCCGAAATGTCGGAACCCGTCAACCCGCTAGAGTGCCAACTGTTTTCACACTTCGGGCTGTGCCCGGCCGCCCGGCCGGGTAACGCTGTGCTGACGACAGGGCTGCTTCACGTGCCACAAGGCCAACTTGCCTTCCTCAAAGCGCCGATGGCTTCCCCTGACACCGTGTAAGTTGGTGCCCGCTTCCTAGCGAAGAGCCTTCGGAGGGACCGCACTGGCGGGTCCACGGATCCGGGGTCCGATGCACCAGGTGTCGGTCCAACGATCCCGAGGGGGATCCGATGGGGAAGCACGCAAGGCCGAAGCCGGAGAAGCGGAAGCGGGTGCTGAGAAGCATCCGGCTCTGGATGGTTCCGGTGGTGGCCACCGCGTACTGGGTGGGGCAGATCGTCCACACGTGGGCTTGGCCTCACCACTGACGCCGCCCCCAGCTCTGAGCAGCTGAGCTGGGAACGACGTCTGAGCGCGGGCAAGGGGCTCTCGCCATGCCGGGCGGGGGCCCCACCGCGCATAGTTGGCGACTTAATTGACAACTAAGTCGGTGCCCCACTCTAACGTAACAACTGTCTCGTGAGGGGGCTTCGTGCGATCGCACCTGCGATCGCAGGTGCCCGGCATCGATGAGGAAAAACGCCACCTCGAGCGCTGTTAGGCCCCAGCCCACTCCAGCCCGAGGTCGGCCAGCGCGTCAAGCCTGTCCGGGGGCAGCTTGGCCCGTCGGCTCTTGCTGTTGGACAGGAACACCCCAAGCTTGACCTCCGTCCCGTCCGGCAACGCCTCCACATGAGCCCTGGGGACCGTCACAGAGCCCGTGCGGGCCTTGTACTGCGCCAGGGCCACAACGCCCCTCTCGAAGGCGCTCACGGGCGCCGTGGACGGGTCCGCGGGCACCTCCGGCTCCACCGGGGCCGGAGCGGCGAGCGGGGTGACGCCGACGGCCTCCAAGCGCTCGCGCTGCCCGTCGGCCAGGGCCTCCCACACCTCGGGTTTCCGCTGCCGGGCCAGCCACTTCCCCACGTCCATCCCGTGCACGGTGAAGCCGGGCAGGACCGCAGGGCCGTCTTCGTCGCGCACCAGCTCGCGCAGCGCGGCGTAGTGCCGCTGCCACTCCGCCGACCACGACGGGTTCCAGTCCTCGTCCACGGCCCGGAGCGCAGCCTCCCACTCCGGCTTGCCGTCCAACGCTCCGGGACGGCGCAGGTTGGACAGCCACTGCCCCACCGGCCGGTCCAGCACGGACGCGGACCGGGGCGCGCACAGCGTCCAGTGCCCTTCGTAGTACACCCGGGCCGCGGCCAGGTTCTCCTGGAACCGCTCATCCGCCACGCTCCAGACCATGCCCAGCTTCTCCAGCCGCGCCGCGCGCCGGCCGTTCATCTGCCCCGCCCCGTACGCCCGCCGCTGCTCCGCGACCCAGGCCCCCAGCGGGAACGCGCCCTCCCTGTGCTCGTACGGCACCCGGGCATGCCCCTCACGTTCGGTGAACTCCTTCAGCTTCGCCCAGCCGCGCGCCCAGTCCTGCCGTTCGGTGTCGATCACGTTGAAGGACACCCAGTGCGCGACCATCACCGGGTCCCTGGGAGCAGCGAAACGAAGCAGCAGCCGGGTTTCCTCCTCACTGTCACGAGGCTCGGAACCGATGTCCCGGGACGGCTGCACCTCATTCTTCTGCGGCTCCTGAGGAATGGCGAGCAGTTCGACGGCCTCCTCGTCATGCGCCCGCAACCCCTCAAGGACTTTCACCAGGGGCCGGTACGAACCCGACGTGAACATGTCCTCCGGACTTTCACCGGGCTGGAGGAACACCGGCACGATCAAAGAAGCCAGTTTTCCCTGCCCGGGTTTCTGACGCAGCGCACGCCCGATGGCCTGGACGATGTCGTGCGGAGCACCCTTCGGGTCCAGCAACGCCACCGAGTCCACCGCCCGAATGTCCACCCCCTCACCCAGGACGCGACAGTTCGACAGCACCGCCCGCCGGGCGGTGGACCCGAACTCGCCCAGCACCTCCCGCCGGCGCTCCGGGACATGCTCCCCGCACAGCCAGTCCGCCCAGATCTTCGCCGGGTACTGCTCCGGCTGGTCGGCGTGCAACCGCTTGGCCACGCGCTCCAGCCCCTCCGCGTACGCCTGCGCCTCTATCGTCCGGTGGTGGAAGGTGATGCACGTCTGGAGGTTGTGCTGCTCCATGGTGTGCAGCAACGCGGCCTGGAGGGCGCCCAGGCGCTGCCCGCGGACCTCCTCGGTGTGCCGCTCCTCGCCCATCAGCCGCTCGGGCGTCACGACCGGGTCCTGGAGCTCCAGGACGATGATCTGGTACCGCGCCAGCAGCTTCCGCGACACCGCCGACGCCAGCGAGAGCTTGTAGAGAACGGGCCCGAAGACCTTCTCGTCGTCCATGGAGGCCGCCATCTCACGCGGCAGCGGGTCGCGCACCCCTTCGGCGACCTCCCAGTGCGGCGGCCGCTCCTGCCAGATCCTCGGCGTCGCCGTCAGGTACAGCCGGCGGTACGCCGGGACCTTCGTCTGATCATGGATATCCGCCCACGCCTTACCCATCGAACCGCTGGTCCGGTGAGCCTCATCTACCACCGCCAAGTCCACCGGGGCGAGCTTCTGCCCGTAAGCGCCCTCGAACGCCTCCGTGAGCACGGGCAGAGAGTGGTAGGTGGCGAAGATGGTCACCGGCCCGGTCCCGTGCCACAGCGCCAACTGCACGGGGTTGGTGGTGCAGCGGGCACCCAGGTGCCACAGCTCCGGGTCGTCCAGCGGCGAGCACACCATGACCGCCGGCCCCTTGTGCCCGGCACCGTGCCACGCCTTCACGGTCTGCGCCAGGAGATCCAGGGTCGGCACCACCACGAGAACGCGCCCCTTGGGAACGATCCGCTTTGCGGAGGCCGCCGCGATGATGGTCTTTCCCGTTCCGCACGCGGCGTGCACCTGCCCGCGCAAGCCATTCCAGGGAATGCCGCCCGGCGGGATATCGAGGCCGCGCACGATGGCGGCTACGGCCTCAATCTGGTGTTCACGCAATTTCACGGCCATTCCCGTGTTCTCCTTTTCGCGGAATGCGGCGCGTAACATGAATGAGAGTCCGGCGCGGTAAGTGGCGGCCCGGGGTGGTGGTGTCTGGTCCCAGACTCTACACACCCAGCACCAGTGATGCATCATCCACGCGGCAGCTTCCCCCTGTAGGCTGATACTTGACTGAATCTCGCCCGCTAGTACGGTTCACAGGGTATGCTGGCGGGGTATTGGTGAACGTGATTCGCCGGTTTAGAGGGTGGAGGAGTGGTCAGGGTGGAGCGCAGCGGAGCCCGTCACTGCGGTGGGGGCCGGCACTCGATCGGACCGACGGTCCGTCACTCTCGTTGCAGGGGTAGTGGGCAGGAACCCCAAGCCCTACACAGGCCCGCGCGTGATGCACCCCCCTCGTAGCCAGCCCCGGTGATCGCGCTTGCGCGGTCGCCTCCAATTCGCGCTTGCGCGAATTGCATTCCGTTCTGAATTCCGCTTGCGGAATTCCATTCCCGCGCTTGCGCGGGAATTAGGCGGAGCGCCAGCGGAGCCGTCACTACCGCGCGGCTTGCCGCGCGGTATCCCGCTCCGCGGG